>JBAQJB010000239.1:0-1649 GCA_049289155.1 Chitinophagaceae bacterium
ATAGTTTTATCCCAATCACTCCATTCATTACCAAACTTTCTTTCCCAAAAACTATAAGGAACTTTCACATGATATTTAATTACCATCTGATTTCTCAAAAGCGCATCTTTCATCTTCGGAATATTCGTTGCAATGGGAAGCCAACCGGTTCTTATGCTATCCCAGGGAGTCTTGTCATAATATAAATTACCACCCGTATTTAATCGCACCGGCATCACCACACTATCACCACCCTTAAAATCTTCCTTTTTATTGAGGATATCAATCAGTGGAAAATCATAACTCAGTGCGGGTATTTTTATAATGTCATCAGTAACCAATTGCGCCCAATCACCATACACAAACAAATGCTTTATGATACCTTTCTTATCCATTTTCTCCCACCGGCAATGGATAGGATCATGACGTTTAATTAAAGCTATTTTCTTTCCAGCTTTATCAAATATTAATTCAACAAAAATGTTTCTGAACCATACATAATCATAAATTATTTGAGGAAGAAACCTTGAAATATTACTCGATTTAAAAAAAGTTTTTATCTCCGGATTATCCACTATTTTTTTTAGGATTTTTCCCTCTTCAGTAGTTTCCTCTTTGTAAGCATAAATTCCTTTCCCGAAATGCGCTTTAATCAACACCTCCAAACCCTGAGTAACAATTGCATTCTTCCGCACCTCCACATCCACATTGTAAGGAAACAAATTATCATCACCCCAATCACTCCAGTCTCTTGTCTTACTGGTTACATCCAATGGCTTATTAAATTTCGAAACAGTACCATTCTTACCACTCAATCCATCAATACCCTCCAATGAATAAATAGCAGGACTGCCATCCGTATAAATCAACTCCCCAACAAAATTATTCTTAGCCATTACCAATACACTTTTTTCCCGTTAAACGAAGTGATCAACCTGATATGAATCTTCACAATATGAGCAATACCTGGAATATTAATATTCCTCGTTGCATGCACACCATGATTCGGATTCTTTGAAAAAGCAGCCTTACCCTTCCCTGTAAAATCCCTCTCATCACCAGGCACAAAATCACGATACTTAGTGGCCGATCTCTCCTTTACCCTTATAAGCTCACCACCACTCTTCCGTTTCTCATCGCTCGTTACAAATGTGATTGCAAACGGCTTAGGCATTCCACCCTCCACCACATCCATCATCGCAAGCGCATCCGAAAGCTTTATCGTCTCCATTACATCAAAGTAAAAGCACTATCACCGCCCATGAAAGGACAGCATAAATTGTCCATTAAAATATAAATTATGATAGAAGCGCAGGGGAGCCAACTTTTCTTTTTGCTCCTTTTTCTTTTTTCGGCTCGAGATAAAAGAAAAAGGAGTTTTTACAAAAAAAGTCACCCCATTAATGAGTGACTTTTAATTGATATGTAATAATCAATTAGACTTTAATAGCCAACACATTTCTGCGAACCGCAATTTCCGCCTCACAAACATTTACACGTATTTCTTTTTAGTTATTTTTTCTGCATCCCTTTGAATTTCTTACAATTAAATGTACACGTTACCTTTTGGGTAACTGTTTCATTTTACATTGCAGCCCCCGCCCTGTTCGTTTCTATCTCGGCACGGGTTCTTTTGGTGGATATATGAATGTATCCGCCCGAACCGAACC
>JBAQJB010000240.1:0-2964 GCA_049289155.1 Chitinophagaceae bacterium
TATCATTCGCCAGGTAATTTAGAAATTAGATTATTGACCAGGTTTTTTTGGCCACTTTAAATATTTACACAATGAAAATTTATAAGAATTCCTTTAGGCTTCTGCAACATTTATCTATGTGTTAATCTATGTGCCTATGATTCTATGTGGTTCAAAATGCTATTTGGTTAGCGTGTTTTTAAAATTAAAAACAATTCCAATTCCGGCGGTTTTTAATTGAGGATTAAAATCAGGCCGTATATCCATACTTAGGTTATCGCTTACATCAAAATGCTTCAAATGTGCGAAAACAGTGGCATCTGCAACATTCAAGCCCCATAAGATGATAAACCACAGAGTAGAATAATCACGGTCTTTTCGAAACTGGTTCCTGTAAAATTGCAAACTTGTGGGGTTACTGATAAGTGGCTGTAATTTTGGGTCAATAGTTCCAAACATTGCTGTATCATTATTCACAACGATATTGTAAGCATCCCGGGTTTTTTTATACCATTTATTATTGTATAAATAAGTTGCTGCAGGAATGGCAAGTGCTCCGTAGACAATAGGTATTTTCCAGTATTCTTTATTATATGCCTGGCCCCAGCCGGGTAAAATAGCGGAACGCAAAGTTGCTTTACGGGGTTCATGTTTTTCCAGGAACGCAATTTTATTTTGTTCTTTAAGGGAAAGCGTATCCTGGTTTTTGATAATGGTGGTATCTGCGGAAACTACTACGCTATCTACATTTTGGGCTTTCAGGAAAAAGCCGCAGGCAAGAAATAGGACACATATAATGAAGTGCTTTTTTGCCATAGTTAATCTACCTGCACCTGCATCAGGTCAAGGATTTTATTCAGTTCTTCCAATGAAAAATATTCTATGCGAATGCTGCCTGTACCTTTTGTACCATTATGCTCTAAATTAACTTTGGTAGAAAAATAGGAGGCTAACGTGTCTTCGAGTCTTTTATATACAGGAGATAATTTATTTTTCCCCGAAGGTTTTTGGGGTGACTTCTGTTTGAATAAATTGCGTACCAGTTCTTCAGTTTGCCGCACACTCAGTTGCTTATTTTTTACTTCATTAAAAATGAATAATTGATTGTCGATCGTTTCAATATTGATCAATGCCCGTGCATGTCCCATACTGATCAATCCATTGCGCACAGCGAGCTGTATTTCGGGGGGCAATTTTAAAAGCCTGAGATAATTAGTTACGGTACTTCTTTCCTTGCCCATCCTTTCCGCAACCTGCTCCTGCGTATAATGGATTTCATCCATCATACGTTTATAACTAAGTGAAATTTCAATCGCATTCAGGTCTTCCCGTTGCAGGTTTTCAAGTAAGGCGAGTTCGAGTAATTGTATATCATTTGCCTGCCGGATATAAGCCGGGATCTCTGTAAGGCCTGCCAGCTTAGCCGCCCGCAGCCTGCGTTCCCCGGCAATCAACTGGTAACGGCCATTGCCCGCTTTGGAAACAGTAAGCGGCTGAATAATATCATGCATGCGAATGGAATCCGCAAGTTCACGCAATGCCTGCTCATCAAAATTTTTCCGCGGATTTTTTGGATTTGTATCCACGAGATTGATGGAAATTCGGTTGGAACTGGTAGCCGCATCTAATACTGTATTCTGCAAATTACCAGCAGTTGTTTTCAGATCAGCATCAATATTTTCGAGTAATGAACGGATGCCTTTTCCCAGCATCTCTTTATTTTGTTTTAATTTGGCCATTCTGTTTTAATAACGAATAATAATTTAGAAAAGATTATTTCTTATTCCATGATCCGCTCTTCCTGTTTCATTTTGGTAAGGTTATTTTTTTGCAATACTTCTTTTGCCAGGTTCATATAATTGATGGATCCTTTGCTGTGTGCATCATACAAGATCACAGGTTTACCAAAACTTGGCGCTTCACTCAGGCGCGTGTTTCTGTGAATGATCGTATTGAAAACCATTTCATCAAAATGCCTGCGCACTTCGCTTACAACCTGGTTGCAAAGCCGAAGCCTGCCATCATACATGGTCATCAAAATGCCCTCGATCTGTAAATTTTTATTCAACCTGTTTTGTACAATTTTTATGGTGTTAAGTAATTTCCCCAAACCTTCCAACGCAAAAAATTCACACTGAACAGGCACGATCACGCTATCCGCGGCAGTCAACGTATTCACCGTGATTAAGCCGAGAGATGGTGAGGCATCGATCACGATGAAATCATACTGGTCTCTTATGGCCTCTAAAATATTTTTCACCACCATTTCCCTGTTGGGAAAATTGATCATTTCAATTTCTGCACCAACCAGGTCGATATGTGAAGGAATTAAATCAAGATTGGGGATCTCTGTTTTTAAAATAACATCCCTGGCTGAAACCTGGTTGACCATACAATCATACAAACTGCTGGTAATATTATGCAGGTCAAAACCAACACCAGTCGTACTATTCGCCTGCGGGTCGGCATCTACCAATAGTGTTTTATATTCAAGCACACCAAGGCTTGCAGCCTGGTTAATTGCTGTTGTAGTTTTTCCTACACCACCTTTTTGATTCGCCACTCCAATGATTCTTGCCATATTTTCGGGACCTTTTTTAGTAAATTTATGAGCTTGTTTTTATGTCGATCGTTTCCCCGGCTTTTGGAAGCATTAAATGCATTCCTGTCTGCTGAAATAATTCAAGCGCTTTCGTTGTATCAATTGTTATTGGAGGAAATGTATTGTAATGTACACCTACCACTTCTTTGCATTGTAAAAAATCACAGGCAACGATTGCGTCATTTACATCCATGGTAAAGTTTCCGCCAATTGGTAAAATAGAAAAATCCAGTTTGCTCCAGCGTGGAATTAATTGCATATCCATTGTCAATGCTGTATCGCCTGCATAATAAAAGTTGCCATCCTTTGTATTAAAAACAAAACCCATCGGGTTGCCGGCATATCTACCATCGGCAAAAGAAGAAGAGTGAATGGCATTCACA
>JBAQJB010000241.1:0-2599 GCA_049289155.1 Chitinophagaceae bacterium
GTATCGTTATAATCACAGACACGCTATCCGTAGAGTTCTGAAAGGACTCTACGGATTTATAATAAATGCCAGACTTAGTCTGGACTTTAAAGTTATAAAGACCAGGTTAAAATATAAATGCTCAAAATATAATAAACTTTTCCATATTTAATGGTTGCAATTTTATTTTATATCATTTCTTTTAATTGATTACCATTCGTTTTTTATTTATGAAATCGTTTCTTTTTACTCCAGCTAAGTCTGGCTTCTACTTGACTCCTTAGTGCGCTGCGCTAACACTAAGGAGAGCGGCAGCTCTTTGCGCTAAAAAAACGATATTACGCAGAGTTGTTATCAACGCCGCTTATTTTTTCTACCATTTTTTTCAATTCCTCAAATTAATTTTTCCCACAACTTGCATAAACTAATTTCACTGAATTATCTTGTAGGTTCTTTATGAAGAAGAAGAAAAAAATAATAGCAATTCTAAAATATCTTTTTTTCCTGGGGATTGGAATTTTTTTAATGTGGTGGCAATTGAGTAAAATGACACTGGCAGAAAACATCCAGTTCCGGGATTCATTACAACATGCCCATTATATTTTATTACTGCCACTCGTTATTATTGCGCTCTTAAGCCACCTTAGCCAGGCAATGCGCTGGAAAATAATGATTCGTCAAATGAATTATCATCCAACTACTGCCAATACTTTCTATGCAACACTCTGCGGCTATTTTGCCAATACATTTATCCCGCGCGGCGGGGAAATTTTAAGATGTACATTACTTGCCCGCTATGAAAAAATTCCGGCAAACAAACTGATAGGCACTGTTTTAGTCGAAAGGATTTTTGACCTGGTTTGTTATCTGTTACTTGTAGTAATCACCATTGCGGTGCAGTTCGATACAGTAAGCAGTTTTATACAAAAAAAAATGCACTTGTTAGAAAGTACAAATATATCTTTCTCCTGGTGGAAAATTATTGTGGTAGTTGTATTGGCGTTACTGGTTTTTATTTTTCTTGTAAAATGGGTTTTAAAAAAATATGCAAATCACCATTATATCACTCAACTGAAAGGGCATCATATTGGTATACGGGAAGGCATTTATACAATTTTGCATTTGAAAAAAAGGAAGGCATTTTTTTTCCATACAATCTTCATTTGGCTCATGTATTTCCTGGGCATCTACATTGGCTTCTACGCAATAAGCGAGACTTCGGGACTGGGAATTGGCGCTGCTTTAAGTGTACTCAGCCTTACCACGCTGGCCATGATCGTTGCACCCGGTGGTATTGGCGCGTTCCCGGTTGCGGTGCAACAGGTATTACTTATTTACTCAATTGAAAACATTTCGTATGGATGGTTTACCTGGGGCGTAACAACAGGAGTCATTATTTTTTTCGGTATGATAAGTTTTTTCTTATTAATGTATACTCATAAGAAACAAAATCATGTGCCCGTAACATAATTATTTCGACGGTGGCTCTCTTGTATAAAATTTAAACCCTCCCTCCTGCTTAATTAAAATACAATTACTGCAGGAAGTATCAAACGTCGTATCGCCTACTTTCACTACAAAAAATGCTGGCCGGTCTATCTTTCCTTTTAAAAGAAATGGTTCATCATTATCTCCATATACCGGCGTGGGTGGTTTTTTTGCATAAAAATACTGGGCATAACTTTTAAAACCAATGGGCCATACATACACATCCTTTCCCTGGAGGCTTTTATAAAATTCTATGGCGGGGCCCTGTGAATATTTTTCAATCTTTGGCACTACTGAAATTAAATAAAAGAAAAGCAAAATGGGTGTAGCATAAAATAATAATACAAACCCCTTTGTAAAATATTTTTTATGAATGATGAAGAAACAAAATAAAATGGCAATAAAATAAATGATACCAAGCCAACTTTCATATCCATTCCAATCCACATTTATTTGCAGGCTTGCAGCGGCATACGAGTCATGTAAATAAGGAAGCAATAACGCGGGATGCTGCGCCAGGTATGGCAATGCGGCCAGCAGGAGTGAAAAAATAAAACCCATAAAAACCAGGAGATAGAACACCCAGGCTTTTATTTTTTGTCTCTCAGTAATTAAGCGGTCCAAATAAATGGCGGCAATAAATGCAAGTGGCATATAAGCCAGGGAAGAGTAATGAACGATCTTTGTAGTGGTAATACTAAACAGGATCATGACCGTCCAGAAAAGAATTTTCATGACGCGGGAATAATCATTTTTCTTAGTGGAAATTTTAGAAAAAAATACAGGCAGTGCCAATATTGAAATTGGAAAGCAACCTATAAAGACCACGACAAAATGATAATAAAAAGGTTCTCCATGGCCCGCTACCGGGTTCAAAAAAAGATCAACCTGGTACGCGAGAAATTTATTTAAAAACCAAAAACCATTTTCCCATAAGTCCTGTCCAAACCAAAGCAGGCAGATAACAACAAAAAAGGAAGTGAAGGCCAGGATTTTTTTTATACCCGGAAAATTTTTAAAGTGATAAAAAATAAAATAAGTAAAAAATGTAATGAGAAAAATCAACAACCCAACCGGCCCTTTGGTGAGTGTGGCCAAACCTATGAGCAATCCAGCAAGCGCCGCGTACAGC
>JBAQJB010000242.1:0-2754 GCA_049289155.1 Chitinophagaceae bacterium
GCAGGCAAAAGCTCCGTATCTTTTTTCAATGGTTCAAATAAATGCAACCATTTTGCAATGACCGGAATTGTTGTGCCCTGTAACATCACCGAAGTAAGCACAATAAAAAAAACAATATTAAAAATGAGTGGCGATTTTTCTACATGATAGATTAAAGGATATGTCGCAAACACAATAGGGACGGCACCCCGCAGGCCAACCCATGAAATCAGCAGCCGTTCATTATTTTTCATTTTAAAGGGTAGCAGGCAAATAAATACGGCTATGGGCCGCGCAATAAATACCAGGAACAATGCAATGAGAAGCCCTGTGCCGGCAAAAGGTAAAACCTGTTTTGGAAAAACAAGTAAACCCAATGTAAGGAACATGACTATTTGCATAAGCCATGCCTGTCCGTCATAAAAACGGAAAATACTTTTTTTATGAATGAATTTTTCATTGCCCAAAATTATTGCAGCAAGATACACGGCGAGGAAACCATTGCCATTTAAAAAATTCGTAATGCTATACGTAAATAAAACCAGGCCCAAAGTGAGTACCGGGTAAAGCCCTTCATAATCGAGTTTAATTTTATTCATCAACCAGGCCATGAATTTTCCCAGTAGAAAACCAGCTACTGCACCAATGATCATTTGCTGTAAGAACAATGGAATCAATGAAGCAAAACTAGTACCCGGGTGTACGAGCATAAATGTGATACCAATTGTGAGAAAATAAGCCATGGGATCATTGCTGCCGGATTCAAGTTCCAGTAAAGGGCTGATATTATTTTTTAACCCCATATTTTTTGAACGTAAAATAGAAAACACCGCGGCTGCATCCGTTGATGAAACAATAGAACCGATGAGTAATCCTTCGGTCAATGTAAAATTGAAAACAGTAGAAATGAAAACGCCAACTGTAATCGCTGTGAGTAAAACACCTAACGTAGATAAAGTAATGCCTTTCCATAATATCGGTTGTATGTTTTTCCATTTCGTTTCCAGTCCGCCTGAAAATAAAATAAATGTAAGCGCAATTACACCAAGCGATTGAGCCATGTTTGGGTCATTAAATTGAATGCCCCCAATGCCATCAGAACCTGCAAGCATGCCCACTGTAAGGAATATTAAGAGTGCGGGAACACCGAATTTCCCGGAGGTTTTACTGGCTACAATACTTAATAATAAAAGTATCGAACCAATCAACAAAATATTTTCAGATGTAAGTACCATATAATTGATGCGAAGCAAATCTAAATCATTGGGCATAAAAAAATATCGGTAAATTTTAAAAATCAAAAGACTTCACATAATTTTTTCCCTTCTTTATTTCGTGTATATATTTACATGTTCGATTTTTGTTTTGAAATAATACCTGCATGAAAAAATATTTTTATTGTTTAATTTTATTTTCATTTTTTTACAATGGCATTGTCTTTTCACAAAATGCGAAATATTTAGACACTTCGCTTTCCATTGATGCGCGCGTTTCTGATCTTGTATCCAAACTGACTTTGCAGGAAAAGGTGGACCAGATGATGTATAATGCACCTGCAATTCCACGCTTACAAATTCCCGCGTATAACTGGTGGAATGAAGCATTGCATGGTGTGGCGCGCTCTGGCAATGCTACGATTTTTCCGCAGGCAATTGGATTAGCTGCCACTTTTGATAGTAGCCTTGCGTTGCAGGAAGCAACTGCCATTTCGGATGAAGCAAGGGCGATGTATAATATTTTTGTACAAAAAAATAACCGCAATCAATATGCAGGCTTAACATTCTGGACACCGAATATTAATATTTTCCGTGATCCACGATGGGGGAGAGGACAGGAAACCTATGGAGAAGACCCGTTGCTCACAAGCCGCATGGGCGTTGCATTTGTACAAGGATTGCAAGGCAATGATCCGCGCTATTTAAAAACGGCTGCCTGCGCAAAACATTTTGCAGTACATAGCGGCCCGGAAAAATTGCGCCACCAGTTTGATGTACATGTTTCTAAAAAAGATCTTTGGGAAACATATCTTCCTGCATTTCATGCATTGGTTAATGCCGGTGTTGATGGCGTGATGTGCGCCTATAACGCGGTGGATGGAGAACCCTGTTGTGCCAATACATATTTGTTGAAAGATGTGCTGCGTGACCAATGGAATTTTAAAGGTTACATCACTTCAGATTGCTGGGCATTATCTGATATGATTGATTTTCATAAATATGTTGAAACACCCGTAGAAGCTGCTGCCGTTGCATTGAAGAATGGCGTGAATCTCAACTGTGGCGCTATTTTCCCGTCATTGGTTGATGCAGTAAAACAAGGATTGGTAAATGAGAAAGAGATTGATAGTTCATTGCATATTTTATTAAAAACGCGGTTCAGGTTGGGCATGTTTGATCCTGTACATTCCAATCCGTATGATCATATTCCGGATTCTGTTGTGAACAGTGAAACGAATCGCCTGTTAGCAAAAACTGTTGCAGAAAAATCATTTGTGTTGTTGAAAAATAATGGTGTGCTGCCATTAAAAAATGACCTGCAAAAATATTTTGTGACAGGCCCGAATGCTTCAGCAATTGAACCATTGCTTGGAAATTATTATGGCATCAATAATAAAATGGTTACTGTGCTGGAAGGTCTCGCTGGGCATATAGATGCCGCGAGCCAGTTGTTGTATTCGCAGGGAATTTTACTTTCAGGTGAAAATGTAAACAAGAATTATGGAGCTGCGAATGAAGCCAAAAATTCGGATGCAACCATTTATGTAATGGGACTTTC
>JBAQJB010000243.1:0-1865 GCA_049289155.1 Chitinophagaceae bacterium
GTTATTACACCATCTCATAATCCGCCGGGTGATGGAGGATTTAAATACAATCCACCGAATGGCGGACCGGCAGCAACGAATGTTACCGATTGGATTGAAAAAAAAGCTAATGAATTGTTGCAGAATAATCTTCAATCAGTAAAAAGAATTTCATTTGATAAAGCAATTAAGTCATCAACAACACATCGCTATGATTTCCTGAATACATATATCAATGACCTTGGAAATATCATTGACATGGCTGCGATTCGCAATGCGAAAATAAAGATGGGTGTTGATCCGCTGGGCGGCGCAGGCGTTCATTACTGGGAACCCATTGCTGAGAAGTATAAATTGGATTTAACGGTTACCAATAAAATTATTGATCCAACATTCAGTTTTATGACGGTTGATTGGGATGGGCAAATTCGTATGGATCCGTCATCACCTTATGCCATGCAACGATTGATCGCAATGAAAGATAATTTTGATATTTCTTTCGCCTGCGATACGGATCATGACCGGCATGGCATTGTAACAAAAAGCAATGGGCTATTAAATCCCAATCATTATTTATCTGTTGCTGTTTTTTACTTGTTGCAAAATCGTCCGCAATGGAAGCATAATTCCGCTGTTGGAAAAACAGTTGTTACCACGCAACTTATTGAACGCATTGCAACGAAACTAAACAGAAAAGTATATGATGTTCCGGTTGGTTTTAAATGGTTTGTTGATGGCCTGCTTGATGGTTCACTTTGTTTTGGCGGCGAAGAAAGTGCAGGCGCATCTTTTTCAAGATTGGATGGAAATGTTTGGACAACAGATAAAGATGGATTTATTCCTGCCTTACTTTCAGCTGAGATTACTGCTAAAATTGGAAGGGATCCCGGCAAAATATATAATGATCTCACCAATGAATTTGGTGAACCATTTTATGATCGCATTGAAGCAAAAGCAACACCCGGGCAAAAGGAAAAATTAAAAAATCTGTCTGCTTCACAAATAAAACATAAGGAACTTGCCGGGGAAAAAATAGAAAAAATTCTTACAAATGCACCCGGAAATAATGCACCAATCGGTGGACTAAAAGTAATAACAACTAATGGATGGTTTGCAGCACGCCCTTCAGGAACAGAAGACATTTATAAAATTTATGCAGAAAGTTTTTTGAATAAAGAGCACCTGGAAAAAATTATTGATGAAGCGCAAACTATTGTTACAGCTGCGTTATAGAAGAGTTAAAAACCCTTCATACAATTACATTGAATACATTTTGCGTATGAACTCATTTTTGATATAAGGCATTTTAAAAAAGTGTTGAGGAATTGCTTTCACAAAAATTTGAAAGCATATTTTTTTCAAGCCTTTACTGATACGACTGTTTTATCCTTGCTTATTGCTTTATCAACTAACTTATTCAATGTAAGCCCCTGCACTATTACAGAAAAGATTACTACAAAATAACAACAAGAAAGTATCACCTCCCGGTAAGGAGAAACAGGAAGTGAGAGGGCCATGGCAATTGAAATCCCTCCGCGTAAACCGGCCCATGTAAGTATGGAGAGATTTACCAGGTTTACTTTACGCAATTCAAAAAATGCAATTAATGATACACTAATCATTCTTGCAATGAGGATAATTACTATCGAGATGATACCTATCAGCCAGTAATGGCTTAGGAATGGCAAAATCAAAAGTTGCAGCCCCATCATTACAAAAAGGATCGTGTTGAGTATTCCATTCAGCAATTGCCATACCCGATTTAGAAACTGGGTGGCCGGATGATCTTTTCCAAAACTATTATTTCCTACTACAAGCCCCGCCACCACTGCTGATAAAGGTATTGATGCATCAAATTTATTGGCTACAACAGAAATACCCAATAC
>JBAQJB010000244.1:0-23729 GCA_049289155.1 Chitinophagaceae bacterium
GTTTCTGTTTTTTGCAGGCAGCCAGGAATTCACTAAATATTTCATCGCCCATTTTTTGAACCCACTGTTTTTAACGAGTTGTTTTTGAAACCATTTATTCCGAACCTCCCCCGTAATATTTTTAGTAGAAAAATCTGGCTGGAAAGTATCATCAACCTGTAAAAATGAAAATACCTTTTGCATCATTTCAGCAGGTTTTTTTTTCATCAAAGCAAAATCCAGGATCAGTATATTTTTCCTGTCGAAATGCCGAAAACATTCCACCAGTTGCCGGTGATAAAAACCATGTTCAATATACGTAAAATCGTTGTTGTCTTTGGAAAATTGAAAATCATTTCCTGGCGTATACATCAAAGCTTCTCCTACAGGGCGTTTTTCACGAAACATCTTTTTAAAATACATATAGGATGAAAAAGCCCTATCCACCGGGTTTCGAAGTACAATAATTATTTTACTCTCCGGCGCATCTCTTTTCATATCGGACAACATAGCCGGGTAAAAAATATAATTTACGGCTGATTGCAATATTATTTTTTCACCGGAATATAAACTGACCTGCTCTTTTTTAAGCCGCTCTACTATCTCACTTTTAGTATTATACAGTCCAAATAAATGAATATCTTTTAATGACTGATAACTATAAATGCCGGGATGTTGTGCCAGCCAGTTATCCAGCGAAGTGGTCCCCGCTTTTTGAACGCCTATCAAAAAAGTATTTGGGAAAGCAACTGTCAAAGTTCAATTTTTATCCGCGAAAATAATAAATAAAAAAAAGCGCTTTGCCGTATTCACAAAACGCTTTTTCCTGGTATAAAAAATATTAATCGTTGATCATACCTGCTGCCAGCGTTTCATTTGTCGTGTCATCTATTAAAATAACCGAACCAGTTGAACGGTTTTTGCGGTAAGCATCAAATGCAATCTGGTGTGTTGTACGCAACCGTACCCGCACAATATCATTCATCTTAATTTCTTTGTCTTCCTCATTGCGTTGCAAAGTATTCACATCCATTTTATAAACCACTTCTTTGATGATGGCTTTTACCTCTTTCGTGTTATGGCGTAAATAATATTTTGCACCTGGTATTGCAGGTTTTGAATTGAGCCAACACATCATGATATCTAAATCCTGTGTGATTTCTGGTTTATTATTTTCTTTTACAATCATATCACCCCTGCTGATATCAATATCATCTTCAAGGGTAATGGATACTGACATTGGCGGATAAGCTTCCTCCAATGATCCTGCACTCGTATCAATTGAAGCAATGGTTGAAGTGAGGCCGGAAGGTAGTACCATAATTTTATCACCGGGCCTGAAAATACCTCCATCAACCCTTCCCGCGTACCCGCGGTAATCATGATATTCTTCTGAATGTGGGCGAATGATCGTTTGTACCGGGAATCTTGCATCAATATGGTTATAATCACTCGCAATGTGAATGGTTTCCAGCGTATTCAATAATGTGGCACCCTGGTACCAATCCATATTTTCTGACCTGTTTACAACATTATCGCCAACTAAAGCGCTTATAGGTATAAAGCGTACATCATTCACATCCAGTTTGCTGGAAAATTCTGTATAATCTTCAACAATTTTATTAAATGTTTCTTCTGCATAATTCACCAGGTCCATTTTATTTACACATACGATCAGGTGAGGTATTTGTAAAAGTGATGCTATATATGAATGCCGGCAGGTTTGTTCCATTACACCATGACGGGCATCAATCAGGATCAATGCGAGGTTGGCGGTAGAAGCGCCTGTAACCATGTTGCGGGTATATTGAATATGTCCGGGGGTATCGGCAATAATAAATTTTCTTTTAGGTGTGGCAAAATAGCGATAAGCCACATCTATCGTAATTCCCTGCTCGCGTTCAGACCGCAGGCCATCAGTAAGCAATGAAAGGTCAATATGTTCCAGGCCTTTTCTTTCACTCGAATTTTTTACAGCTTCCAGCTGGTCCTCAAAAATAGATTTGGAATCGTAAAGTAAGCGGCCAATGAGCGTACTTTTTCCATCATCCACACTTCCGGCTGTTGTAAAACGCAATAGTTCCATGTAATAATTTTTTACTTAATGATTGAAATATAATTTTAAAAATAACCCTGTCTTTTCCTGTCTTCCATGGATGTGTCTGACCTTTTATCATCACTCCTGTTACCTCGTTCTGTACTACGAATAGCAGATACTTCCATAACAATTTTCTCTATTGTATCCGCATCTGATTCAATACCACCAGTGATTGTAATATCACCTAAAGTACGGAAGCGAATGATCTTTGTTTCTATACTTTCCCCTTCCCGCAAAACCATGTATTCGCAATTGGGCAAATAGGTATTGTCCCGATACACTACTTCTCTTTCATGTGCATAATAGAGTGATGGAATGGCAATGTTTTCCTGCATGATATAATTCCATACATCCATTTCGGTCCAGTTACTGATTGGAAAAACACGGAAATGTTCACCCATATTTTTACGGCCATTGAAAACATTCCAAAGTTCCGGGCGCTGGTTTTTAGGATCCCACTGGCCAAATTCATCCCTGTGTGAGAAGAATCTTTCCTTAGCGCGGGCTTTTTCTTCATCGCGCCTTGCTCCACCGATAGCAGCATCAATTTTATTGGATTCAATACAATCCAATAAAGTCACGATCTGAAGTGCATTGCGGCTGGCATTTAAGCCATTTTCTTCCTTTGCTCTTCCTTTATTAATGGATTCCTGTACCGAGCCAACAAGTAATTGTACGCCCAATTCTTTTACAAGTTTATCCCTGAAATTCATTGTCTCAGGGAAATTATGGCCGGTATCAATATGAATCAATGGCATCGGAATTTTTGCAGGCCAAAATGCTTTTTGAGCCAGGTGTGTTACCACGATCGAATCTTTGCCCCCGGAAAATAAAATTGCCGGGCGGTCGAACTGGGCTGCTACTTCGCGCAATACAAAAATTGCTTCTGCCTCAAGTTCCTGTAAATGGTCTAAATAATATTTATGCATAAAATAATAATTACAGTTTTAATTTGGATGTTATATAACTCACCACTTTTTGTGTGGCTTCCTGGATACTTTCCTGATCTGTACGAATATGAATACCTGGGTTTTCCGGCGCTTCAAATGGAGAACTAATGCCGGTAAAATTACTAATTTCGCCAGCTCTTGCTTTTTTATACAAGCCTTTTACATCCCTTTGTTCACATACTTCAACCGGGGCATCAACATATATTTCAATAAATTGATCGCCCATTAAACCTTTTAGAATTTCCCTGTCTTTTTTAAATGGCGAAACAAATGCCGCTAAAACAACGATACCTGCATCACAAAACAAATTAGCAACTTCTCCAATCCGGCGAATGTTTTCATTTCTTCCTGCTTCAGAAAAATCGAGGTCTTTATTGATCCCGTTGCGGATATTATCTCCATCCAAAATATAGGTATGATAATTATCGGCAAAAAGCGCCTGTTCTACTGCATTGGCAATGGTGCTTTTTCCTGAACCAGAAAGACCGGTAAACCAAAGGCAGGCAGCTTTATGGCCCTGGCGTGATTCTTTATCAGCCTGTCCTAATTTAAAATTATGTGGGATTATATGTAATTTTTCCTGCATGTTTTAAAAATTATATTACTAAGGCTTATGCCCTTTCAACAACAAACCAGGGGTTTAGTAAATTTTCTTTATTATATGCAAGATCATTGTTGGTCGTGTAATCATATACCCGGCAACCTGAATATTTTGCCACGGCATGGCCGGCGGCTGTATCCCACTCCATTGTTGGAGCAAGTCTTGGATAAACCTGGGCTTTCCCTTCGGCTACCAGGCATAATTTTAAAGAACTGCCTGCGCTGATGAGTTCTACTTCTCCAAATTTCTTTTTCCTGCCTTCAATAAATGCATCCGTTTCGGGTGTATTATGTGAGCGGCTGGCTACAACAGTATATTTCGTTGGTAATTGAGCAGAAGGTATTGTAAGGGCTTTTTCCAGTTCTAAATCTATAGCTGAAGTAGTGGCTTCTGCGGGTATACTAGCTATATAACTTCCCGTCTCTTCCGTACCATAATATAAAGTACCTAAAACCGGAACATATACGACACCTAAAACGGGTACGCCATTTTTAATCAATGCAATATTGACTGTAAATTCCCCATTTTTTTTAATGAATTCTTTCGTGCCATCCAAAGGATCAATCAGCCAAAATGTGTCCCAGCCTTTTCTTTCCTCATAAGATAATAATTTTCCTTCTTCACTTAAAATTGGCAACCCAGTGCCGGATAAGGCATCCTTAATCACATTATGCGAATTTTTATCAGCTTGTGTTAGTGGCGAATTATCCGATTTCGTTTCAACAGTAAAATCCTGGTTGTAAACATTTAGTATGGCTTTTCCTGCTTCGATGGAGGCATAAATTGCCTTTTTCAACAAATCCTTCATGTGTTTTTAATAAATTATTCCTTTTATTCAATTTCTGGGGCGCAAGATAGTGAATTTACAAATGCTTTCAGCGTTGTAATACTGAAAATTGAAAATTCATTTCATAAACCCTTCTTTTTTATTTTCTTTCCGTGCATGCAAGAGCATATCATACAATTCTAAGGTTTTACTTACCTGGTTTTTTAAAGAATAGTTTTTCAAAACAAAATCATGCGCTTTTTTACTCTGAACAGAAAAATCCGGGAGATTTTCAGTAAATGATATAATTGTATCTGCAATTTTTTCTGCATCAAAATCATCAAATTTGTTGCCGAAGCCTTCAAATTCAAGTTGCTTTATACCACCCACATTACTTACAACCGGAACGCAACCACTCGACATAGCTTCCAATAAGGAAAGCGGCAACCCTTCAAAATCACTGGTCATTAAGAAAATATCCATCCGATGAAATGAAGCCACTGTATCGTGAAGCTGGCCGGGCATTTCAATCACTTCTGTAAGGCCTTTTTCTTTCACCATCTCTTTTATTTTCTCTTCTTCATAATCTGCTCCAATTAATAAAAACCTGACTTTATCCGATTTTTTATGAACAGCTTCTGCCACTTCCACCCATCGATCTATCCGCTTCTGGCGCCGAAACATGGCCACCAGGCCAACAACCAGTTTGCGGGACGGGTCAGGCATCTTTTGCTGAAATTGAAATTTATCTGTATTGATTCCATTGATCAGTGCAATGTGATTGTTGGTTTTATAAAACCAACTTTTTTGCACTTTTTCCAGGGTATAAAATACTTCGTACCCGCAGGATATAATACTATCATACATACCGTAAGTGAGTCCATTCATATAATAATGAAGGCGGTGATGGTGTGTAAATAAGTTGTGTTCTGTATAAATAAATATAGTATTTGGGCAAAGCTTTTTTGCAAATGCAACCAGCCAGCCCATCAAAGGCAAATGCACATGTACAATTTCATATTTATTTTTCCTGATCAGGCGAAGCATTTTCATATATTCAAGGGGAAATTTCCCGGAGTAAATATCAAAGGCATAAATATTATTTACCAGGCCATCAATTTGTGGCAGTAATTCCAACCGCCTGCTATTTCCGATAATCAAGTCAGAATCAAGGCGTTCCCGGAATCCTTCACTATGAAATAATTCGCGTAATAATACTTCAGCACCACCGTAATTAAATTGGCTGATTACGTGTGCGATTTTAATTTTTCCACTCATGTTGACTTAGGTATTTAGTGTAACAAGCCGGGGTTCCTGTAAGGCATGTGGCGGTAATTGCCGGACTTTAAAAAATTTTACTTTACCCGTTTCCCATAAAATACTGATAGAGAGAATTAGAATTGAATTATACCACAGTGTTGAATCCCATATACGGCTGGTAAACAATCCCGCAAACTGGGAAATAAAATATGCCAATGTGGGAGCAGCTAAAATATACTGGCTTGTTCGAATAGCGTATTTAAAATTTTGATAGCTTCGATAGAAAACTACCCCTACTAATAAAAAATAAAAAATACTGCCGATGATTCCATATTCTACCAGGGATTCGAGGATTGTATTGTGCATAATATGGCCTTCTACTTCGGGTGCGTACAGGGTAACTGCATATACTGAAGCCGTTTCATCGCCACCAAATCCAAGTAATGGTTGATGCATCACAGCTTCAATCCCCGAGTACCAAAAATCAGTCCTTCCAGTACTAAGTCCGGATACACCGCCTTGTTCATCCTGGAATAAAGCTCGTTGAATAGTTGCTGAATCCTGTAATAAATATAACGCAACTCCTGTCCCTATTATACCTAAAATAATTATTGCCGTTTTAAAATCCGTACTCTTGTTCCATAAAGTAAGATAAGCACAAGCTGCAATCATAAGGAAAAAACAAAGGAACCCATTTTTTGATCCTATTTGCATTACTACATAAAGTGCCCCTATTATGGCTAAAAAGGCTAATGTTTTCATGAAAAAACTTTCCTTCCTCTCAAAGAAAAGAATAAAGGAGAATGGCAAAAGTGTGGCTAAGTTTGCGCCCATGATACCATGATGTGCCATTCCAAATAAAGACATATCAAATCTGCCTACACCCGGATTTACGAATATATACATAGCAACAATCAGTAAAATAAATGGAGAAATGATTTTCAATAAATTCAGTGATCTTAATAATCCAACTTTTGTGTAATTGATACTCCATTTAAGTAAGAGCCAGAAAAAAAATATCTTAATAATTTTTATCAAAACCCTTACCCAGGCTGGGGACGCTATTTGTGGAATCTGCGGGTGCATCAATAATATCAGGTAACCAATTGCTACAATTACAGCAAGCCAAACGAATAATAATGTCAGTCGAACCGGGACTTTTATTTTTGCTTTTTGAATAAGGTCAAAAATGATAATGGGTGTAAGTAATGCAATAGCAATACTTTCAGCGACGCTTGATTGCACAGTTCCAGAATTACTTGAAGTAGTAGCAAGTGTATTGGTTGTTAATGCTCCTTCTACAACTGGAATAAGTAGTAAAAGAGGCAGGAGATAATCCCTATTAAACAAAATCATGGGAATAGCTACTATAAGAACCGGTATCCCTGATCCGATAATTATTCCGGTTGAAATACCTACTAAAAAGAAAAATATTCCTAGTCCGAATCTTATTTGCTTTCCAGTAATTTGGATTGAAGGCATAACAATTATTTTAATGAAAAAATCAAATCTATTAAATACATGCTATCGTTTTTGGATTTCCATTGGGCTTAATCATTTTTCTTTTTAAATCATTTCGGCATAGCCATTTTTCGTTGTCCAATTTTTCACTTCTTCAAAATTGTCAATCATATTTTCCATAGCCGGGGGATTTAATTTTTCTGTTGCCGGCTGTATTTGTGCTTTTGAAACTTCCAGAAAATCAAAAATATTGTTTGTCATTTCTTCCCAGTGCACAAAATCTGCATAGTCAATTTTCAAACATTTCATATCGGCAGCAATGGATTCCAGTTTTTTTGCCCACTTTTCGGTCTCTTTCATTTTTTCCGATAAAAGTTGCAAATCTACATGTAATTTTTTAAATGCATGTTGATCTGACCCTTGTTCATTGTGGTACACACCACTCTCTCTTGCTTTCATATCAGAAAGCACATTCCTTAATATATTTTTACGTGTAAGTAAAATTACTTTCACTTTATTTTTTTTCAGGTAACTCATTATTCCCGGCATATATAAAATATGCTGGTACATCATTTTAAAACCAACAGCCTTATACTCTGTTTTTTGTTTGTAAAAAAAATTATCCATAAATCGATTGAGCCGTAGAATAGCATTCGGAAAGTTGAGTAAATAATTCATTTTATTGCCGAGTATTCTTATTTTCCAAAACGGAAATTGGCATTCAGGATGATAAATTTTACCATGAAAATAAAATAATTCACCGGCACAAAAAATATTCGGATGTTTATCCAATGTTTTCACCAAAACGGTAGAGCCGGATCTTGGTAAAGTAATAATTACAAACTTATTTAATTCGCTGTGCATATTAAATTGTTTCAGTATAAGGCAATTCTTCTTTTTTCACTCCTTTTTTCTTTTTTCCTTTTTTCCCTTTCATCATTTTCATTAACTGCTCACGGATTGGCTCAAAATCTTTGCCCAATAATTTTGGCTTTTTGAAAAATGCAAAGCCAAAAAATATTCCAAGTAATATACAAAGTATTGAGAAAGCAATAATTTCATCATGTACGAATAACATCATCAAATAGTATATTAAATATGAAGGAGGAACAATACATAGTGATAACAAAAGCCCATTGCTCAATGGGTTTAGTATCAGTTTTTGCCATTGGCTTTTAAAAACCCTGTTGCGTATGGTTAAAATCATTGAAAGATAATTTTGAACAGAAGCAAGTGTTATCCCCCATGATATGCCGGGCAAACCCCAATAATGCCCAATCCAAATACCAATAGCAAGCGCAATTAAATATTGAAATTTCCTGTTGGCATTTTTATAAATCAAATTCCGTACACGCATCAGTGCATCCGCGACTTTTGTTGAAATGCGGAAGGGCAATGAAAGGAGTAATATTTGCATAGGAACAATGGCTTCAACCCAGTGATGGCCAAGTAAAACATATACAATGGGCTTTGCAAACACAATAGAAAAAAAGCTGATAGGTAACAGCATGGAATTGGAAAATGACAGGCCTTTATAAAAAAAGCGAAATAATACGTTATCATCATCACCAATTTTGACCATGGATGGAACCATTAATCTTTGCACCATATCTCCCAGGTACCTTACCGGTAAACTCGTAATCCTGGATGCCCGGTCAAAAACCCCAAGCACATTAATAGGCACTAATTTTCCAATGAACAATGTGACTCCGAAATTATTCATATAATTATTGATCCGAACCAGTGTAAGGCCCATGCCATAATTAAAAAGGTCTTTCCAGTGCTTTAATGTAGATCCTACTTTTAAAGGCAGAGGTTCATAAAACCAAACTATGATACTTTTCGCAAAGAAATAAAAGAGTAATGACCAGATCATCGCCCAAACGCCGTATCCATAAATGCCCAGGATCACGCCTAATACATTACTGGCCAGCATGCTCATGCCATCGCAAATAAAAATCTCTTTAAATTTAAATTCTTTTTGCAGGAGGTTCATGGAAGAAGAACCAAATGAAAGAAAAAAGAATAAGAGACCCACAACACGCAGGATCAATGTAAGTGACGGTTCTTTATAATATTCTGCTATATAAGGCGAAGCAATATAAAACAGGATATACATCACCAGGGCTATGAGCAGGCTAAAAAATAATGCAGCATTTTTGTGCTGAGGTTCCACTACCCTTCTTTGCAATAGTGCATCACCCATTCCGGCTTCTGAAATAGACGTTACAAAATTAAGAAATGCATTTGCCAGGGCGAAAATACCAAAAGCGGCTTTCGTAACATACCGCGCCATGACCGCATAAAAAATAAATTGTGATGCTACAATTACAATTACATTTAATAATTGCCACATACCTGATTTTACTAAGACATTCTTATTAGGCATAGTCAGGTTTTATTAAAGATTTTTCCTGCCAGGTTTTTTGCCCGGTGTTTATTGAAGTATTTTTTCCAGGATTCATCCAGCCTGATTTCTCTTTTATCGAATCTTTTTGGTGTTCCGCCTAAAGTATGATCATTCATAAGCTCCATGTATGCCGGCGTTTCAAAAGGTTGCATGCCGGTAAATAAAAATATTTTTCGCAATTCTTCGCCGGTTTTTTCTGCAAGGTTTTCGTATCGGATAGCAATGGCATCATTTTTAGAAATAAATCGTACAATACCGGAAGCAAATTTTTTATACACCCAGGATTTGTAAAGATCTTTGATAGATACTTTTATTTCATTATTTTCTTTATTCTTTTTTTTTGAAAATGCTATACCACGGATATCCCTGGTAAGGAATATAAATTTCATGGGAATCTCTTTTTTCTGCTGGTATAAGGCCAAAGCCTGGATAGGCAACTTTGTTGAGTCAATAATAAAATTTTTCCCGGTCATTTGGTAAACTGCTTCATATACGGCAATCACATTATGTACTATTTTTTCAGCCCTGCCTGACCTTAATTTTTGATATACTTTATTTTTGAATAACCCGGATGAAATACCAAATAATAATGAATTCAATGAAGTATAAGGCCAGTTGATCTTGGTATCAAACTCTTGTGCTAATTGGCCATTTAAAATTTTTTGCAACACAGGAGACCAAAACGGGCAAACAGTAAGCGCTTCACCACAGGAGCAGGTCCAGCCCCATTTTTCACCAGGCCCTTCTTTTAATATATGATTTTTAAGCATGGCTACTTCACCCAGAGAAACTGCTTCATTTGATTTTGATAAAATATTTTCCAGCAAAGTAGAGCCTGATCTTTTATCAGAAATAATATACAATATCGTAGGGACTTCAACCATAATTATTCACGTAGAAATTATGAAGCAAAAGTGAAATGGCCAGTCAAAATTTGGTCCATCAAATCTTTTTCCTTCAACATTTCCGCATCACCGGTGAGTTGTTTTTTGTTTTGATTATAAATTTTATTTTCTTTTAAATAATTATCAATTTGTATGGATGGAGGCAATGCAGAAAAAGATAAAATTTCTCCAATTATTTTTTCAGGCATTTCTACAAAGTCTTCATAAGCAACTGTCATGCATGGAACCTGGTGCTGCATAATTTCTTCATTCGTTTTTTCCTGGATTTTCCTGTATTGCAAAGCTGCCAGTAACCAGGGATGATTTGAATTGACATTCGCCCATGTTTCTTCTTCTTTTGTATATGCGCCCAACCACCAAAGCTGGTGTGCCCCTTTATCCTGCCAGAAATCAACCTTCAACCAGGATTGAATAGTGTAATAAGGATCACGGATAATATTTATAAAAATGGCATCCGGAAAAATACTTTTGAGATAGCCGATTCTTGAAGGGCCTGTAATTTTAAAACTCAACCTGCTTCGACCCTGGTTTTTAACCATTTTTGCAAAAAAAGAACGAATCGTTTGAGCCTCCTCAGCAGTAGCTGTATCGTGTATTAAAAAACTCCTCGAAAAATCGATCCTGTTCCCGGTAATATGTTCCCAGAAATCGTACGCTTCCACGGGTTTAAAAATAAATTTATTGAAAAATGAAACCTTATTTAATTGGGGTTTTTGTCCATAAATATGCCAGTACTTATTTTCAAAAAAGCGACGCAGCAAATTAACGGAATTGGATGACGGAAACTTTTCCTGGTAATTCGAAGGCCACGCAAGTTGTTCATGACGAAAAATAATTTCAGATATAACAGTTGAACCAGATCTGCCGGAGCCTATAAAAACCAAAGGCTTCGCAAGTGTTATCATTTGTTTTATTATTATCCCTTTACATATTTGATTCAGTTATCTGAAATAAGGTAAACATATTTACAGGTTAGCCTGTTTAATTTTTTGAAAACATTCTTTTCAAAATAGATTTACTTTTTTTCTCTTCATAATAACCATATCCATAACCTTTCCCATACCCGTAACCATATCCATAATTATATCCTGCAATTTTTTTCACATCATTTAAAATAATGTTCAAACGCTTCAGCCGGTTATTCATATACAATTCTTCTACCAGTTTGATCTGGCGTTTGAAAGTGTATTTCTGGCGAATTACATAAAAATTCAAATCAGTGAACTGCCCGATTATCAAGGCATCCGTTACAAGACCAACAGGAGGTGCATCAACGATTATATAATCAAAATTCTCCCGCAGGTAGGTAAAGAGTGATTTGACTTTTGGATTAGTAATTAATTCAGAAGGATTTGGAGGAATTGTGCCTGAGCTTACCAGGAAACAGTTCTCATGTATGTTTGTTGTTTTGATAATGGAGCTTGCCGGCACATTGGTAACAATATAGTTCGTCATTCCGTTCTCATTGCTAATTCCAAGAGCAGAAGATACTTTTGGCTTACGAAGATCCATTTCAACGATCACTACTTTTTTCCCGGAAATAGCGAGGGCACTTCCCAGGTTAATGGCTACGAAAGTTTTTCCTTCACCACTCATGCTGGATGTCATCATTACCACCTTATCATCTTCACCAGTCATTAAGTACTGCATATTCGTTCTTAATGTGCGGAATTGTTCAGAAATGGCTGTCCTGGAATCACGGGAAACAGCGACGACATCATCCGATTTATTATGGTTGATTTCTGCTACTACGGGAACACTTGTTTCATTGCTGATATCGGCCGGAGTCAGGACTTTATTATTCAGCAATTCTTTAAAGAACAGAACAGCTGATGGAATAAGACATCCCAAAACAAAAGCAGATATATATAAAATCAAACCACTTGGCCAGTAAGGCAATGGGTCAGCTTGTGGAGCATCAATGATACGGATCGGGGAAATATTGTTGTAACGTGATACTTCAGTCTGTTCTTTTGTTTGCAGGAGATAAGTATACAAACCCTGTAAAACTGCCTGCTGGCGGGCATAATCCAAAGAAATTCTTTGTTGTGTCGGCACTTTTTGAACAGAATAATCCACGAGGTTATTCCTTCTTTTCAGATCAGCCTGGTTGACTTTCAAACCATTCAAAAATGTCTTCATGATTTTCAACAAGTCACTTCGTTGTTGTGAAAGCTGGATATCAATGCTTTTAATAGCGGGGTTATCTTCAGTAAGATTTAATAATGATTTTTGCCTGTCCAGCTGCATTGAATTGTACCTTTCCAGTAATGAAACAAAAGCCGGATCGGAAATTGGCGCGGTTGTCGGCATAATCCTTTCATTATTATTATCATCAGTCAGATAATTTATCAGGTCCTGTACCACGCGGATTTGAACGTCCTGCTGTGATACCAGGTTTTGGATATCTGCAGTAGTTTCTACCAATGCTTTGGATTGTACATCAAGGTCTGTAAGTGAATTACTTTTCTTAAAGCCTTCAATATTCCTGTCAATATCACCCAAATCTTTTGAAACACCCACCAGCCTTGAGTCGATGAAAGCTATCGTACTATCTGCAACCCGGTTACTTTCAGTTAGGCTGCTTTGAACATAAAGCTTAATGATTTTATTCAAAATGTCTTCGCCTTTCCTGGGTACAGACACATTTACATTTAAGTCTATCGTTGTAACATCAGTACTTGTAACCACTGCAGTTACATTCTCAGAATATACATTCATATATGTGTTGCCGTAAGTATCTATTTTCATACCTAACTGGTGCGTAGAATCTTTTTCTTCAACGAGTGGATTTTTTACGAGTACCCATTTCCCGTATTTAAAATTTAAAGTATCGCCCCATGTAGCCTGGAAACTGCTGTCAGAATCCTGGTCAACAAAAGATATTTTATCTTTATTGATCCGGATATCATATTCAACGGGATCTTCCAGTTTATTGGCGAGCGAAAGTATCGTAATAAAAAAAGGAGATTTATCATAACTCTCCTGGTAACGGACATCACCTTGTGCCCAGTAAGTCACATTTAATTGCAGGTCTTTGATTGCCTGGTTTAAAATCGTACGCGATTGCATTATTTGCAATTCATTATTCACATCAGTTTGAGTTGAAAATAAGCCCAGGTCTGTAAGTATAGAACTTTCACTTAGTCCGGCAGATGTTTTATTTCCATTATCCCCATTTACAAGTACCCTTGCATATGTATGAAACATGGGTGTTGCATAAATATTATATAGGATGGCAATTCCAAAACAGAGTATACCCGCAAGGACATACCAGTACCAGTTTCCCAACACTTTTGCGACAAGGTATTTAAAGTCAAAATCATTTCCTTTTTCATTATATACCTGTACATGCGTACTATTCTGATCCTGCATTGTAAAATTGTATTTAAATTAAAAACTTCAAGTAGTTATTAACGGAATAAAACGCGCGATGTTAAAATCACCAATAAAGATAAAGCGGAACTAATCAATGCTATATCCCTCACCCTATATGAATTAGTGCTTTCAACCCTGGAAGCTGTTGGCTCTACATAAATAACATCATTCGGACGTAAGTAAAAATAAGGAGAACTAATAGAAGCCGTATTATCCATATCTAAGCGTGTAATTTCTTTTTGACCATTAATATCCCTGATCAGCATCACATTATCCCTGCGTCCATAAATAGTAATATCTCCAGCGAGACCCAACGCATCTATGACTGTTGGCTTTTCATTAGGAATAATAAAGGTGGATGGATTTTTTACTTCGCCTAATATGGTAACTTTAAAATTGGCAAACCGGACATTTACCACAGGCTCTTTGAAAAAGACTGCAATTTTAGATTGTATGAGATCTCTTACCTGGTCCGTTGTTAATCCCTTTACCATTATGTCGCCAACATATGGCATATGCACCTTACCTTCCTTTGTTACCAGATAACCAGCAACGATCAACTGGCTGCCACCTAAAGAATTCCCGGCTGCATTACCGGAAAGGACTGGCAGGTTACCCTGGTTCAGCACCTGGTTTGCTGCTGGGTCAATTGTTTGAACAGTGATGTTTAATATATCATCTGCATTCACAACCGGTGAAGTAAAAGCCGGTAATGGTACATTTTTTACTTGTGAGGTAGAATCAGGAACGTCTTTAAAGTAAGCAATACGTTCGGTTTTGCAGGAAAAAAATCCAACTACCATAAATAAAATGATAAAAGAAGTGGAAAGTTTTGCAGTTGCTTTAAGAAGTGTCATGTGTTGAAATATGTATTTTTTAAAAAATTCGTACAAATGTAGTAGCCCTTTTCATTTGAGCCAAATTCAAATTCATTTGTAGGTTACAAAATATGTTAAACCTTTGCTTTTCATATGTTTTACAAAAAATCTTCCGGCATTATTTGTTTTTTATTAATGCTGAATTACTTCTATCGGCTTCTTTTCTGAGATCATAGCCGTATCTTTTTTCAAAATCCCAATTCCTTTCATACGCGAAGCAATAAGGCTTGAAAATAAATCCGCCCCTTTTGCATTCAGATGTACAAGGTCATAAAAATATTTTCGTTTAATAAATGCTGTATCAGAAGCATAGTCCCATAACGGTACATTGTATTTATCAAGTATCTTCTTCGTTTCGATCATCGATGGAGTGGCTGAAGCAGGTAATGCATAAATTGGGGAAATAATTACGATCAATGGCACATGATGATCCGTAACGGTTTTTACAAAAAATTCCAGCTTTTCCTTCGCATATTCATTTACTTCACCTTTGCCGGCATCCACAGCTTTTGGATCTTCATCTACATTATTACCATGCAAAGGTTGATACCCATTGATGTTATCATTTTTCGTACGGTTGGAATTTCGTATAATACTTGCAATCATAGAATTATACGTATATAGTTTTGAAATTTTTGCTTTGATCAATTCCTTGGGAAACAAGTCTTTTGCCAGCGCTTCGAAATTTTTATTGGTGGTAATATATGGAAGAATCATGGCTGACAAAACATCTTCACCACCTTCACCACTTTTCCAGGATAATTCTTTTGGCGAAATGTCAAGCACGATTGCTTTCGGTGTACTTTTTTTAAATGCTGCAGAAATGATTGCTGCATGATATAAAATATTAGATGCATTCCGGCCACAATTGTAAGCAGATAAGCCCAGGCTATCCGTAAAAATATTGCAGTTATAAGTGTGCACCGCCCGGGAACTCCCATAAAATAATATGTCCTCGGTAGGATTATCCAATGCATGTGCAAAGGCTGCAGAATCACCCATCGGTTGTTTCTTGAAATAATATTCCAGTATAGAACCCACCCCGCGGTCAATCACGAACATGATCGCAGCGAGGATCAAAAGGTTTTTAAAAAATCGAAGCACATCTTTATTCATCACAAAAAATTAAAACTGGAAATAAACAAATTGCCCGCCATTGAAAACACCGATCATTAATAATATTGTAATTGCCAGCGCATATCCCGTATACCTGACAGCCACATTTTGATGATTAAATAATTTTATTTTAGGATAAAATTCCTGGCAAACCTCAACTGTATATAAAACCAAAATAGCAAAAACACTGTAAAAGAACGCTGTCTTTGGTTCACCCAGGTAAATACCTCTTCCTTTTAATGTGAAAATTGATTTTATAATATACCAGGAATCGCCTATCGTCCTTGCCCTGAAAAATACATTCACTATACAAGCAATTAAAAATGGAACGACGATCTGGAAAAATATGGCGACAGGCCCAAGTGCCTTTACAACCCATTTTAATGGCTTCCTTAAAATTTCCTGCAAAACCAGGAAGCAACAATGCAGGAAACCCCAAATCACGAAATTCCAACTTGCTCCATGCCAGAGCCCACTAATCATATATACTATATACAAGTTACGGATACGTAATAACATGCCTCCCCGGTTGCCTCCCAGGGGGAAATATAAATAATCCCTGAACCAGGTGGTCAATGACAAATGCCACCGCGACCAGATATCTGCAAAACCTCTGCCCAAAAAAGGCCGTCGAAAATTTGTCATCAGTTTGAAACCCATGACCCGTGCTGCGCCAATGGCAATATCTGAATAACCTGAAAAATCGCAGTATAACTGTAAAGTGAAAAGCACCGTGGCAATAAATAAGGTGATGCCAGAGTGGTGAGTAGGATTATTATAAACCGCATTTACAAAAATAGCCAGCCTGTCTGCAATGACGATCTTTTTAAAAAATCCCCATAGCATTATCTTCAAACCCATCGAGACCTGTTCATATTTAAACGAATGTTTTTCATGAAACTGGTGGATCACATTCTGAGGCCTTTCAATTGGTCCGGCCACGAGCTGGGGATAGAACATTACATATAAAGCATAAATACCAAAATTTCTTTCCGGTTTCTGATTTCCACGATAGACTTCAATGGTATAACTCATTGCCTGGAATGTATGGAATGATAAACCAATTGGTAATAAAATAGCCAGGTAAGGAAAGGGATTATGCATATTAAAATCCCCGAGTAATGCGGTTACATTATCATTCAGAAAATTATAATATTTAAACATGGCCAATACACCAATATTAGCAATCAGGCTGGCGATCAGGAACCATTTTCGTTTTTTGCCCTGGTGTTTGTCTATATAAATTCCAGCGAAATAATCTATGACCACAGTGAAACCAAGAATCAAAATATAAATAGGCACAAAAGCCATATAAAAATAACAACTGCTCATCAGCAGAAGTGGCCAACGGTATTTATGTTTTAAAATAAAATATAGGGAAGTAACTATAATAAAAAACCAAACAAATAGCAACGAGTTAAAAACCATAGTTATTAATTAAGTCCTCAAAAGGCGGCGCAAAATAAATAATTTTACTTTATCTCCAACACTTATAACAGGCTTTATTATTTTCTTAAAGAATTAACTAATAAATTCTTGTAATTTTAAATGGAAACCAGTGTTTCCGAATAGTGTATTATTATAAATTGCGGATCCAGATATTTCGAAAACTTACGGGGTTTCCATTATCTCCATGATCCTGCAATAGAATCGATTTCGGCCCATGTGCTTCATAATATGGGGTTCCTGACCAAAGGGTTTTCCCTTTTACTTCCACATGGTTTTGTATGAGGATTCCATTTTGCAAAACGGTAACATAAGCCGGCGTTTTTAATGACTTGTCTGCATTAAAAACAGGGGCAGTCCAGATGATATCATATGATTGCCATTCACCGGGTTTCCTGCATGCATTTACCAAAGGAATAGCTTGTTTATATAATGCGCCACACTGACCGTTAGAATAAGTAGGGTTGTCATAACTATCCAATACCTGTATCTCATAATTTTCCTGGAGGTAAACACCACTGTTCCCCCTGCCCTGGCCTTTTCCCACTACAGGCAAAGGCTCTCTCCATTCAAGGTGTAACTGAAAGTCAGAAAATTGTTGTTTTGTTTTAATGCTGCCACTGTTTTTTACGACAGTCATCATACCATTCTTCACTTCACATTTTGCGGGACCGCCTTTTTCAGTTTCCCAGGCATCTACATTTTTTCCATTGAATAAAATTATCGCATCTGAAGGTGCTTGCCCGGCTTCTTTCGCGGGTACAACAACCACGGGAACAGGCGTCCAGGCTTCGGTTTGCGCAGCTATTTTTTCTGCATCCTGGCAAAACGATATTGCCGGAATTGCCATGTAAGTAATAACAATGGAGATTATTTTTTTCATACAATTCATTTAAAATAATGATTCAGGAAAGTTTTTTAGTTTCAACATTTTTTTGATAATACTTGCAGCATGATGAAATGCCGCAAATTTCACATTTTGGCTTTCTCGCAACGCAAATATAACGCCCATGGAGAATTAGCCAATGATGCGCTTTATGAATTAATTTTTCAGGGATATACTTTACCAGTTGCATTTCAGTAGCAAAAGGTGTTTTCGCATTCACAGTAAGTCCAATTCGGGCTGAAACCCTGAATACATGCGTATCTACAGCCATATTCGGTTGCTGGTCAATGACGGATGTGATCACATTCGCAGTCTTTCTTCCCACACCGGGCAATTTCATGAGATCGGTAATATTCATGGGCACTTTACCTTCAAAATCTTTGACCAGCATATTAGCCATGGCAATCAAATGCCTCGTTTTACTATTGGGATAAGAAATACTTTTTATATAGGGAAGTAAGCTATCAAAATCAGTTGCCGACATGCGCTGTGCATCCGGGAAATCCCTGAAGATTGCAGGCGTAGTAATGTTTACTCTTTTATCTGTGCATTGCGCGGAAAGAATGACGGAAACAAGTAATTGAAAAGGATCACGGTATTTCAGTTCGGTTTCAGCCACCGGCATATGTTCTTCAAAATACGCGATCACACAGGCATAACGATCTGTACGTTTCATCTGTAAAATTAATGCAAAATTGAGCGGGATGGAAAGAGAAAATTATGCTTCCACCTTTTTGGATGCATACTCCATAATACTTTGCACTGTTTGCAAACGAGGTGAAAATAAACTCGTTTTTTGCAACCTTGCAATTGTTTCTACCAGCACATTGTATTTTTCCTGGAGTGCCCAGTTGGACTGGATATCCTGCAAAATTGCTGCTGATTCAGTATTGTTTTTTTCTTTATAAATGAACTGAAGCATGTCTTCTAATGTAGAATTAGCCATATAACAGGAATTTGGATTGAAGTTAAAAAAACTTCATAAGATATTGGAACAAGCGATCTTTTGTAGAAACGGCAAACCTATTTGAATATTGTAAAAAAAATTACTTTTTTATCAACCCGCTATCCAGGTCTAGAATAAACAGATCCTCATTATCCTTTTTCATGAACAATTTCTCCCTGGAATATTTCTCAATGGCACCGGGGTTATTTTCAAGGTCTGCCAGGGTAGTTTTGGTTTTTTCTATCTCTTTTTCGTAGTATGCTTTTTTTGCCTCCAGCGTATGCAATTCCTGCTTTCGCTGCCACTGGCCAATAAGATTATTATGGTCGGAAAATAACATGATAATTGCAAAAACCATCAATGAAAGAAGGTATTTATTTTTTAAAACCCCAACAATTAACCGCGAAGCCTTTTTCATACAAGCATTATCAGGAATAAAGATACATACTTATTCAACAGGTATAAAAATTATTGGCCAAATTTTATTTTACCTTTTGGATAAATGGCCGTAGTGCCCAACATTTCTTCAATACGGATTAATTGGTTATATTTTGCCAGCCTGTCGGATCGGCTTGCCGAGCCGGTTTTAATTTGCCCGCAATTCAATGCTACGGCCAGGTCGGCGATCGTTGTATCTTCTGTTTCACCACTGCGGTGGCTCATGATGGTTGCATAAACCGCATGTTGTGCCATTTGCACGGCATTGATGGTTTCAGTGATCGTTCCAATTTGATTTACTTTGATGAGAATACTATTGGCAATACTATTATCAATGCCCCGTTTCAGGATTTTTGTGTTGGTAACGAAAAGATCATCTCCTACCAGTTGACATTGATGGCCGATTGCCTCAGTCAGTTTTTTCCAGCCATCCCAGTCTTCTTCCGCCATACCGTCCTCAATGGAAATGATCGGGTATTTATTCACCCATGTTTTCCAGTATTCCACCATATCATCTGCAGTTAATTCTTTTTGACTGCTCTTATAAAAAACATATTTACCATTTTTATACATTTCACTGCTGGCTGCATCCAATGCAATTCCAATATCTTTTCCTGCCTTGAAACCAGCAGATTCTATCGCCTGCAAAACTGTTTCAATAGCTTCTTCATTGCTTTGAATATCCGGTGCAAATCCGCCTTCATCACCCACATTCGTACTGTAGCCTTTTTTCTTCAACACTTTTTTCAATTCATGAAAAATTTCCACGCCCCAGCGCAGGCCTTCACTGAATGAATCCGCGCCAATAGGAACGATCATGTATTCCTGGTAATCAATTTTATTATCGGCATGAACACCGCCATTTAAAATATTCATCAAAGGCATAGGCAATACAGTCGCGTTAACGCCGCCGAGATAGCGAAACAAAGGCAGGCCGCAATCTTCTGCAGCAGCTTTTGCGACAGCCATAGAAACCGCCAGTGTAGCATTTGCGCCAAGCTTGCTTTTATTTTCAGTACCATCCAATTCTATTAAGGCATTATCAATGAGAACTTGTTCATCAACTGGCATACCCAGCAAATTTTCATTGATCTGTTTATTTACATTTTCCACTGCCTTGAGTACCCCTTTACCACCATATTTAGATGTATCTCCATCCCGCAATTCCACTGCTTCGTGGATGCCGGTACTAGCGCCACTTGGCACAGCCGCTCTACCCATAGAACCGGAATCAGTAATTACGTCCACTTCAATTGTGGGGTTTCCGCGACTATCTAAAATTTGCCTGGCATGGATATTTGCTATAAAACTCATAACTTATTGTTTTTATAAATAAAATGATTTGCTGTAAAGAAACAATGTTTCAGGAATAAAAAAAAAAGCGGGACGAAATTTTTAATTAAAAATTATTTTGAACGAAAGGAATAATGCCGCTGGGAAAAATAACTGAATGCCACAACAATCACCGTAGTTACCATTAAAGATGGCGTAGGATACCATAAAAAATGTTCTACAAAAATTTTCAATAAAATCACGTTCAGAAAAATACACCCGATAACAACCACAAAATAGCGAAAAAGCTTGATACGCCTGCGTAGCACGGATCCCGGAAAGACTACATACATGCTCAGGTAAAAACCGATTGGAAACGTGATGAAAAATGAAATGATATATGCCGCTATGTGCGCACTTAAAGTAAAAAAGCCCAGGTGCACCATTTCTTTTTTTAAAATAAAATTGTACGTAATGAAATAAATGAAAATATTCAATGCCATATTTGATCCGCCGCAGGCAGCATAGCGGAAAGTCTGCAATGGCATCCATTTGCGGAACAAGGGGTAAAATAAATCTACCGTATGCAAAATGGCGCGTTTTAAGCGCAGGTGCAATTGCTTCATAAAATGGGGCAAGTTAGCTGAAAAAATAAAAGCAGATTCATTAATTCATCATAAAATAAACAGAAGAAAAATATTGTAGCCGGGGTTTATTAGATTTGCCGGGCGAAATAAACAACATGGATATTATCAATACATTAAAAACAACAACGCAGGCGGCAATCCGGGAATTATACAAAATGGAAATCCCTGTTGATGACATATTAATTAATGCAACAAAAACGGAATTTGAAGGTGATTATACTATAGTGTTTTTTTCAATAAGTAAAAAGCTGGGCTTGTCGCCGATTGAAGCGGGCGAAGCCGCTGGACAGTTTTTAGTAAAGCAACATCCCAATTTATTTACTTCATATAATGTGATCAAGGGTTTTTTAAACCTCACGATTCAAGAAAATTACTGGATAGATTTTCTTCAAAAAAATTCGGATGCCCCGGAATATGGCATTCAGCCAGTAAACAACCGTACCGTAGTAGTGGAATATTCTTCGCCCAATACCAATAAACCGTTGCACCTCGGACATTTACGAAATAATTTTTTAGGCTGGAGCGTGGCTGAAATTTTAAAAGCCTGCGGGTACAAGGTGATCAAAACCTGTGTCGTCAATAACCGGGGGATCCATATTTGTAAAAGTATGATTGCCTGGAAATTATTTGCCAAGGGCGCTACACCTCAAAGTACGCATACTAAAGGGGATCATTTCGTGGGAGAGTATTATGTAAAATTCAATGACGTTTATACAGAACAAGTCAATGAATTAATTGCATCCGGGAAAACAAAAGAGGTAGCTGAAAAAGAAGCACCCATCATGCTGCAGGCCCGCCAGATGTTGCTTGACTGGGAAAAAGGAGACCCTGAAGTGATGGAACTTTGGAATAGGATGAATGATTGGGTGTATGCGGGTTTTGATGCAACTTATAAAAAAACGGGCAGTGATTTTGACAAAGTCTATTATGAAAGTGATACCTATCTTTTAGGAAAAGAATTAGTGGTGGAAGGGTTGAAAAAAAATATTTTTTATGCCAAAGATGATGGCAGCGTTTGGATCGATCTCCGGCCGGATGGCCTGGATGAAAAAATTGTTCAAAGAAAAGATGGCACTGCTGTTTATATAACGCAGGATATCGGCCTTGCTGTACATAAATTTGAGGAGTATGGTTATGAGCAAAGTATTTATGTAGTGGGCGATGAACAAAATTATCATTTCAAAGTGTTGAAACTAATTTGTGAAAAAATGGGCATGCCTTCTTATGCAGGTATTTTTCATTTGAGTTATGGTATGGTTGAATTGCCTTCAGGCAAAATGAAAAGCCGTGAAGGAACCGTTGTCGATGCTGATGATATTATTGAAAAAATGGAAGTCATTTCCCAACAAAAAACAGAAGAGTTGGGTAAGGTTAGTGACTTTGATGAAGCTGAATTAATTCAATTATATGAAACCATTGGAATGGGCGCATTGAAATTTTTTCTTTTACGGATTGACCCTAAAAAAAGAATGATCTTCAACCCGGAAGAAAGTATAGATTTTCATGGTTTCACCGGTCCATTTATTCAATATACATATGCAAGGATTTGCAGCGTTTTACGTAAACAGGAATTACCGAAAGGTGCAATGACAATCAACCAGCCCCTGGAAATTTTAGAGAAATCGCTCATCATCCAGGCGGAACATTTTCCTGCCATAATCCATGAAGCAGCAGAAACACTGGACCCTTCCAAACTGGCAATATATATTTTCAATTTAGCGCGTACGTATAATTCATTTTATGCGGAACATTCCATCGCCAATGCAGAGAATGATGAGAAAAAAATACTGCGTTTGAAAATATCTTCCATTATTGCAAATATTATCCGCAAAGGCATGCAATTATTAGGGATTCGTGTTCCGGAAAAAATGTAACTTATTCCACAGTTCCTTTCGGTACTTCTTCCATCTTCACTTTGATCAGGCCCTTTACGATAAAGTCGAGGATCGTTGCGCCCTTGCGGGAAAGATCCACTACCCTGCCTTTCTTAGCCATACTCGGATGCATTCGGTCATTGATGCGAACGATAATACTTTTTCCACTGCGTAAATTGGTAACGCGGACCCAGGTATTTAATTTAAAAAAATTGCTCGCTGCGGTCATGCCTGTTTGCCTGAAAGTCTCACCTGTAGCAGTTTTCGTGCCATCCAGGCTACGGCTGTAAAAACTGGCAATACCATACACGATCTTTGGACTTTTAATGGGAGTGATGGCAGGTTTATTGACTGCATTGCCAGAATCTGTAACGGCATTTATAGATGCATCAGTCGTTTTTTGCAAAATAGTATCGGC
>JBAQJB010000245.1:0-3552 GCA_049289155.1 Chitinophagaceae bacterium
AAACGATGACTTTGAACCGCATTGAACACAGGATTCTCCGGAAAGAATTTACAGAACCCAGGATACATTTTGCTTTAAACTGTGCTTCAATGAGTTGCCCCAAACTCAGGCGGGAAGCCTATGTTGGTAATAAATTGGATGAACAATTGACAGACCAGGCCAAAGAATTTTTGCGTGATGACTTCCGCAATAAGATCACTGCAAAAAGCCCGAAAGTTTCTTCCATTTTTAAATTTTACGGAAGTGATATGACGAAGTGGAGTGGTAAATCATTGATTGGATATATCAATCAGTATTCTCCAGTGCAGATCGATGCTGATGCAGAATTGCAATACCTGGATTATGACTGGAGCCTGAATAAGCAATAATTTCACTCATATAATTTTTAAAATGTCCTGCTATAATGCAGGATTTTTTTTGTAAATGAATTTTTTTGTAAGTTTTGAAACTACATTCGTAAAATATCAAAACCAGCTTACAAGTATGGAGGTACATCATCACCCGGATTTGGAACATAATAAGAAAAAATTCAAAGAATATTTTCTTGAATTCCTGATGATCTTCCTGGCTGTGACCCTTGGTTTTTTCGCAGAAAGCCTGAGAGAAACATTGAATGATCATTCCGCTGAAAAAGAATACGTCGAACATATCAGGGAAAACCTGGTGAGTGATACGGTCAATTTAAATATCTGGATTCCCGCGCTATACCAGCGTATGCGCGATTTTGATACACTCATTTATTTCCTGGAAACACCTGGCAACACAGATCGCGGAAGCGACATGTACTACCTCGCAAGAATATCCACGCGCATCGGTTCATTTGAAGCAAATGATAACACGATTCTTGAATTAAAAAATTCCGGTAACTTCCGGTTGATTAGAAAACAAAATGTAATTGATGGGCTCCTGGATTATGAAAAAATTAAAGGTAATTATGACGACTTGTATAATATACAGCTAAAAGAAAATGACCTTACGTATCCATTGATCGGCGAATTGTTTGATGCCACTGTTTTTGACAAGATGCTGCTCCTGTCTGATACTACAGCATATGATGAAAAAGATTATGCCATCGGATCAAAAAACTATTTACAAAAGCCACCGGGCAATCCTCAGTTGCGCAACCATGACCTCAATAAAATTAATTTATTAATTTATTATCTGCACCAACGTAAATCAAGTTTTAACGGTGAAATTATCTTTTTAAAAACACAGAAAAAAGCAGTGTCAGAACTGATCCGTTTATTGGACAAAGAATATACACACAAAGAATAAAATCTATCCTTGAATTGCTCATTTTTTTAAAATCCAATAATAACTATGCAGCAACATGTAGAAAAACAAGAAGCGCGCAATCGCCGTAATACCATGCTGGCGGGCTTCCTGGGCTGGATGCTGGATGCCTTTGATTTTTTCATACTCACGTTTGTGCTGGCGACTGTTGCGAAGGAATTCAATAAATCAATACCGGAAATGGCGCTCACCATTACGGCTAGTTTAGCCATGCGGCCCGTAGGCGCATTGATTTTTGGCTTAATGGCCGACAAGTATGGAAGGAAAGGCCCATTGATGATCAGCATAATTTTTTATTCAGTGATTGAAATATTTTCCGGGCTTGCACCTAACTATACAATTTTTTTATTGCTTCGTTTATTGTATGGCATTGGTATGGGTGGAGAATGGGGTGTGGGCGCATCGCTTGTGATGGAGACTGTTTCAGCGAAACGCCGCGGCTTCTTATCCGGTTTATTACAGGAAGGATATGCTTTTGGTTTTTTACTGGCTGCGGCTGTTTATTATTTGGTGTTTCCAAATTACGGCTGGCGTGTTATGTTTTTTATTGGTGGCTTACCGGCATTGCTTACATTATATATTCGTTCCCAGGTACAGGAATCAAAAGTGTGGAAAAACGCGCGGGCAGTGGATTGGAAAGAGTACGGCCGGGAAATAAAAAAGCACTGGAGATTATTTTTATACCTTGTTTTATTAATGTCTATGATGAACTTTATTTCTCATGGCACACAGGATTTGTATCCAACATTTCTCCAGCAGCAACGCGGATATAGCCCGCAGCAAACTTCCATCATTACGATTATTTCAATGGTAGGTGCGATATTCGGCGGTTTATTATTTGGTTATTTATCTGATACATGGGGCCGCAGAAAAATGATGGCGCTGGCCGTTTTCCTGGCCGTTTTATTTATACCAATTTGGGTGTATGAAGGCGGCGATGCGATCATCGCACTAGGCGCTTTTGGAATGCAATTTATGGTTCAGGGTGCATGGGGAATTATTCCGGCGCATATCAATGAATTGTCTCCCGGTAAATTGCGTGGCTTTTTCCCCGGCTTCGCATACCAGCTCGGGGTATTAATTGCATCCGGTATCGTATACTTCGAAGCCGTACTGGCAGAGCATTTCAGCTATGCTACTTCTATGAAAACTTTGGCCGGAACCGTGTTATTGATTGGCGTAGTGGTGATTCTATCAGGGCCGGAAGCAAAAGGAATTCATTTTCACAAAGAAGAATAAGTGTTTCGTTTTGCTTTAAAAAATAAATGGAATGATTGCATAGGTTTTCTTTTTATAATCCAGGTATTCATTTCCAAAATGCGCGATCAATGTTTTCTCTTCAATCCTGATCCTGTAAATAAAAACAGTAAGTACAGCGATTAAAATGATCATCAATGAAAGCCAGTTATTCAGGGAAATTCCATAACCAATAAAAGAAATCAATGAAGCAAAATAGGAGGGATGCCGCAACTTTTTATAGAAACCGGTTTTTAATAATTGATGTCCTTCGCGAATTGTTACATCTACCGTAAAAAATTTACCCAACGTCCACACAACGAATAAGCGAAGAATAATTCCGGCAATAATTATTGCCAGGCCAATTTCAGTGATATACGGATAGGCAGAAATGGGCAAATAAATTTTCGCAGAAATATAGGTAGCTGCAAATATGGCCAGGACAACTGTAAGCCAAATCAACCTCAAAGAATTTTTATCCGCTTCCTGCTGATCAGTGGCTTTGGCGCGCAGAAGCCGGTTGAGTAAAATTTCTGATAATAACCAAATAATATAAACGATAAAAAAAACTGGCTGCATAAATATATTTATTATGCGGTCAAAAATAATGGTTTATAAAATAAGCAAGTAAGAAATTTATGATTGAACGGCTTTGAAGTATTGCATGCAGGCTAGATCATCTGTTTATAAATTTTAAACGCCATGTTTATTTTCCTTTTTGTGCTTCCTGTAAAGAAAATATACAAAATAGAAAATGCCACAGATCATAAAAACAATACCAGCGATATTGGATATATCCGTGCCTAAATGTTGAAAATAAATAAGACAACCTAAAATGCAATATGCCATTCCCAGGATAAGCAATGAATATTTCTGTACATAAAATCGAAAGAGATAAAACATATAAAAAGCTTAAAAAGTAGTACTATTTTTTCACCAATTCTACATCTCTTTTTTTGCCGAAACCCTTTACCAGGCTGTATATAGAAGCAAGTATAAAAATAATGCCTAACACTACAACAA
>JBAQJB010000246.1:0-16024 GCA_049289155.1 Chitinophagaceae bacterium
ATACTAAACATAGGAAATGTTAATTAAAAAGTAATGGGAAGGTTTCATCCATATAACTCAAAATAAATAAGGATAAAATTGTCTTTATTTATTAATTTTGTATAAAGTATTTTTTAACTGGTACCTGGAAACAATTATGAATGATAGAATTCTTGGTTTTTTAAAAAAGCAAACAGCAGCATCCATTTGTTGTGTAAACGAAATGCAGGAGCCCTATTCCTTTAGTTGTTTCTATTGTTTCAACAGCAAAGAAAATCTATTATATTATAAATCAAACCTAACCGCTTACCATTCACAAATCCTACTGCAAAACCCAAAAGTGTCAGGAACAATAATGCCTGATAAACTGAATACACTGGCCGTGAAAGGCATACAATTCACCGGTGTGGTTTTAGCTGAAAATGATCCATTATGTATGGATGCTTTCAGAAATTACCATTCCAGGTTTCCAATGGCCTTTGCTATCCCTGGTGTGGTTTGGACGATACAGTTAAACCAGTTAAAGATGACAGATAATGTTCCCGGTATTTTTAAAAAGCACTCCTGGCAAAGAGAAGAAAAGGTTGCTATTCAATTCGCCTGAATTCGGGTAAATGAATTGATAGATGAAAGAAACTTTACCGGGGTTCATATTTTCTTATTCAAATTTTATAGTTGACTTCCTGTTTAGCTTTTTCCAACGCATGTTCAAAAGTTTCCAAAACATTTGCTTTGCCGATTGCAAATAATAAACGGCTGTCTTTTAATTCTTTCAATACCTGTTTACTATTAACTTCTGACAGGATTATTTTTGTTTGATGTTTTTTAAGTTCCTTATTTACTTCTTGTAAAACCTGGATGCCTGTTGCATCAATCAGCGGCACATGCCTCATGCGAATTTTCATCCATGCTGGTTGATAATCTGCTCCAGTTTTTTTGCAGGTACCACGCCGGATTGCCGCCATTTTACTTCCCCATTTTTGAAAAGTATAAATGTAGGCACGCCCTGGATTTTGTACACACCGGCAACCTGTGGATTTTTGTCCACATCTATTTTGATAATTTTTGCCTTATCACCTATTGTCGTTTTCAACGCTTCCAAAACGGGCTTCATTATTTTGCATGGCCCGCACCATTCTGCATGAAAGTCAACCAATGTAGGTGTATCCGCATTAATTATTTCTGAAAAAGTAGCAGCCATTTTATTTATTTTTAATTTCTTCAAAAGTTATTTCTTCCATTTCATCTTTCGTTGCTTTTTGCCGGGGTGCAGCACATCGGCCTGCGCCGCAGCAACCAATATTGGTAACCACAGTAATTAAAAAGAAGCCGGCTATCAAACCAATGAGCGTATCGTGCATTTGTATGGCTTGCACCATAAAGATCACGCCAAATGCAAGTCGCAGCCATCGCATGAAATTCCAGCCGGTAAATAATGTTTGTTTAATTGTTTCCATAGTTTGATATTTTAATAATAAATGGAGGGAGGGTTATAATTTATTTTGCAACCCATTCCAGCTTCCACCATTGAACACTGCCTTGTACCCTTTCGATTCCAGGATTTTTTTTGCTGTACCACTTCTCATACCTGATGCACAGCAACAGACAATACATTTATTCTTGTCTTTTAATTTTGAAAGCTGGTTATCCAATTGGTCTACTGGTATATTGATGGAGTTTTTAATATGGCCTCCTGCAAATTCTCCTTTGCTTCGCACATCTAAAATGATAGCTCCCTGTTTTATTAATTCACTGTAATCTGTTTTGGGTTTTATTCCCAATATGCTTTTGATTGTTTCTAACATTATTCTGTATTCTTTTTGTTTTCTTTTGTAAAAATGTTTAATAATAATCCTCCCATCAAAGCACCGTATAATGTACTGTTGACAGGCTTTGAAGTAATGAGGCAGGTTCCGGAATTGCAACCTACAAAATGATAATAGAGATAACCGCCGAAGGCACCTGCGAGAACTCCAATAATCGTCAGTTTATATTTTTTAAAAAATTGTTTATTCATTTCCGTCATTTTTCATTTTTTTGTTCAGGACTTTTTTTAGATTTTTTAAATTGTGAAGAATCTGAAAAATTTATTTTAAGACAATATCGCAACTTCTACTTTTTTGTTATTAAAAATTTGCTGGCCATTATAATTGACTTCCCATGTCAGGGGTAATGCTTTTTTCAACATGCTGCTGACGCCACAATATTTTTCCTGTGAATCGGTCACCGCATTCAATGCAGCTTCTTTGTTTTCGTCATTGCCTTTAAAATCATATATAACGTGAATAGCAATGTACTGGATCGGTGCCCGCTGACTGATTTCACCGATCACTTTCATGTCAAAATCGGCTGGATTTTTATTCGCCTTTCTCAGGATTGCAGCAATGTCCATACCCGTGCAACCGGCCAGGGCAATGAGTATGAATGGCTTTGGTATAGGCCCATTGTCTTCCCCGCCAACTTTTTCCGGGGCATCCATTACGATGGTATGCCCATTTACCAATGCATTAAATTGCATTTTACCCATCCATTGTACGTCTATTTCATGTACCATAATTCGTGTTATTTTTCTTGTGATTGACTATGTTTTTTCTTTGTTGAAATCCCGAAAGGAAAATATAAAGGACAAAAGCTGATAAAGCTTGTAATTATAAAAATCCCTGCCAGGATAAAAAGAATAATCGCCAGCGTGCCCGAAATTACATTTGTAAAATATAATATGGCGATGACAACAGCCGCAGTTATTCTTACTGACTTATCAATAGTACCCATGTTTGCTTTCATGATTTTAATTTTAGTTAGAAATATTTTTAAAGATTATTAATTACTTTTTCAAGCTTTCCCCTTACTTCACCTGCTACTTCGCCAAGCTTATCATTTTGTATAGCCATCATGGATGCAATGGGGTCAACTGCAGAAACTTCCACATTGCCATTTTCCCTTTCCTGTAATATTACATTGCAGGGCAACATAGTTCCAATTGTATCTTCAGCTAATAATGCCTGGTGCGCGAAATGAGGATTACATGCGCCAAGAATTTTATATCTTCTGAAATCAACATCCAGTTTCTTTTTTAAAGTCTCTTGTACATCAATCTCTGTAAGAATACCGAAGCCTTCATTTTTCAATTCTTCGGTAACTTTGGCAATAGCTGTATCGAAATCTACATGGAGTGTTCTAGAAAAATGGTAGCTCATTTTATTTTTTATTTAGAATGATTCAATAATTATTGTACAAAGGTGATTCAATAAAAATGCATGGTCGGGTACATTTGTTACACAGTGAATTTTAAAACTGATTTCTTATCAAAAGTAGTTTTGTTTAAAAATTTATCTTATGATATATATCATTATTTATCATGAGCTTTATTGGTGGATTATTTGAAATAAGTTGTATTAAAATAAGGTGGGGTACGAGCCTGCCAATTTCAATTTATATATTCTTTATTACGGGGATGTTCTATATTAATTTTTAAAAAGTACCAGTTACGTGATTTTGAAAAAAATTACTTTTAAATATAAAGTTTAAACGGTTCATAAAAACCAGGATTGATAATATAATTAATTGCGTAGGAAATCTATGTTAATAATTCAATAGTATTTCTTCCCAATTTTACAATGCCTTCCTGCTCCATGGTGCGCAACAAGCGACTTACGGCTTCCCTGTGCGTATTCAATTCAGTGGCAATTTGCTGGTGTGTTATTAAAAGTGCAGATGTATGTAAAGCTTCTTTTTTCTTTTCTAAATAATTTAAAATCTTTTTATCCAAACTGTTGAAAGCGATTAGATCTATCACTTCAATTAACTCGGCAAAGCGACTGCTATAGGTATTGTTGATGAATGTTTTCCATTCCGGGTATTTAAATAATTCATCAATTAAAGCAGTGGGTACCATCAAAACTTCTGTGTCATCTTCTGCTATTACTTTTACCATACTTGGCTGTTTAGCTTCACAACAATTGACAGCCATGGCACAGGTTTGCGATGGATACAGATGATACAAAAAAACTTCCCTGCCTTCTTCGTCTTCTCTTACAATGCGCAATGCACCACTTAAAACAATTGGTACAAAAACAATATTGTCCCCCGGAAAGATCAGGACTTCATCTTTATCCAGTTTTTTTAGACGTGATTTAGAGCGGATCTCTTTTTTTAAATCCGGGTTGGCAAATAAAGAATTAAAAATGCTCATAAGCGTAAAGTTGCGATTCTTTAACCGGTTCTAAAAATATTAATGTGAGGGAATACTTTTTTTAGAAGGGTCAAATGACGTGTTAAATTTTTTTTTGCGGACTCAATAATAAAAGATAAATTTGTCTTTTATTATTGTAACCCGGAAATTCTTCTTCTCATTTAGGTATAAAAGTCCGGATAGAAATATTTGAGACAAAGACTTGCAGCGATATTTTTTTAACTGGTAAAATTTGCAGTATGAAAATAGTCCCTCGCTTTTTTATCGCTATAGCGGCTTTTCTTTTCCTCCCTCTTCAGCATGCTGCAGCCCAGAAAAACGGTGAAACAATTTTTAAAGAAACTTGTGCTGCCTGCCATAGTATAGGTAAGGGAAAACTGGTAGGGCCTGACCTGGCCAATATCCTTGAAAGAAGGCCGGAAGCCTGGATTTTGAAATTTGTCAAATCGTCTCAAACTGTAGTCAAAAGCGGTGACAAATACGCTGATTCGCTATTCCAGGCTTTCAACAAGGTTGTGATGCCAGACCACCCAAGTCTTAGTGACGTACAGATAAAAGATGTTATTTCCTATATTGAAGCCAGCAGTTCCGGCGCGGCTACTGTTACAGTTGCAGCCACACCAGGACCAGCGGATCAAAAAGCAGGCATAAATGCCGATTCAATATTTACAACGATTAACCTCTTCATGTTCAGTGTTACTATTATTATGTTGATTGTAATTCTTTTTTTAGCAAAGACGAATAAAAATTTATTGGATCAAATCCGTGATTACTATAGCAGTGACAGGTCAATTTTTTAAAATATAATAATGATAAAATTCAATATGCTACGTGCACATTTTTATTCCTGGTATAACTGAAACTATAATAAGGGTTGATTTAATTTTTAAAGAAAGCGATATGAGAACGCATTCATTTATTTCCCTCCTGAGCGCCACATTATTAAGTATGTCCGGTATTTCAGCTTCTGCCCAGGGCGCGGGTAATGCACAAAAAGGCCAGGATTTATTTGTTGGTAAAATCAGATTCACCAACCAGGGCGCTGCCTGCAACTCCTGCCATAATGTAGATATGAAAGGATTTATAAGTGGTGGTGCATTAGGGAAAGACCTCACACATGCCATTACCCGGTTATCCGCTCCAGGTGTTGAGGGCATAGTTTCCGGGTTGCCATTTCCTCAAATGAAAGAAACGTATGGTACCAGGCCTGTTACGCAACAAGAGATCGCAGATATCACTGCATTTCTTACGGCTGCCGATAAGCAGGCCTCTGCAAATACAACAACAAATATTGGAAAATATATGCTTACAGGCGGGGTCTCGGGAATAATTATTTTGCTGGTACTATTCTCATTTTTTTGGATGAAAAGGAAAAAGCGGCCAGTGAATTTTTCTGTTTTTAAAAGGCAAATAAAATCAGCCTAGGCATACATAATTCGATGTTATCATAAACAGGCAATAATTGATTAACCAATAATTATAATAGTATGAGTTGGATACAGGACATCATCTCGCCCAAAACCCGTCAATGGGAAGAGTTTTACCGCAACCGCTTTCAACACGACAGAATAGTTAGAAGTACGCATGGTGTAAACTGCACAGGTGGCTGCTCATGGGCTATTCATGTAAAAGAAGGTATCGTTGTTTTTGAAACACAGCAATTGGATTATCCTTTGATTGATGATAAATTGCCTCCTTACGAACCTCGTGGATGCCAGAGAGGAATTTCTTATTCCTGGTATTTATATAGTCCATTACGCATAAAATATCCGCTCATTCGTGGAACACTTTTGGACTTTTTCAGGGAGGAAAAAGAAAAAGCGAATGGCGATCCTGTGAAAGCATGGGAAAATCTTCAAAATAACCAGGCGAGACGAAACCGCTATCAAAAATCAAGAGGTAAAGGTGGATTCCGCCGGGCCTCCTGGGATGAAGTGCTGGAAATAATGGCAGCTGCAAATATTTATACTGCAAAAAAATATGGCCCGGATCGCGTGATAGGATTTTCACCAATCCCCGCCATGTCAATGCTGAGCTATGCTTCAGGGGCAAGGTTCCTTCAACTTTTTGGTGGTGTAAACCTTAGCTTTTATGACTGGTATTGCGATTTGCCCCCGGCATTTCCTGAGCTGTGGGGGGAACAAACTGATGTATGCGAAAGCGCAGATTGGTACAATGCAAAAATGATTGCGGACATGGGTACTAACCTGAATATGACAAGAACTCCTGATTGTCATTTCTTTGCTGAATCGCGTCACAACGGAACAAAAGCTGTTGTATTTTCTCCAGACTTTAGCCAGTTGTGTAAGTATGCTGATCAATGGATTCCTCTTCATGCCGGAAGTGACGGTGCATTCTGGATGGCAGTTACGCATATCATTTTAAAAGAATACCATTATGAAAAACAAACACCTTATTTTATTGATTATGTAAAAAGATATACCGATAGCCCTATGCTGGTTCGCCTGGATAAAACGGGTGATGTTTATAAACCCGGAAGGATGGTTCGTGCCAATGAACTTTCTAAATGGAAAGACATTGAAAACGGGGATTGGAAATTTTTATCCATAGATGAAGCAAGCGGTGAATATGTAGTACCAAAAGGAACTATGGGTTACCGCTGGGATAAGGATGGCGGCAAATGGAATATGAAATATGAGTGCGGAGAAACAGACCTCGGATATGATCCTGTTCTTACTTTATTAGATAGAAAAGATGAAGCCCTGGAAGTTGAGTTTACAGAATTTGGTCTTGCTAAAAAAGCACAGCGTGGAGTTCCTGTGAAATGGCTTGATACAGTGAATGGTAAAGTTCCTGTGACCACTATCTATGATTTAATGATGGCGCAATACGGCGTGGACAGAGGTTTGGGTGGAGATTATCCAAAAGATTATACAGATACAGATGCGGCTTACACACCTGGCTGGCAGGAAGTCTTTACGGGGATTGATTCAAAAACAGTTCTGCAATTTGCACATGAATGGGCGGATACGGCTAATATCACGGAAGGAAAATGTATGATATTAGTGGGTGCTGGTGTCAATCACTGGTACCACCAAAATCTTTCTTATCGTGCAGGTGCCATGGCATTGATGGTTTGTGGTTGTGTAGGAAAAAATGGTGGCGGATTAAATCACTATGTAGGGCAGGAAAAGCTGGCTCCGGTTGATTCCTGGGCATCAATTGCCTTTGCAAAAGATTGGGTTCCCGTTTCAAGATTGCAACAAGCACCGCTATGGCATTATATCAATACCTGCCAATATCGTTATGATGGAAAATATTCAAAATACAATACCGTTCCCGAAAATAAATGGACTGATAAACATGTGGCTGATACCATTTTCACATCTGTGAGAAATGGCTGGATGCCTTTCTATCCACAGTTCAATGAGAACACATTAGAGCTTTCAAAAAAGGCCGTTGCAAACGGGGCAAAAAATGATGAAGACATTAAAGCCTACGTTCTTGAAAAACTAAAATCAAAAGAACTTAAATATTCTGTAAGCGATCCCGAGGCCGAAGAGAACTACCCACGTGTATGGTACATCTGGCGCGGCAATGCTATCCTTGCCAGTATGAAGGGACATGAATATGCATTGAAACATTATCTCGGCACACATAATAATTTGATTGCTACAGATGTGGATGATAAGCCGCAGGAAGTAAAGTGGCACGACATTGCGCCTGTCGGAAAAATGGACCTGGTGGTGGACCTTAATTTCAGAATGGATTCTTCCGCACTCTACTCTGATATTGTTTTACCGGCAGCTTCCTGGTATGAAAAAGCAGATCTGAATTCTACGGATCTTCATTCATTCATCCATCCGCTTGGGCAGGCAGTAGCACCTGTTTGGGAGTCCAAAACTGATTGGGATATTTTTAAACATCTTGCAAAGGCTACCAGTGAGATGGCTAAAAAATATTTCTCAGAAGTACAGACAGATATTGTAACAACTCCACTTACGCATGACACGCCTGATGAAATTACACAACCTACTATTAAAGACTGGTACAATGATGAGTGCGAAGCCATCCCCGGAAAATCAATGCATAAGATTTCAATTGTTGAAAGAGATTACACACAGATCTATGAGAAATTTATTACACTGGGTGAAGGCATTCGCGAGAAAGGCTTAGGCGCTCATGGCAATCATTACACCTGCAAAGAAGAATATGATGAAATGTGTACTTCCCATCATTTCCATCATCGGGAATACCAGGGTAAAATTCTTCCTTCCATCCAGGAAGATGAATGGGCAGCAAATGCTGTGCTGCATCTATCCACTTTGACAAATGGAAAATTGACTAAGAAGGCTTATGAATTTATGGAGAAGAAAACAGGACTTATTCTTGCTGATCTTTCTGCAGGAAGTGAAGATGTAAAAATCCGATATGCCGATCTGCTTGCAAAGCCACACCGGTACAACACTTCGCCAGTCTGGTCAGGATTAATGAATGGCGGAAGAGCTTATGCAGCCTACACTTACAATGTAGAACGACTTGTTCCCTGGAGAACGCTTACCGGGCGGCAACATTTTTATCTTGACCAGGAATTATACATTGCTTACGGAGAACATCTGCCCACTTTTAAGCCTGCTCCAAGCGCGGAAGTATATGGAGATCTGCGGGAAACCTGGAAAAGAGGAAAAGCAAAAGCGCTTAACTATTTGACTCCGCATGGCAAGTGGCATATACATTCAACCTACATGGAAAACCTGAGGATGCTAACACTTTCCCGCGGGATTGAACCATGCTGGCTCAGCGAAGTGGATGCGGAAGAACTTGGAATAAAAGACAATGATTGGGTGGAAGTACACAATGATCATGGCGTATACGTAACCCGCGCATGTGTAAGTTCTAGAATACCGCCGGGTGTTTGTATCGTGTATCATGTGCCGGAGAGAACCGTGGGAATTCCCAAATCACAGCTCAGAGGAAACAAAAGAGGTGGAGGACATAACAGTGTAACGCGCATTCACCTTAAACCAAATTTTCTAAATGGAGGTTATGGACAATTTTCTTATCATTTTAATTATTGGGGACCTGTAGCACCACAGAGAGATACGCATGTTGTGGTGATGAAGATGGAGAAACTGGTGTGGTAAATTAAAAATTAAGAATTAAAAATTACAAATTAGGAATTACGAGTTGAAAAAATGGATATGGAAAAATCATAAATAATAATTAATAAATCATACATCATGGACGTTCGCTCACAAATTGCAATGGTATTTCACTTGGATAAGTGTATCGGTTGCCATACTTGTTCTATTGCTTGTAAAAATATCTGGACAGACCGCAAAGGTGCTGAGTATATGTGGTGGAATAATGTGGAAACAAAACCCGGTACCGGTTATCCTACAAAATGGGAAGACCAGGAAATTTACAAAGGAGGATGGGAAAAGAGAAATGGAAAAATACATCTGAAAGGTACAGGCAAAAGACGTGGATTGACCAACATCTTTTATAATCCTAACCTGCCCGTTATTGATGATTATTATGAACCTTTCACATATAAATATTTAGACCTGATTGAATCGCCGGAAGGAGATGACCAACCCACAGCACGCCCGGTTTCATTGATTACCGGCAAACCTATTGATATTAAAATGGGGCCCAACTGGGATGATGACCTAGGAGGCACACAGGACTTTGCGCGGAACGATCCGAATATGAAAAACATTTCACCTGAAGAACAGGAGGTCATGTTTCAATTAGAAAAAATGGCTATGTTTTATTTGCCAAGAATTTGTAATCATTGTCTGAATCCAGCTTGTGTTGCCTCTTGTCCATCAGGAGCTATTTACAAACGCGGTGAAGATGGCATTGTACTCATCAACCAGGAAGTGTGCCGCGCATGGAGAATGTGCGTAACAGCATGTCCATATAAAAAATCTTACTACAACTGGAACACCGGAAAATCAGAAAAATGCATTCTTTGTTATCCCCGTATTGAAGCGGGCCTTGCACCTGCATGTATGCATTCCTGTGTAGGAAGAATACGGTATTTAGGAGTCTTGTTGTATGATGCATCGAGGATTGAAGAAGCTGCCAGTGCAGATGATAAAGACCTTATTAATAGTCAACTCGATATCATCCTTGACCCTTTTGACGAAAACGTAATTCGTGCAGCGAAGATGAACGGTGTAGCTGATTCCACCATTCACGCAGCCCAGTTTTCTCCAGTATATAAATTCGTAAAAAAATGGGGTTTGGCATTGCCACTTCATCCTGAGTTCCGCACCCTTCCTATGTTATTTTATGTACCACCATTGCTGCCCGTAATGGCAACAGTGAAAAAAGTGGACAATACTGAGCAGCAGGATAAAATGAATCCTATTGCAAAAAAATGGGATGATAACTGGCTATACGATACGAGTACAAAAGAACTCTGGGGAACATTGGACCAGATCCGTTTTCCACTACAATATATTGCCAGTTTATTTAGTGCAGGAGATGAAGAAATTATAAAAGGAACATGGAAAAAATTAATGGCTGTGCGGATCCACAGAAGGAGAGTTACCGTTGGAGATGTAAGTGATGAGAAAGCAGAAGCAACATTGAAAGATGCCGGCATAACGGCAGAGATTGCAGATGCCATTTATGCACTCACCTCGCTTCCAAAATTTGAAGAACGATTTGTAATACCGGCAGCACACCGCGAGCAGGCTATTGAAATGATGGAGTTCACCGGTGATACAAAAGGTGAAACTGGTTTTGGTATTAAAGCAAAAGTAAAACGGGGTATGTAAGCACCGTTCATTTATAAAATAAAAAGATAAAATGGAAACGATCAACTTCAAAGGCAATGAACAAAATATTTCAACTGCTTCGTTATTAAATTATAAGCTGATAGCTGATCTTTTTATGTACCCGGAAAATGAAGCGTATAAAGAAAAGATAAAAGCTGTTTACACCTATTTTTTAAATTCACTTCCTGAGTCTGCAATAGCATTGGAATCCTTCATGAATTTTATGGAAACATCAACGATTCACGAAATGCAGGAACTATTTCTGCGCTCATTTGATCTGCAGGCAATCACTACCCTGGATATTGGTTTTATTTTATTTGGCGAAGATTATAAGCGCGGGCAATTGTTGGTCCATTTGAATGAAGAGCATAGCAAGGCAGGTAATATTTGTGACACAGAATTATCAGATCATCTGCCCAACTTACTGCGCCTGTTGTCCAAAATTAATGACGAAGCAATGCGCACAGAGATTGCTACCTTTTTATTGCTACCGGCTGTTGTAAAAATGATTAGTGAATTTTCATTTGAAAAAATAGAAAAGAAAGATGTGGTCTATAAGAAACATCAAAAAGTATTATTAGAATATTCACAGAATTACAGGACCGTTTATCAAAATTGTCTTCAGGCTTTATTTCTTGCACTTAAAAATGATTTCGGCTACGAACCTGAGCCGGATAGAAGGAGTTTTGAAGCACAAAGCTTTACTGATCCGAATAATCCTGCAAGCCATCAGAAAGATGCTTCATTGAAAGATTTTAGCCAGAATATTGAAACCGAAATGCTCACTGAAAAATAAAATCGAAGTAAACAAAAATGTGAACCCGTAAAATTATATGCCATGAACGCCTTTGATAATTTCTTCCTGATTGCACTGCCATACATAGCACTGACAGTTTTCCTGGTTGGTTCAATATACCGTTATACCCATAGGAAATTTCAGTTTTCCTCCTTATCATCTCAATTTCTTGAGGGAAGAAAATTATTCTATGGCTCGGTCCCTTTTCATTGGGGTATACTCTTTATTTTTTGTGGGCATCTCATTGCATTTTCAATCCCGGGAGGCGTTTTGGCCTGGAATAGTCAGCCTGTGCGACTCATGGTACTTGAAATAACTGCATTCATTTTTGGAATAAGCATGTTAGTTGGGTTGATCAATCTTATTATCAGGAGATACACAACCCCGCGCTTAAAACCAGTTACTAACAAAATGGATCTCGTCATTTATATTTTATTGATTTTGCAAACAATAGCAGGCCTATGGATCGCATATAATTTCAGATGGGGTTCTTCCTGGTTTTCAACAATACTTACACCTTATTTATATTCGATATTTAAGTTTCAGCCCGATATATCTGCAGTATCCCTGCTGCCCTGGACAGTAAAATTTCATATTATATGCGCTTTTTTAATTGTTGGAATTATTCCTTTTTCACGGCTGGTACATATGTTAGTACTTCCATTAAATTACCTCTGGCGGCCATATCAGCAGGTAAGATGGAATTGGAGCCGGAGAAAAGTTCGTAGTCCCCGCACACCCTGGTCGTTACAGCGCCCAAAAAATACTTAATCGTGTTATTGAATATTGTAACTGATGATGAATTATTAACCAGCCAGGTTGTAAAAGCAATACTACTTTGTCTAATGGTCGCGGGAATAATGTATAACCTGTATCGGATTGTCCGCTCAGGATCAAAAGTGAACAAAGTAATCAATTCCTTTTTTTTCATTTTTCTTACTGTCATTGTTTTTTTTGTAATTAAACAATTTCGTGTAGAAGAAGCACTGCTGGAAAGCCCGGTGTATGTGCAGGGTACAACCATTGGTTATTGCAATGTTTTTGCGGAAGGTCAGGGTATTGAATTCGAATACGAAGTAAATGGCCGGAAATTTAATAACTGCAATACATTTCATCCTGTTGTTAAAGACAGCATCATTGTGCCGGGGGGAAAATATATAGTGAGGTGTTCAAAAAAATTCCCTGAAAATGGAAGGATGGATTTTCAGAAAACGGTAAAATAAAGGAAACGCATTGTTATAAAATTCTTTGTTTTGAAAAGCTTTGTTATGAAATAAAAAAGATAAATGAAGGTTAGCATTCATGAAATTATTACTGCAAATATTAAAGAAAGAAATAGCTACATTATTCCCCGCATATTTCGCACTGGTAATGTCTACAGGTATTGTATCTGTTGCAGCTCATTTGCTTGGTTTTAAAGAAATAGGGCAGTTGCTTCTCTATTTTAATATAATTGCATACGTCATTTTATGGATACTGTTAATTCTCCGGCTTGTATTTTTCTTTCGTTCTTTTCTTGAAGATATTTCTAATCATGCCCGCAGCGCAGGATTTCTAACTATAGTCGCTGGTACCAATGTACTCGGCGGCCAATTTATCATCATTAACCAAAACTACCAGGCAGCAACTTTTCTTTTATATCTGGGTTCCGTACTTTGGATATTGCTTATTTATTTTTTCTTCATACAGATTACCGTTAAACAAATTAAACCGACGCTTGAAGAAGGAATGAATGGCATTTGGTTACTCATGGTCGTATCTACGCAATCCATTTCAGTACTGGGAACACTTTTAGTAGATTATCTTCCCTTTTCAAAAGAGATCATCCTGTTTATTTCCCTGATGATGTTTCTGTTGGGTTGCCTGCTTTACATAATTATAATAACGCTTATTTTTTACAGGCTCACATTTTTTAAATTACGGGCCGAAGAATTTGCGCCACCTTACTGGATCAATATGGGCGCAGTAGCCATTACTACTTTGGCCGGCTCCATATTATTATTGAATGAAAATAAGTGGATCTTTTTGAAATCTATTGATCCTTTTATTAAGGGATTTACATTGATGTTTTGGGCTACCGGAACATGGTGGATTCCCATCATCATTGCACTAATGATATGGCGGCATTTTTATAAATATATTCCTATCGTGTATCATCCTCAATATTGGGGAATGGTCTTTCCATTGGGGATGTACACTGTTTGCACATTTCGCATGGCAGAGGCAATGAATTTTACATTTCTTTATACAATATCAGGTGCATTTGTATACATAGCATTATTAGCGTGGCTAATAACTTTCACAGGCCTGCTACTTAGTTTGGTATCTTTATTAATAGCTTCAAAAATAAAATAGCTTTGACAAAAAACTTACAAACCAGATAAAAAATATTTCATTATAAATATATGAGCACAATCATTTATTAAACCATTTATAATTTTTAAATTTGATCCACACGTGGCAATTGAATCATCGCTAAACAAAAAATATCATGAATAACATTTTTGAAAACCAGGAAAATAAAAAAACAGATTATATAAAAAGATTTGTAGAAAAAGATACCGGGGCAGATCCTGTTTATTCACCAATGGACCCACCGGAAGCTTATAAACCGCCCGCTATGGAAGCGGTACCTTATGATAAATTACATCCGGCTTTACAACTTTTTATAGATGAGCATAAAACTACGATGATCAAAATAGATGAACTGGAAAGTACTTTATTAGAAATTAAAAAAGAAGGAATTAACAGGGAAAGGAATAAGATGCTTGGTGAGTTTTTTGAATTTCTTGATGACAAAATTGTATTACACAACCTGAAAGAAGAGCGGGTTTTATTTCCTTTCATTCACGATCGGATGATAGATAACGGTGAACATGGTACAGGCCCAATTCCTGACACAGCAATAGATATGCTGGAAAACGACCATATTAAAATGATGGAACTGGCTACACTAACTTTTAGTTTGATGGGAATTTCTTCACGTCTTACAGATCCTGTTTCTATTGCCCTGTTGATTGATACTGCAGTAGAGCAGGGGCTATCGTTGGTGGAGTTGCTTCGCCTGCATATTTTCAGGGAAGATAATGTGGTGTTTCCATTGGCACATAAATATTTAACGGTAAATGACTATGAAAAAATCACACTTCAGATGAAAAAATATTTTTCTGTTGAATTGCCTGTAACACCATCGCAGAATAAAATTTATTAAAATGCTAAAAGATAAATTTAACCGCATACACGATTACCTCCGGATTTCTCTTACAGATAAATGCAACCTGCGCTGCGTGTATTGCAATCCCATTGATTTGCCCAAAGGATATTTTACGAATGCGAATAAAATGTCTGCCGAAGAAATAGACACCATCGCCGGCGTTTTTGTACAACAGGGTGTAAAAAAAATTCGACTCACAGGTGGTGAACCTTTGGTAAGAAAAGATACAAAAGAAATTATTCAACGCTTATCAAAATACCCGGTTGAACTGGTTATTACCACCAATGGTGTTTTTGTGCATGAATTTATGGAAACCTTTCAGCAGGCCGGCATTCACTCTGTAAATGTGAGTTTGGATTCTTTGATTAAAGAAAGAAATTTTTCTATTACAAAGCGGGATGAATTTGACAGGATCAAACAAAACATCAATCTTTTACTTAATAATAATTTTCATGTAAAAATAAATACGGTGATCATGAAGGATGTGAATGAAGATGAAATACCTGATTTTGTGGAGTGGACCAAACATGAACCGGTGCATGTTCGGTTTATTGAATTTATGCCCTTTGCCGGAAATCAATGGAGCAATGAAAAAGTTTTTTCGCATAACGACATGCTGGAATTAATTTCTTCAAAATATGATTTTAAAAAATTGCCCAATGAGAAACACGATACGGCAAAAAAATATTTCGTGCCGGGGCACAAAGGCACATTCGCTATCATCAGCACCATGAGCCAGCCTTTTTGTGGTGGCTGTAATCGCATGCGTTTAACTACAGATGGCAAAATGAAAAATTGTCTTTTCTCAAAAAGTGAAGTGGACATTTTGAGCGCATTGCGAAATGGCAAGGATATAGTTCCACTCATTAAACAATGTGTGTGGGATAAAGAAGAAGCGCTTGGCGGACAGTTTACTTCCATTTATCAAGACCTTGACTCATCAAAAATAAGCAACCGTAGTATGATTAATATTGGGGGATAAAAATTTTGAAAAATGATTCATGTACCTGCAGCAAAAAAATTAATCCTTGAAAATTGCACATCTTCAAAAGTTGAGCAGATGCCTTTAAATAAGGCTGGTGGGTATGTAC
>JBAQJB010000247.1:0-1941 GCA_049289155.1 Chitinophagaceae bacterium
GCATCCAGCGGTGTTACAGAAGGCGTACTTGTACAAATGCCAATTACCGGGAATATGGATACTATCTGTGCACCCAAACAATTTGTTACTGCTTTAACGCGCGATTATTCCGTGAAAGATAAAATAGATTCACTTGCTATTTCTATGAAAGACACCATGAGTTATTTCCCCATAGATTGTATCGTATCCCAGGCATCCGTGTCTTGTGATTCTTGCTTTACTGTAAAACTGTTAAGTGCAGATTTTCAATTGGATGGTACTATTCATGTTGGAAATACTACAAATTTTATAGTTAAAGCTTCATCATTCACCAACACTCAAAACTCGCAATGGATAGTGAGTGATGTTGACCTTTCTACAAATCTTGATATGTCTCCTATAATAACAGGGGCACCTCTTGGCCCATGGGGTGTTGCTTCACCATCAACAACTTTTGGCGGATATCCTACTGCTGAAACTGGAATAGGTAACGGGTTTTTTGTGCAAGGTCATAAATATCGCTTCCGCCACATTCTTTCACAAACAAACAACTGTGGTCAACTTTTTACAGACACTGTAACAAAAGTTATTTATATGTGTACAAGTTGTAAAAACAATAAAGGCGGATTTATCATAATTGATGAAAGCAACGGAAGTCAGAGTAATACATTTTCTTCTGCAACTTTTTCTAATGAAAAAATAAATCTTAGTAAAGCAGAAATTTATCCAAATCCTGCTAATAATACCATCACCATTAACACAGAAAAATTGGAGGTATTAAATCCTGTACTGCAAATAACAACATCAACCGGGCAAACAATATATTCACTTAAGCTGAATGATATAAAACATACCTTAAATGTTGCATCATGGGCAAGTGGTAGTTATTCGTACAATATTTTTGCAAAAGGAAAAATTATTGATTCGGGGAAATTTATAGTTCAACATTAAGTACTGCGTTACTTCGTCAAAAACCTTAAAGACTCAAAAACCTTTAAGGTTTTTTTATTGCAATAATATATTTTATAAAGCATGTTTAAACCTTTTAAAAGCTTCTCTTTCCAGCATTTCCCGGTGATCAGGATGCGCAATATCAATTAAGACTTTCGATCTTTCACGCATATTTTTTCCATACAAATATGCAACGCCATATTCTGTGACGATGTAATGTGCATGTGCCCGGGTGGTTACTACGCCGGCGCCGGGTTTTAATATGGGAACTATTTTGGAATCACCATTGGATGTCGTGGAGGCCAGCGCTATGATTGGTTTTCCGCCTTCTGATAAAGCAGCGCCCCGGATAAAATCTATTTGTCCACCTACGCCGGAATAATGATAAGAGCCAATAGAATCGGAACAAACCTGGCCGGTAAGGTCTATCTCAATGGCGCTGTTGATGGCTGCAACTTTTGGATTGGTCCGGATGATAGAAGTGTCATTTACATAATCAATACTCATCACAAGTACTTCCGGGTTGTCGTGTGCAAAATCATATAATTTCCTGCTGCCGAGCATAAAGCCCGTCATGATTTTTCCGGGCGCTCTTTTTTTATGCTGGTTGGTGATAACACCTTTTTCTACCAAAGGAAGAATGCCATCGGAAAACATTTCTGTATGTAAACCTAATTCTTTATGCCCGGAAAGGCTTGCCAGCACTGCATCAGGAATAGCCCCAATGCCTGTTTGAATGGTCGCGCCGTCTTCAATTAAGTCAGCACAATATTTTCCGATCTTCTTAAAAACCGGTGAATCACTTCCATCGGAAACAACTTCCGGAAGCATACTTTCTGTATACACCACTGCATTAAAATGATCGATATGTACCTGGCCATCGCCAAATGTTCGCGGCATATTTGGGTTCACCTGCGCGATTACATACTTCGCAGTTTTTATTGCCGTAGCGGCCACATCTACAGAAACACCGAGTGAACAAAATCCATGCGAATCCGGGAGGGATACATG
>JBAQJB010000248.1:0-4945 GCA_049289155.1 Chitinophagaceae bacterium
ATTGTCAATTTTAATTCCGGATCATGAGATAGAAATGAAAGCGAGAATCATACAAACAATTACAATTTCATTTTTAATTAGTTTTTTCAATTTTAACTATCGGTTGGTGTCTCCACCAACCAAAACAATAAATCAGTAGGAATTATTTTGTGAATGGAATGCATTTCGGTTGGTGCGGACACCAACCGATAAGAAAAAAAATTATCACCGGTTGCAAAACTAATTTTGATGAATATCCCACAGACCTTACTTTTGCCGCGGAGAGATGGCAGAGCGGTCGAATGCGGCGGTCTTGAAAACCGTTGAGGGTCACACCTCCGGGGGTTCGAATCCCTCTCTCTCCGCAGAAGTGGAGTTTAATGTATACTGATTCCGACTAAATGCCGGAATTTAGTGACCAGGATTCCTCTACCCGCTTAAATGCTGTAAATTAATTTTACAGCATTTTTTTTACTGCAAAGATTTACCGTTTTAAAACATAACACATTTGCGGCTTTCCTTAACTATTTGAGTATCTTAAATAAGCATACCTTAGGCGTCTTTTAAAAAAAGTGAAACTTTATATCAAATACATGGTCAGCCTTCGTTGCAAAATGATGGTAAAAGAAGAATTGAAAAAATTCGGCTTGCGGTATGTAACTGTTGATTTAGGTATTGTTGAAATTTTGGAAGACATTACACAAGAGCAACGCAACGAACTTAAAAAAAACTTACTTCGTTCAGGACTTGAATTACTGGATGATAAAACAAGTATTTTAATCGAAAAAATAAAAGATGTGATCGTTGAAATGATTCATTATTCAGATGAATTGCCGGATGTAAATTATTCTGATTACATCAGTGAAAAACTGCAGCAGGACTATACTTACCTGTCCAACACTTTTTCAGAAGTGAAAGGAATTACCATTCAGCAATTTATTATATTACATAAAATTGAAAAGGTTAAAGAATTGATACTGTATGATGAATTAAACCTAACAGAAATTGCTTATAAACTTCACTACAGCAGCGTGGCTCATTTATCAAATCAATTCAAAAAAATAACCGGGCTTTCTCCATCTTTCTTCAAAAAGTTAAAGCAAAAACGTCAAAGCAATTTAGAAAACCTGTGATTTATGTAAGGCTTTTCTTTTAATCTGTAATGCTTTAGAACTTTAAGCAACAGAACTTTGTTACATAAAAAATTCTTATTGGCGCAAGCTTTTTAGTGTAATTTTTTTTATAAACGAAACAATAAATAATGTTAACAAAAGAAATGAAAATTGAGAATGATGGTTCCGAAATTGAAAAGTCAAAAGTTCATATTGTGGTTGAAATTATTGAATATATGCCCAACGCCGTGGTAAGTAAAACAATTATCAAAAAGACAACGGGAAACATAACTGTTTCTTCATTGGATGCAGGTGAAGAATTAGCAGAAAAAACTTCGCCATTTGATAATTATGTTCAAATCATTGACGGGGCTGCGGATCTTACGATTAATGATAAAGAATATAACTTGAAGTTAGGCGATGGAATTATTATTCCTGCTCATACCAAACATCACTTCAATGCCAATGTTCAATTCAAAATGATTTTAACGGTTATGAAAAGCGGTTATGAAGACTGATCAAAAAATAATTAAAATGAAAGCATTGTCCTCCGAAGTTTCTGAACAATTAATTTCCAATAAAAATTATTATGCCCGGGAAAAAGCCTTTCCAAAATTTAATGATGATGAGCAAGAATTTATTGCATTCCTCGCACATGAAGTACGCAATCCCCTGGCAAATATCAATCTATCAGTTGAGATGTTGAACAGTATTATAGAAGATACTGAAGAGAAAAAATACCTCGATATTATTATTAGAAACTCAGGAAGAATAAATGAACTGATCACCCGTTTACTTACGTATCAAAAACCGGAAAAAGAAGAAGCCAGTCATTCCGTTAACAGCCTTCTGAATGAGGTGCTGAACATTGTAGACGACCGGATGAAATTGAAAAGTATCACTGTCATTAAAACGTTTTCCACAGATGACTTTGTTATCGTAACTAATGAAGCGAAAATGAAGATTGCTTTCACCAATCTTATTATTAACGCGATAGAGGCTATGCCAACTGCAGCAGGAATATTAAAGTTGAGCGGAAAATATGTGGAAGATAAATATATGGTCACTATTGAAGACAATGGATGTGGTATCAGCGAGGATAATTTACAATCCATATTTGATATGGGGTATACCAATAAACCCGGTGGACTGGGATTTGGATTACAAATAACAAAAACTATTCTCCTGGCAAATAATGTGGAAATAAAAGTAGCATCCATTGAAGGTAAATTTACCCGCTTTACCCTTCTGTTTAATAAGTAAGAGATGGCTGATGAAGTAAAAAAAACAGTGGAAGTGTATTTAAAAAGAATGGCTGGAATGAAGAATAAGAAAAAAATATTGTATGGTTTTTTAATAAAGTTTTTAAAAAAATTCTCCTGCAAATATCCGTAACACCAGGAATTAAAAAGAGCAGGCCCTCCTGTTCATCAAAAAAATCAACCCTTTATGATAAGAATAATATCCTTTTAATATTTATACAATTATATAACAAGTTGTAATTAAGAATTTGTAAGAATGAATAAAATAATTATTCAACAAAAAATATAAAAGAAATGAAATCAATCAATAAACAAAAAAAGAAAGTTTCAACGAAACATGTAAAAACAAAAGCAGCCGTAAAGGATCCTGCAACTATGAATGGTTTGGTATATGAAGGGCCTGGAAAAATTGTGCTGAAAAAAATTCCAAAACCTGTTATAGAAAAATCAACAGATGCATTGGTAAAAATAATAAAAACCACGATCTGCGGAACTGATCTTGGTATCTTACATGGCAAGACGCCTTCTGTAAAACCCGGTACTACATTGGGTCACGAAGGTGTTGGTGAAATTGTAGAAGTGGGAACTTCTGTTACTAATTTTAAAAAAGGTGATCATGTAATTATCTCTTGTATTACATCCGATGGCACTTGTGAATATTGTAAAAAGCAATTGTATTCGCATTGTGTAGATGGTGGCTGGATTTTAGGTCATTTGATTAATGGCACACAAGCAGAATATGTGCGCATTCCACATGCCAATAACAGTCTTTATTTAATCCCTCCAAATGCTGACGAAGAAGCGATGGTAATGTTGAGTGATATTTTACCAACTGGTTTTGAAATAGGTGTAATTGCCGGTCAGGTTCAGCCAGGAGATACAATCGCAATTGTCGGCGCAGGACCGGTTGGTATGGCGGCTTTGCTCACTGCACAATTTTATTCTCCAGCAAAAATTTATATGATTGACCTGGATGATAATCGCCTGAAGATGGCGAAAAAATTTGGGGCAACGCACACTATTAATTCACGTAAAGAAGATGCAGTTAAAAAAATACTGGCTGTAACAAAAGATGGCGTTGATGTAGCTATTGAAGCGGTTGGTATTCCGGCAACTTTTGATGTCTGTCAAAAAATTCTTCGTCCCGGCGGACACCTTGCCAACATTGGTGTGCATGGCAAACCTGTTGACTTGCAGATTCAAAATTTATGGATACAAAACATTACCATTACCATGGGTTTGGTAAACACGAACACAACACCGATGTTGCTGAAAACCGTTTCGGCGGGCATGCTGGAACCAAAAAAATTAATCACACATCATTTCAAATTAGATAAGATAATAAAAGCGTACAAAGTGTTTGGCAATGCCGGCAAAGAGAAAGCAATGAAAGTAATTATTGAACCATAATACATGAACAAAATAGAAGAAAATATTTCTGAAAAATTACAATATGGAAAAATTATTTCTGTTCGTGGTAGTGTTGTAAATGTACGTTTTGAAAATAATTTGCCCCCGGTTTATATATTATTACACGCAGGGAAAAATAAAAGGCGCTCCATGTTTGAAGATGTATGAATCATATAACCTTTCAACAGATTTATATAACATATTGCAAAAGAATACAACACATCTTTACCGGATGAAAAATGCAGGCAACAAAAAAATAAAAAGTGCCACAAAATCAGACAGTTCAGAAATTGAAAACGGAAAATCGCATATCATTGTTGAGATCATTGAGTACATAGCTAATTCGGTCGTGAGTAAAACAATCATTAAGAAAATTACCGGGAATGTAAGTGTAATGTCGTTTGATACTGGTGAGGGTTTATCTGAAAAGACATCACCTTTCGACACATTCGTACAAATCATTGAAGGAAAAGCAAATATTGTAATTAATAAAGTGTCTTCCCTCCTTCTTACCGGCCAGGGAATTATTATACCAGCACATGCATCTAACCTGATAAAGCCAAACGGAAGGTTTAAAATGATTTCAACAATTATTAAAAGTGGTTACGAAGATTAATGTGTTGCTGTGAAAATTCTTATTGGAAAATTTACACACGTAAATTTGCACGGTAATGACCTGAAGTAACTATTTTAATTACAGTCTTTTTTCACACACTCAACAAAAGAAATTAAAAATGAAACTGTCACCACTTGCTGGTAAACCGGCAGAACAAAATATATTGGTCAACATTCCGCGGCTTGTCACAGCCTATTACACAGGGAAGCCAGATCCATCTGTTTCGGCTGAGAAAGTTTCCTTTGGAACTTCCGGCCACCGCGGTTCTTCATTTAAAAACTCCTTTAACGAAAATCATATTCTTGCTATCACGCAAGCCATTTGTCTTTACCGTAAGCAACAAAAAACAGATGGCCCGTTATATCTTGGTTTTGATACACATGCCTTGTCTGCGCCTTCTTATGCGACCACCATGGAAGTATTGGCCGCAAATAATGTGGAAGTGATGATTGCAACAGGTGATGAATATACGCCGACACCAGTTATTTCTCATGCGATATTAAAATACAATACAGGCAGAAAAACAGGATTAGCAGATGGCATAGTCATTACACCATCTCATAATC
>JBAQJB010000249.1:0-1681 GCA_049289155.1 Chitinophagaceae bacterium
ATCACCAATGGCGCCTGTATCATCGTTTGCCAGACAAATAAGAAGCTCATCAGCTTTCCCCAGCGCGGGCCATAGCCTTCTTTTAAAAAATTATAACTGCCACCTGCCGTCGGAAATGCTGCACCGAGCTCGCTCCAAATCGTTGCATCGGCGAAAGATAAAAGAGCACCCAATATCCATGCGTATAAAAACCAGGGGCCGCCCATCGTATTTGCGACAATCCCTAAAACGACGAATGGCCCGATGCCTACCATGTCGATCATGTTGATGGCGGTGGCCTGCATCAAACTAATTCTCCGGGGTAAATTATTTTCAGTCATGAATGGTTTACAATAATACCATTTCTTTGTTGAAATGGATAAAATTATGTCGGCGCATTTTAAACAGGTTGCATGGAGTAATGGCTCAAATATATATGAAGTAAATATCCGTCAATATACGCCCGAAGGGACTTTTGCCGCATTCGCAAAGCATTTGCCCAGGCTAAAAAAAATGGGCGTGGAAATTATTTGGTTCATGCCCGTAACGCCGATCAGTAAAGAAAAAAGACAAGGTTCACTGGGCAGTTATTATGCCTGCAGCAGTTATGTAAACGTGAACCCGGAATATGGAAATTTCCAGGATTTCAAAAATGTGGTGGATACAATACATGCACTTGGTATGAAAGTAATTATTGACTGGGTGGCGAATCATACTGGCTGGGACCATGAATGGACAATATCAAACCCGGAATTTTATTTGCTCGATGACGAAGGAAATTTCACAGAAAAAAATGGCTGGGAAGATGTGATTGGGTTGGATTATACGAATAAACATTTGCACGAAGCGATGATCCAATCGATGAAATTTTGGGTTGAAAAATTTGATATAGATGGTTTCAGGTGTGATATGGCGCATCTTGTTCCGCTGGATTTTTGGCATGATGCACGCAGGCAATCTGATGCGCTGAAACCCTTGTACTGGCTGGCTGAATGCGAGGATAAAAAATATTTTGAAATATTTGATACGGAATATGCCTGGGCCTGGATGCATATAAGTGAAGACGTGGCGCAGCAAAAAAATACGGTACATGAAATGCGCGATCTGCTGCGCAACTATGCAAGTTTCCCGGGGCGTTATATGCTTTTTACCAGCAACCACGATGAAAATAGCTGGAATGGTACAGACCGCGAAAAATATGGCGAAGGCCTGGAAGCCTTTGCTGTAATGGCTTCCACGTGGCCGGGTATTTTTTTATTGTATAGCGGGCAGGAAATTCCTTTGGCAAAAAGATTATTATTTTTTGAAAAAGATACAATCAACTGGAAACAGGAATTAAAAATGGAAGCATTTTACCAGTCATTATTTTCATTGAGAAAATCAAATTCTTGTGTACAAAGTGAAACAAAAATTTTCTTACTTGAAACCGGTTCTGATGATAAACTGTTTTCTTATTTATGCATAAATAAAAAAGAGAGCATGCTTGTAATCCTCAACCTGACTGGCTTTGACAGGATCAAAGCGAGTTTGGCGCATAAAAATTTGCAAGGTGATTATGTAGAATATTTTTCTGGTAGCCATGAAACAATGAATATTTCAAAAGCAATTACACTGGATGCCTGGGAATATAAAGTGTATATTTCGGAAGTTAAAAACAGCAGCCAATCATTTATTGTTTCAATGAAATTAGCAAGACTTCCTT
>JBAQJB010000250.1:0-3757 GCA_049289155.1 Chitinophagaceae bacterium
CACAAATAAAAATTTGAAAATTAATTGGGCTAAAGCCCGGATTCTATTTGTCATTTTTTATCCCCCAGCTAAAGCTGGAGGCAATTGAGAATTCTTAAAAAAAATCAAAATTCAAGAGGCTTTTCAATTGCCACAGGCTTCAGCCTGTGGATATGGAGGCAATATATTTCACTGGGCTTTAGCCCAAACTTTTTAAGAAAAAATCCTGAACACTAAAAAACTAAACAGGTATGCCAGGCCTGTCATATAAATGAATTGAAATATCGGCCATTTCCAACTTTTTAATTCGCGCTTCACTACAGCAAGCGTACTCATACATTGCATGGCCAATACATAAAACACCATTAGCGATAAAGCTGTTGGCAAAGTATAAACTTTGGTACCATCTTCCCGCACCGCATTCTTCATTTTTTGTTGTAAAGTGCTGTTGTTATTGTCTTCCACGCTATAGATCGTTGCCATGGTTCCCACAAAAACTTCCCGCGCTGCAAATGAGGTGATCAATGCTATGCCGATCTTCCAGTCGAATCCCAATGGACGAATGGCAGGCTCAATGGCTTTACCTAAAATGCCTGCATAAGAGTTTTGTAGTTTCTCAGAACTAAATTGCTTTTCAAGATGCATATGCATTTCCGGCGTTGTTGCCTGCTGTTCTAATATAGCATATTTCTTTTCAACCCTGTCCATTCTTGCAGAAGGGCCATAACTACTAAGGAACCATAACAATAAACTGATCATAATAATGATCTTCCCTGCATCCACCACAAATATTTTTGCTTTGGCAATCATTGTTACGCCAACATTTTTCCAACGTGGTACGCGGTAAACAGGCAATTCTAAAATGAAAAAACTTTTCTCCTTTAAATGAATCACCCATTTTAAAATATAACTCACCACCAATGCCACAACCGTTCCCAACATATACAAGCTCATCATCACCAATCCCTGCAAACTGAGAAATCCAAAGTAAAAATGATTGGGTACGACCAATGCAATTAAAATTGTATAAACCGGTAAACGTGCACTGCAACTCATCAACGGAGTAACTAAAATCGTAAGTAATCTCTCTTTTTTATTTTCAATATTCCGTGCACTCATGATCGCCGGAACGGCACACGCAAACCCACTGATCATGGGCATTACACTCTTTCCGTTCAGGCCCACTTTTCGCATGAGTTTATCACTTAAAAAACTGATGCGCGCCATATAGCCTGTGTCTTCCAATATAGTGATCAGGCCAAATAATATCATGATCTGTGGTACAAAAACAAGGATACCATTCAGTCCTGCAATTAATCCATTGACCAATAAATCACTCCACCAGGCTGTGGGTAAAATACCATTTAGAAAACCGGTGATCTTTGAAAAACTCCAGTCAATCGCATTCATCGGGTATTGGGCCAGCCAGAAAATACTTTGAAAAAGAAAAAACAAAACAAACAGCAGGATCAGGTAACCCCAGATTTTATGCATGAATAAATTATCCAGCTTTTCGGTGAATAATTTTTTTTGCAATGGATCGGGTTCCACTACATTTTGCTGCATGATCTGCTTAATGCGCGAATAACGTTTTACTATTTCTTCCGCCTGCGTTTTGCTTGGATTAAATGCATTATCAATTTCTATTTGTTCTACGCTTTCCTGTTCTTTTTCCGTCAGTGGAAAGCTTTCATGGTTGATTAAATAATGTTGTGCGGCATAATCACTAATGGATGAAAAGATTTTTTTTACGGCCTTGATGGCTGGTATATCAAGTGGCCTGGCGTCAACAAAATCAAATTGGGGAGGAATAAATTGATGCTTGCTAAACTGGGAGATAACTTTTTTTAGCGGATCCACGGTCTTTGTTTTCCGCGGGTTTACAGACACGACAGGCACACCCATTTCTCTTTCAATCCCGGCAATATCTACTTCAATTCCTTTTTTGCGTGCAATGTCCATCATCGTCAGCGCAATGATCACAGGCCTTTTCAAATCAATCACCTGGCTGCAAAAAAGTAAATTTCTTTTTAAATTACTTGCATCTACGACCAATAAAATGATATCAGCCTGCGTGTTCTTATCCGTCTGCATCATCACTTTATACGCTACCCATTCATCTTCGCGGCGCGGGTACAGGCTATAGGTTCCGGGAAGATCCGTGATGATTGCTTCCATGTCATTTGATAAATGAAAACGGCCCGTTTTTTTATCAACAGTAACCCCCGGAAAATTTCCCGTCTTTTGGTTCATGCCTGTAAGTGCATTGAACAGGGAAGATTTTCCACTGTTTGGATTGCCCACAAGCGCTATATGAATATTTTTTGAGTTCAAGGAAATTTATTAGCGTGCAAATTTACGCCCTTCCTATGGATCTTCACCTGCAGTCAGGTTTAATTTCATGATAATTGTTGACTATGGCATTGCATTTTTACAATTGACTTACAAAAGCCAGCAAACGCAGTGGCTTTTCTTAAGTATTATTACACAAATTTCCTTTTCAAAAAAAACAGTACATCTTTTACAAGTGTTATTTTTGCTTTTATAAAAAAGAGATACATGTATAAAAAGTTTTTATTCCTTCTATTTTTCATCCCGGTACTGGGTATGGCGCAAACGAAAAAAGAAAGAAAGGCAAAAGAAAAAGCGGATAAGATCACACTTGCGAATATTGAAACGCATATAAAATACCTGGCCAGCGATAAACTGGAAGGCAGGAGAACCGGTACAATGGGCGAAGTACTTGCCATGGAATATATCAGTAACCAGTTTGAAAAATACGATGTAGAAAGCGCCGGTACAAATGGTTATATACAGGAATTTTCCATCGATGAAGGAAAACAAATGACTGAGTATAAAAACTATTTTGTTGTAAATGGCGATTCAATGGAATTAAAAAAAGATTTTTTTCCCCTGGCATTCTCTGCAAACGCAACTGTTTCAGGTAATGTATCTCCCAGCCTCAATGAACGCGGGGAGCCCTGGTTTTTTGATTTAAAATATACACTCGAAGACAATGCACAAAACCCGCATTTTGATGTATTTGATGCGATTAAAAAAGAAGCGCAAATTGCTAAAGAAAAAACGGCTTCTGCATTGATCATATACAATTCCACTTCAATCACCGATAATGTTCAATACAATAAAAATGATGCTTCTTCAGCAGTGGGTATCCCGGTTTTTTATATAACAAATGATGGTTTGAAAAAATATTTTACGGATATCACTTCTACCTATTCGATCAATTGTATGACAGACCTGGAGCACGTTTCCCGCAAAGCGCGGAATGTAATTGCCTACATTAATAATAATGCACCCAACACTGTGATCATCGGCGGGCACTTTGATCATCTGGGTTATGGTGAAGATAATAATAGTCTCGATGGGTATGGCCAAATACACAATGGAGCAGATGACAATGCCAGCGGAACTGCCGCCGTTATTGAGTTGTCGCGCATTTTACAAAACAGTAAAGCAAAAAATAATAATTATTTATTCATTGCATTTTCCGGTGAAGAGCTTGGTTTGTTTGGATCCAAATACTGGCTGGAACATCCCAGTAAAAAAATTTCACCAAACTATATGATCAATATGGATATGATCGGCCGCTATGATACGGCGCGCAAACTCACCATCGGCGGTTATGGGACATCACCTGTGTGGGGAAATGTTTTTTCATCAACACCGGATAAAAATCTTGTCGTGAAATTAGACAGTAGCGGCAGCGGCCCAAGTGACCACGCGAGCTTTTACCGCGACAGTATTCCTGTATTATTTT
>JBAQJB010000251.1:0-6117 GCA_049289155.1 Chitinophagaceae bacterium
CGCTTCGGGGACACACTCTAAGTAATAGTAAAATTCATTCGGTGGACACACCCTAACGAAGGGCATACCTACAACATGGGTATTGCTGCAAGTGGGGCTGGACGTTGTTATCTTCGGCTGTAGTTCGCTATCAGCAGCGGTTTCGGCGGACGGAATTCTGTTGGGCTTTTAGTTGTTATCTTGTACTTTTATTTCTTTATTGGGCTTCAGTTCCGGGCTGGACAAACAACAATGCCCTGCCTGCACAAAGCCCTGTTCGTTAGCTGTAACCTTCATGAATTAAACAAATATGATTCTTAAAAAATGTATTATTGTATTTTTTTCGATTTTCTTACTCTCCTGTAAAACAGAAAAGGTCTATGTAGTTACAACAATAGCAGGAACTGGAGAAGAAGGTGCCAAAAATGGCCCAGCTTTAAACTCTACTTTTAAATATCCACAGGGTATAGCAATTGATAATCAAGGAAATATTTTTATTGCTGACTTAGGTAATAATTTAATTAGGCGAATTGACAAATCTGGAGATGTAACAAATTTTGCTGGAGAGGGACAGCAAATAAATTTTATCGATTCTCTTTCAAAAAATGATTTTATTTCAGCCCCAAATGATTTAATCTTCGATAAAGAAGGCAATTTGATAATTTGTGCATCACAGAATATTTGGAGGATAGATAAACAAGGACATTTTAACCGGATAGTTGGTAATGGAGATATTTTAAGTGTACGAGAAACTACGGGATTAAATGCTTCACTTTGGAATGCCCATGGTCTTGCAGTAGATCAACAAAATAATATTTATGTTGCTGATTATGGGCATCAACTGATTCGCAAAATATCTCCTTCTGGATTTATTAGCACTGTTGGTGCTCAAACTAAAGACAGTATTGATTTTTATTCTAAGAAGAAACCTCCTCATTTCGATTTTCCCGGAGGTATAACTATCGACAGTAAAGGCAATATTTATATATCAGAACCTTATAACAATAAAATTTTAAAATATTCAATATCTGGTGAAATATTAACTTTTGCTGGCAATGGTAAGCCAGATACAACAAATGGCTATGGTGCAAAAGCCAGTTTTAATTGGCCACAAGGACTTGCTATTGACAAAAGAGATTATATTTATGTCGCTGATGCCGGAAATAACCTTATCAGAAAAATAAGTCCTGAAGGCCTGGTCACAACAATTGCTGGAACTGGTGAAAAAGGATCTCAGGATGGCAATGCATTAAAAGCGACCTTTAATCAACCCAGCACTTTAACTTTAGATGAGAAAGGGAATATTTATATAGCTGAGCTTCATAATAATAAAATTAGAAAGATTTCCTTACAGCCAAAGATTCGAAAATAAGAAATGTAAGCATCTTAAAGGTTTGACAATATGCTGGCTGACGGAAGTTCAATGTGCTACAAATCAATATCAGCAGTAGTTCCAGCTCGACATCATCTATTTAACTTTTAGTTGTTATCTTTATCTTTAGTATTTCAATCGGCTTCGGTTCCGGGCAGCACATTTTAAAATTCCAGCCCATCGCCAAGCCTTACCGTTGTGTGTAATTTCACAAGACCACCCCAATAATAATTGCATCTCAAAAGACAATGAAATATTTTCCCCTTCTCTTTTTATTATTTGTCTATAGTTGTTCAACTAAAAATCATGATGACGAAATAACATCCCAAATTTCAAGAGCACAAAGCGGCCTGCAAAACTTAGTCGACAGTTTTAAGACCGAGTATAAATTGGCAAATAGTGATTTTTTAAAAGACAGTGTAATCGGAAAATATAATCTAAAAATTTATGACTACTTAGCAAACATTTATATTGACAGTATAAGAGTTCATATTGACAGTGTTATTGTAAATGGCTTGACAATAACAACAAAGTCACATTGCAATAACGATATTGCTTTTCAATACTCTTTGACTTTTCTAAAATCAATGAATAAAAATCAGGACTCTGTATTTCGTTTTATGAAAGGGCTAATTCCTGGTACTGACACGACAATTAATTTTTCATTTATGGGTTCATTCGTATTGAATGACCCTATAGATAAATCAACACCCACATTAAAAATATTTGCCTTCCCATCACCATAACTTATGAAACGGGAGTAAACAAACTACATACAATATTTGTTTTTTGTTGTTAACTTCAACTTTATATTTTCAATTGGGCAGCGGTTCGAACAGAAAGGAATACTATTGGCCGCCTGCGAATTACTTGCCCGTTGGCGGCAATGGTACAGCAGCTTCCAACTTCGATAATTCGTACACCCTAAACGACTTCTTTTTTGTATCTTTGAAAGGTGGCAAAACAGACCAAATATCATTTAGGAATTGAGATTGACAACCTTTCAAACAGCATAGTCAATACCATTTCAGGCGACAGTTTTCCGACTGACGTTCATCCTGTAGCCAAAGCAGACTTAAAGAATTCCACTAAGAAAAATGGTTGGCTTTTCAATTGGGCAATTGAGTTCAGGCTAACAGACAGACAAGTTTTCAAACTGACAATCAGAAACAATCCTGATATTGTTCAAGGACTTTTAAGCATTAGCGATTATACCGACCATTATTATTTACACCTTATTGAAAGTTCTCCGTTCAATTTAGGAAAGAACAAACTTTATGAAGGAGTTCCTGGTAACCTGTTTGCTTTCACTTGTAAATCTTCGTGGGACAAAGGGTATCAAGGTTTCGTTTCTTTCACTTCTAAGACAAGATTGATTGAACATTATGAAAAAACTTTAGGTGCAACACACGTTGGTGGGCATAAAATGGTAATATTCCCACAAGAGGCACTTAAACTAATTAAAAAATATTTTCCAACTTAAATCATAAGATAATGGGATACATAAAAGAACCGTTAGGCATTGACTTCGTAGTTGACCCAACTCCGTTGACAGCAGCAGACAGAAAAAAAATTAGCGAGATAATTGCTTATTACAAGGCAACAGGTAAAAAAATGCCGCTGCAAAAGTCGACTACAAAAACCCTTTTGACAAACACAAGAAGGAAAAAAACATTGGCGTAATTCAACTTACAACCACTCTGAAGACAAACCACATGCCGCTAAGGTGGTTTAGCAATATATGTAATTATTATTTTAAAATTGGGACTTTGCATTGATATAGATTTAAAAACTTTTTCCCTAAACACATACCGGTTTTTTTTGAAGGAAAAGCTCCGGTTTTCAACCGCATAAGCCTGCTGAACTATACAGAAAGAATATCAAGCAATTAAAACGGTTATCAAAATATTTTGGTAAGTCCGGAAATTATTTTACCTTTTCTGTTAAATTAAAACCTACAGTTATGAAAAAGTTTATTCCTCTTCTCTTTATTGCTGCCTGCAGTCTTTTTATTTCATGCAACAATGACTCAGGTGGTATGTCTGCGACGGCCAAAAAAAATGTAGAAGTGAATGAAGCAATCACCAAAGCCATTCAATCTGGTGACTTCAGTAAGATGGGCGATTATATTGCTACTGATGCAGTAGATCATAGTGGTGAAAAGGGTGATGTCACAGGACTTGAAAACATAGTTACTGAATTAAAAAAATATCATGAAATGGAGCCGGATATGAAATCTACTAATATAAAAACTATGACAGATGATGAATATGTGTTTACCTGGTCAAAAACCTCCGGAACAATGAATGGTCAGCAAATGGAAATGACTGATGTAGAAATTACAAAATTTAAAGATGGGAAAGCCGTGGAACATTGGATGTATATGGATCCGAAAGACATGATGAAAATGATGCCGCCTGCAACATCTACAGCCGATACTACCGCAGTGAAATAATAGTATTTTTTCAGTAATAAAAAGAGGCTGTCTCAAAATAAAATTGAGATGGCCTTTTTTAATGCGGGGTTTTGGAATGTTGGTGCTATTTTAAAATTTTTAGAATTAATTTTTATAAGAGAATAAATATAATCCTTCTTTGAAGTGATTTTTGCACATAAAAAGGAATTTGAACCTTTTATTAAGCGCATTTCTTTCTGAGATTCTGCGCCATTGCTAATAAGCCAAATTCTATAGCTACTTTTTCTTTTCCGCGAAGCATAAATCTTTTAAAGTGATGGTTGTATTTGATGTTTCCAAACACAGGCTCTACGTCAACCGGGCGCTGTTTTCGATGCCGGATCCCTTCTTCACTATTTAATTTTTCCTTTGCTGCTCGTTTATAGTAATTGAGTTGATGATTTACTTCTATTATCCGGTTACTTTTTGATTTATGGCATCTCGTTCTCAGGGGGCAGCCATGGCAGTTTTTTGCCTGATACTTTGTAAGGGTTTGTTCAAAGCCGGTGGATGTTTTCTTTTTATAAGCGCCAATACAATCCATTTGTTGGCCCATCGGACAATAGTAACAATCCTTTTCTTTATTGTAGTGCAATGTTTCCACTGCGAAGGGATGCTTCGCATTATAATTTTCTGATTGCTGCTTGTCGAAGTAATTATATTTTACAAAGCCTTCAATGTTGTGTTCTTTAAGATGCATATAATTTTCTTCTGAACCATAACCGGCATCGGCTGTAATACAAGCGGGATGTTGGTTGTAATCTTTTTCATATTGCTCTAAATGTTTTGGCAAAGTAGTCGTGTCTGTGGGATTGGGGTGTAAGGTATAGTTTACAATAAATTGTTTGGAAGTAGATATCTGCACATTGTAACCAGGTTTTAATTGCCCGTTTTTCATGTAGTCTTCTTTCATGCGCATAAAGGTGGCGTCCCGATCGGTCTTACTATAGCTATTGCGGCCTTCTAATATTTTTTCCTGTGCATCATACTTGTCAAGATTATCACCCCAGTTCTTTTTAGCATAATTTAATTTCTGTTTTACTTTTTTATCAACAGGTTTATTTGCCAGGGCAGCATCTATTTTTTCTATAGTTTCCTCTACTTTCTTTCTGTCAATAGTAGTAAAATCAGGTGGTTCAGGATTATCCATTTCTTCGGCAGCAAGGCTTTGCGCATATTGCCAAAGGCTATCAAGTTGCTTCTTCATTTTCTCTTTATTGGTCTTGATGCTGTTTCCCCAAACGAAAGTATATTTATTCGCGTTGGCCTCCAGTTTAGTACCATCAACATACAGCTCTTTTAAACTTAAGAGTCCTTCCTGAGCCAATAGCTCTACCACCTGTACAAATATTTTACGTAATACATCTTTAAGGCGATTTCCCCTGAAACGGTTTATGGTATTGTGGTCGGGCTTAGACATCCCTGCAAGCCACATAAAATGAATGTTCTCTTTAATGGCTGCTTCAATTTTACGGCTGCTATAAATGTTGGTTACATATGAATATACCAGTACTTTCAATAACATTTTTGGATGGTAGCTTGATGTGCCGCCACCTTCATATTTTTGAAGTAAAGGAGTAAGATTAACTTTATCAATTACATCATTTACAATACGAACCGGGTGATCTTTTGCAATCAATTCCTCCAACGATGGTGGCAGCAACATTGCCTGATTTGGAGTGTATGTCTTGAATACTACTGTTTTTTTTGCCATACCTATAAGACGAAAAAAGTATACACTTAGTTGTCTTTGGTTAGCACTTAATTTATACAGTATTGCTGTGAATAAAGTGACTCTTTTTCTGAAAATAAAAAAAGAGACTGCCTACTTTTGAGACAGCCTCTTTTCTTTATATAAACTGAGTTTTTTTATAAATACATTTCTTCTAAAATCTTTTTATGATGGATCAAATGCCCGTAGATAATATAGGCCAGTGCATTTACTGAAAGATCATTCCCACTTGCATTGCCCTTTCTTTTCAAATCACTTTCAGTGAGTGATTGTAAAAATAAATTGGTTGATTTTTTAAGCGCAATTAATTCTTCTTTGATTTGAGCCAGGCTTCTTTGATCCATGTTTGCATGTTCAGCAAAAGCATTTTCATCCATTCCCGGAAGAGGCGCAGCCTGCATTCTCGCAAAACAAAGCGCCCTGTATACAAATACACGTTCCGTATCAATTAAATGCTGTAATACTTGCTTTACCGTCCACTTATCAGCACCATAAGCATAAGAAGCTTTGTCCTCAGGAATGGTTTGATAAAAGTTATCCAGTTTATCAGAATGGTTTTCTATAATGTCATGTACAGAA
>JBAQJB010000252.1:0-1746 GCA_049289155.1 Chitinophagaceae bacterium
TATAAATTAGTTTTTGTTTTTTTACTCTCCACTCACTTCTCACCCCTCACTATTTCATTCCTTCGTTATTATATAATCAGTAATAATTTCTCCATCCTCACTAATCAAAGTATCACAAGCATCCTCCGGAATATGCTTTGTATATATCACCTGTGGCTTTCCGTTTTCATCCACTCCGGTTAGTTTGTATATAGTGCAACTGCTGCAGAATAAAACCACCATTAGAATTGTAAATATTGTTTTCATAAAATCAATTTTTTTAAGGTTAAAAAAGCCGGTCTTTCCCGGCTGTCATCTGATACTTTTTTGCCTTTCTTTTATTGCGTTAACTGCTTTGGCATTTATTAAAATAATCCTACGTCTTTCCGTATCTCGTCATCAGTTAATTCATCAATAAAAGAGTTTCAATATCCTTTCAGAATCTTTCATCATCGGTGCCTTGTTGCAGGAGAGGGATTCGAACCCCCGACCTATAGATTATGAATCTATCGAGCTGACCAACTGCTCTACCCTGCTATATTTTTTCTTCCCATTTCATCTGCGTAAATCAGCCTAATCTGTGGGAAAAACATGTAAAGAACATTCGTCAAAAAAACCGATGCAGTTCATCACTACCGCATCGGCCAAACCTTACTTGAAAACACGCACTACTAAAATCACTATCAGCGCCGGCAAACAAACCACCGCCAAAATACTTTCTAACACCACACTCATCTTCTCTCTGGGATTATAATTTATAGATGCCAATCCAATTACCAGGAAGGAAATTATTGTCCATAAAACCAAAATTGTAAGTATCATAATCATTCTCTTTTAAGTTGAAATTTTACGTTTTTTTTCGCCGGTTTTAAATCGTGAGTCATCACCACAAAAAATCTTTCCGCCAAACACTGCTTACAAACATTACTCTCCAAAATATTCACCTCACCACACTCATAACACACCCAAATTCCCATTGCAAAAACTCTCGGTGGAGTTAAATATTCACCATCCTGAATCACCATCATGGTGTTACCCACCGCATATCGCCATCTGTACATATCCATTATAAACTATCCTCCGGTTCCGGATACACATACACATTTCCCTTTTCAATGCTATCCTTCAAAGCAGCATAACCATCATTCGTACAAAAGCGAGTATTAAACCTTGCATAACATTCACCACGCTTCTCAAAAAAATCCACTGAATGTTTTATAAAAACCCGATCATCAGTTTCAAAAAATATGTCTTTAAGTTTTGCCTTCCTGGTATTTACCGGCAGGTGATCATATAGTGTCATAATGCCCTTGCTTTTTTATTTAAAATAGAAACTGCTTTTTGTAAATGCGCCACATAATCCAATGGCTTTACCTCGTTATACACACCTAATATCCTAGGTCGCATAACCACTTCCTGCGTAGTAGTTTCCATTTTCACTTCCGTAAAATCAATTTTTGGAAACTCATTAATGAGAATAGAAGTAACCTTGTTTGAACCGGAAAACATAACCAATTCACGGCCGTCAGGTGATCTGAAATAACTTGGATAATTCATATAGCAATTTTTAATTGTGAAGAAACAATTGACTTACTTTCTTTCAGCAAATGCCAAAACTTTTTCTCCCGCACATCATCCCGAAATCTGGAAGGAGTAATAAAATAAATCTCCTCCTGATGATTTAAAAAAAACGTGGCCAACCCCCGCATTGTGGCTTGCGGATGGGCTGATAACCACGTTTCAATCTTCACACACACTACATCTGCC
>JBAQJB010000253.1:0-2104 GCA_049289155.1 Chitinophagaceae bacterium
GTGTTACATGCAAAGAAGCGATCATATCAACTGAGACTTCGCCCGTAAATGCACCGGATTTTTTATCCGAACAATCCTGTGCAGCAACAAAATAATTTTTCATGCCGGAAATTTTCTCCTGTGCAAATTGCAGGTAAGGAAATGGTACCGCAAAAATTGACTGCTGGTTATCGTTCAATACAATTTTTTCTTTTAAAATTTCATCCAGTAATTTTTCCCACTCCGAAACAGTCAGGTTCATTTTCCAGTTTGCAGCAGCGATCTTCTTTCTCATGATTTATTTATTTAGTTTGAGCAAATATATATTTCAAAATATTTTTTTCCGCATCTGTAAAAATTTCATGCTTAAAAATTTTCCAGTTTGCAATATGATCCAGCGCTTTTTCAATATCATATTTTTTCACAGGATCAAATCCCCAGCTGAAGCCAGGGATTACATTTGGTGAAAGGCCTGCTCCAAAAATATTCGAACAAATGCCTGCGATCGTACCGGTATTCAGGGATGTATTAATTGCGGTCCTGCAATAATCACCCATGATAACACCTAGTTTTTGACCGGCGTTTTGTTCTTGTACAAATATACAGCCTCCCGTATTTTTTACATTACTGGCAGATGTTCCGGCTCCTAAATTACACCAATTGCCAATAACTGAATCGCCCAGGTATCCATCATGCGCTTTATTACTGTGTCCCTGGAAAATAGTATTTTTTATTTCGCCACCACCCGTGCAGGATGGGCCAAAAGTGGTAGCTCCATAAATTTTTGTACCCATTTTTAAAACACTTTTTTCTCCCAAAACAAATGGCCCGCGAATCAGGCTGCCAGTCATTATTGTTGAATTTTTGCCAATAAATACAGGGCCTTCGCTTGCATCAATAATGGCATAATCAATTTTTGCGCCTTCATAAATAAAAATATTTTTTGGGCAAATAAATTGACTGCCGGGAAAATTTCCAGGGGCTGCACTTTTTTTATTTTTAGTAAAAAAATCAACATCAAATCTTGTAATTGCCTCATTTTCCCGGGTCATCTCCCAGGGAAAATTTAATTTTTGTACATCAGTACAATTCTTTATTTCTTTGAAACAGGAATGAAACGCATCAATATCTAATTCATTGATTCTTTCAAAAGGCCTTCCTGCCACTAACCCTTTCTCATCTGCTAAAGCTTCCCCTTTTTCCAGGTTCAGAATTTTATCATATATTTTTTTTTCCGGCAAAAGGGAAGCGTCAATCCATATATAATCATCGATGGGAATCGTTTCGTATAATGATGATAAATAGTTGCGGGGTTGAATAAATACTTTTTTCCCACTATAATTTTCCCACCTTTCCCTGAAGGTGAAAATGCCCATCCTGGTATCCGCAACTGCATGTAATAAAGCAAGCGGGTATAGACTCGGTGCGTTTTTAGTATCAAATAATACAATGGGCATACAATAGTTGTAAAGATATTGTTAGAATCTATAAAAACTTTAAATATATCTCACCATGATGTATTTACTTTGTTTCGTATGAGATTGTTGAAGCATTCCCCCTTTTTTATAATTATTTTAGCCCTTAGTTTTTGCACCAACGCGTGTAACCCGAGTGCCGGAAATACACAGACGGAAGGCAATGATAGTACGCATTTGCATAAACCAGATTTTACTTTCCGGAAACTTTCTGCGAATGAAGTTGCCTACTGGAATACGCAGGTTGAAGATTATTATTCAAAAAATCTTGCACCCGGTTTTAATGGCAGTATTCTCGTGGCTAAAAATGGGCAGGTGGTTTTTGAAAAATATGTGGGTGTCATCAATTTTGCAACAAAAGAACCTATTACAGAAAATTCCAGTTTTCATCTTGCGTCCATTTCCAAGACTTTTACCGGGATGGCAATTTTAAAAATGATTGAAGAAGGCAGGTTGGGCCTGGATGATCCATTGCAAAAATTTTTCCCGGAATTGCCTTATAAAGGTATTACCATCCATATGTTACTCGACCACAGAAGTGGCTTGCCGAATTACCTTGATTTTATGGATTCGATTTGGGATAAAAAAAGAAAGGCGACCAATGAAGATGTTTTACAGTTTATGATCGTGCATAAACCAGCAATACAAGC
>JBAQJB010000254.1:0-23775 GCA_049289155.1 Chitinophagaceae bacterium
TTCTGTAAGATGGGTGCAAGCGCCAATCCCATAACAGAAAGAAAATAAATTTTTTTCATGAATTAGCTTTTAAGGTGTGAAATATTTTATATCCGGATAAAGATATACAAATAATTTTTTAAAAAAGCAAATTATTTATGTTAGGGAAATTTGAAAATGAATGTTTATTCCGGCTTCGATTCATCTACTGGTAAGCGGCGAAATTTTGAATAGAAATATAAGTGAATGTATTTATTCAAGGTTCAAATATATGTGCCGATGCAACGCATCTCTTTTAAATTTAATTACATTGATCAACGGATTAAAATCCGTTGTTACAAAATGGATAGATGCTACGCATCTGCGGTTACAAACAATAAATAAGCGTTTAAAAAATTATACTGAAAAAATTTTGTTGAATAAAATGATCGAAATATAAAAAAAACCGGAAATATTCTCTACTCCCGGTTTCATACTTTTCACTTTTCACTTATTCTTTAATCAACCACAATTTATTCGCCCTGCATTTTTATTTATAGAATTATTTCTTATCCGCGGTAGGGCACCTGTATGCGGTCAGGTTAAAGGAAACACCAATCTGCAATATTGCATAGGCATCTTTTTGCTGGCTGTTTCCACGCTGCCTGCCTTTGATTCCAATGGGCGGCGTAATTGTTACATAACTTCTATCCTGCAATAAATAGGCGGGTGAAGGCTGGCCATTTGGCAGTGGCGGGAAATTTTCCGCGCCCGCATACGTGGTACTTACATCATCCAGGTAATCTGTATTAGTAAAACGATACCCTGCTTCTACATATACATTAATGCTTTCACGCAGGGCTACTTTAAAGCCAACTGTAAGCGGCACACACAGGGCAGTTGAACTATATGGCTTACGATCGGGATAAGCTTCGCTCCCCTGGCCCTCTGTACCAAGCGGGCGAAGAAAATATTTTTGTCCATCGAGAAATGCATAGGGATCATAAGAAAAAACGCCAACGCCTAAGGAAACATAAGGTGTATAACTATACCCTTCAATACCCGGCAGGAATTTGAAAAAATTGAAATATCCACTGAGGGAAAACTCCCATACATTGCTGTTGAAACTTAAATTCCGAATGCGCTGGGAATAGTTTTTACTGTATTCATCTGAATAACCTAAAAGTGCATAATTTACATTTGCCTTCAGGCCGATATAATCATTGAAGTTTTTTATAAAAAAAATGCCTGCGGAAATTTTTGGCCGGTTTAGCGCGGCACTGGGATTTAAATCTCCAAAATAATGCCCGACGCCAAAACCTAATCCTACTTCGCCCAAACGCTTATAGCTATTATATAACTGGGCTTTTGAAGAAAGTGAAATGGCTGTAATTAATACGATCATCAATATTTTCCTGGGCATAATACTATTTTTAAAAGATGTTTCTTATAACGAAAATAACAAGGAAATGTTATCTAACCAATACAGAAATTGCCGGAAACAGGAAATTGTTGAGTCCAAATAATGATTCTGAGATATATTTTTCTCAGTTTCTTTTGTCCAGTCCCCAGGAAAGTTTAGTGCGCAAAGTGCCGAGGAAACTGTTTTCACTCAACCTTACCAGGCTTATCGTAAAAGCTTCTTTTTTTACTGCGATCTGGATATTCTTATCTACAATTTCCCGGCGCGCATCCAACGAACAAATAAACTGGTCTATCCTGCCTTCAATTTCAAATGATATAATATGATTGTCCGGGACTACGATCGGGCGGATGTTTAAATTATGTGGTGCAATCGGTGTAATCACAAAACTGCCTGAATCAGGGAAAATGATCGGGCCATTGCAACTCATATTATATCCCGTAGAACCTGTAGGCGTGGACACAATCACGCCATCACTCCAGTAAGTATTGAGAAATTCTCCATTCAGGTAAGTATGTATTTTAATCATTGGGGAAAGATCCCTTTTATGTAATGCAAATTCATTCAGCGCGAATGGCATTCCATTGAATAAAGGCGAATCAGCTTCAACGTGAATGAGACTACGCTTATCTATGAGATAGGTGCCATTTACCAATGCATCTACTGCAGATGCAAGATCATTTTTACCGATACCGGCTAAAAAGCCAAGTCGACCGAAGTTGATCCCCAGTATCGGGATATTTTTATCCTTTACCAAAGTTACCGCATCCAGCATGGTACCATCGCCACCCAGGCTGATGAGAAAATCCACGGTAGCATCCAGCTCTTTCGTATTCTCCATGTAGGGTATATTTTGTGCGATCAAATGGCTGTTTACCGGCAGGTTTTGGAGGAGAACAATATCAATTTTGTGCTTGTTTAATGCTTCCACTAAACCGGGTAACTGCAATGCCATTTCTTCATCTGTACCCCGACTGTAAATAGCTACCTTCATATTTCAAAGTTAATGAACCGGCCTATAATGCCGGCTATTAAAAAATTTCTATTAAAAATCTGTGCGTACATGGATGAATACGCCACTTTCGCCTAACTGGTTGAAACTGTATTCAATTTTAAAAACCAGGTCATAGGTAGTGGTAACAAAATCAATGCCCGCTCCCCAGGTATATAACAATTTATTATTTAGTAAACTGCTTCCAATATTTTTATTATACGCATAACCAAGGTCATTAAAACCTTTTACCATTATTTTAAACGGAATGGCAACCTGCTTTTTTATTTTTGGTGGCGTTCGGATAACTGCGGCAAAAACCTGTTTTCGTAAAGTAGTTCTTCCCATGATGCCGGCTACTCCATCTATAACATAGTATTCAAGGCCACGCAGGAAAATATCTCCATAACCGAAAACCTGTTGGTTGTAATAAGGTTGGTCAAAGGGCAATTTGATAAGGCCGGCTGCCTGCCATTGTACTTGTACAGTAGGCGTCAATGGTTTTACCAGCATGGAATGAAAAGAAAACTGGGTCATGTTCATACCTTTATTGATACCGCGGTGCAGTAAAGTAAAATCCGCATTATAGCCTTTATTCGGGTAAGGATAATAATCTGTATTATAATATTGAAGTGTATAAGAAAGTTCCGGGTATGTAATCTTCGTGGCATTTTCCGGGAAATAATTTGGGTTCAGTTTTAAGATTGTATCGCCCACGGAACTTTGATTAAATGCCAACTTTACAATATGCCTTGTTTTAATAGCGGGCCTGTATAAATACGCCACTTCGGCCCGGATATTTTGAAGTACAAAACTTCCTTGTTTATAAAACTGTTGCTTATTGACGAGTGTTCCATAATTCAATTCACGCTGGCGCGCAAAATCAAAAGCGAAACTAAAACCGGAAGTAAGCGCTTTATTTGCATAAGGCTGTTCGTATTTAAAATATACTTCCCGGCTATAACCACCGATCAGGTAAATATTTAGTTTATCATTTCTGCCTGTAAAATTATATTGGGAAAATTTAATACCATAATTCACCCGGTTAAGGCTGGCTTTTTGTTCCACCCACCATTGGTTGAAATTTCGGTCCACCAGTTTAAAATAGGGAAGGGGGAATAAATACCAGCGTTCTTTGAGGTCGATTCCTATAAAAACCAATTCGCCTAATTGTGTATGAATATATACATCTGCACTGTTGAATAATGCAGAATTCATGAGTTGCTGTTGGGCTGTGACCAGTTTTTTTCGCAAATCACCCATCTGGATGTATTCGCCTTGTTTAAAGGGAATATCTCTTTCAATTATATAGGGCCGGGTTTTTTTATCACCATGAATGGCTATATCAGCGATCATAACCAATGCTGAATCAGGCGTATTTGGAAGGGTATCGTGCAAGGTGGTTGGAGCGATCAATGAATCCGCCTGGCAAAAAGATAAAAATCCTTTTGTCATAAAGATCGCCAGCCAAAAAGCACGAAACAAATACTTCATTGATTTTACTTACGGATAACAGGTAATAAAAAGGGGGGCAAAAGTACTTATTTCGAGGGGAATGCTGCATTCATGCTGTTTATTTAACGAATAAAAATGCCGCTGCGTATTGTAGAGGCTTTTTAAATATTCAAATAGGTCATGAGGCTGTCAAAATTTTCTTTCAGTTCATTTTCATAACGTTCCTCACCAAAATAATAAAGCAGGTTATAATCATATCGCTGAAGGGTAGCCACAATATCTGAAATGTCTTTCCTGTTGAGTTTCAGGGTTACAATGAGCCGGTTTGTTTCTGCATCCATATAAGAATTCATTTGCGTGATAAATGCATTATTGGTTTCTATCAGCCTGCAAAGTTCACCTAATGAAAATTGATTTTTTTCTATCTGGATCACGAGTATCGCACCTGGAATCTCCACGCCTAAAAAATCATACATGCCTTTAAGCAGGTTTTCCATTTTTAGTGCGCCTAATAGAACCGCATTTTTATCAACAACAGGGATGACGGAAAGTTCAAACTCATGAAAGAGTTGTAAAGCGGATGTAAAATGCGCATCAGGAGATATCGTTAATTTCCTGAATTCATCCCGGAGTGTTTGTATAGAAGCCTGCTTATCCATATCCAGCAAATCATCTTTAGATACAATACCAATACATGTTTCATTTTCTGTAACAGGCAAATCACGGATATCATATTCTTCCATGACCTGGAGTGCAAATGCAACTTTATCACCCGGGTGAACAGACGGAAAACCTTTTATATAGAGATCAGCGATTATCATAGTTTTCATGTTTGCAAAAAGCTCAGGTCATTTTCTCAGCCGGGTCTTTCAGTTTTTCCAGGAACTTTTCCAGAATGATATTAAATTCAGCGGGCACTTCCATCATGGGTGCATGGCCACATTTATCAATAAAATATAACTCACTATTTTTTATCAGCTTATTAAATTCTTTTGCTACAAAAGGTGGTGTCACTGTATCGTTATTGCCCCAGATAAGTAATGTTGGTACTTTGATCTGGCTTAATTCTTCGCCCAGGTTATTCCGGATAGCGCTCTTGGCGAGCGCGATGATCTTTATGACTTTGATGCGGTTGTTCGTAATTTCATATACTTCATCTACCAATTGTTTGGTAGCAATGACCGGGTCATAAAATGTGAGTTCAGTTTTCTGTTTTATATATTCATAATTGCCCCGCTTGGGATATGTATCACCCATGCCGCTTTCAAATAAACCGCTGCTGCCGGTAAGTATAAGTGATTTAATTCTTTCAGGGTGTTTCAGCACATGCACTAATGCCACATGGCCACCGAGTGAATTGCCCAGGAGATTAATATTTTCATACCCGAGCGTTTCAATGAATTTATATACAAACTTTTCAAGTCCACCGACAGTCGTATGAAATATGTCGAGATCAAATAGGGGTAGTAAAGGCACAACAACTTTATGTGATTTCCTGAAATGTTCTACAAGATGTTCAAAATTGCTGAGTGCCCCAAACAACCCATGCAGCAGCATAAGCGGTTCACCATTTCCTTCTTCCAGGTAGTTGTATTTATCTTTTTGTTTGATCTCGTATTCCATAACAATATAACTTTGTTCTTAGTGTAAAATTATATGTTTATCCATTCAATTACAGTAAACATAAATTTTTTTGCATTATCTGCGCATCCGTTTAAAGATAATAAAAGTAATACAGGAAAGTTTTAAAAATACTATTTCCTGTATTATTTAAGCAAGCTGGCTGAAAAAATCCTGCAGTTGTTCAAATATGTTTTTAAAAAATGGAATGATGTAGCCAATGGCATTGATCATTTTCGGGCCAAATGGTTCAATGTAAAAATAGGTTTTGGATCCGGCAATGGTAGCTGGTTTTAAAATATTCATTTGTGCCGCATAAAATAAAAGTACGCTGAATATAGCTATATAAATTATTGCATAAAACACCATACCACCCACCTTATCCAGCCAACCCAATAAGAGCATTTTCGCAGAACTCCGCAACAAATAAGCGATCCATTTCACAATAAAAAATACCAGCACCATCACTATTGTGAAAGCTAAAAAGGGCAACCATTGTTTACTGATAAATGTATTGTCACCAATATAATTCGCGACGAGTACAGATAATTTTGTTGCAGCAGCAAGCCCTGCAATAACAGCCAGGAATGAAAATACAGCGACAATAAACCCCTTGCTGAAGCCCTTGAAAACAGCCAGTGCCAGTAACAACAGGAAAAGTATATCAATTATCATTCGTGTATCATTCCTTCATCAGGGAGCGAGTAAGTTTTTGGCTAAAGCAGAAATTGTTTTCCCGTCTGCCTGCCCGGCTAATTCTTTGGTAGCCTGCGCCATCACTTTGCCCAGGTCACCAAGGCTCGATGCGCCTGTTTGCGCAATAATTTTTTCTATCGTTTCCAGGATCTCTTCTTCAGTCAGTTGAGCAGGCAAATATTGTTCAATGATTTGTATTTCTTCTCTTTCTTTTTTAGCCAGGTCTTCGCGGTTTTGTGCTACATAAATATCCAATGCGTCTTTGCGCTGCTTCAGCATTTTTTGTAAAAGTTTCAACTCCCCTTCGGGCGTTACTTCTCCGTGCGCGCCAGGTTCTGTTTTAGCTTTAATGATCTCAGCCTTTATACCCCGAAGGCCACGCAAGCCAGCTTCATCTTTTGATTTCATGGCAGTTTTCATTGCGTCCATTACTTTTTCTTCTAAGCTCATACTATTATTATTTTATTGAACAGGAATGTAAGAAAAAAATTGCCTGCTATTTATTTTTTTTGGCTTCTTTTTCTTTAAAAATTTTATAAAAATCTTTTGCAAAATTTTTCATTGCTTCCACCTGGTCTTCATAACCGGTTGCCCGCTGGTATGTATCGGCCATTGAAAAAATAGCCTGGTAAAAAAAATCTGCCATTTCATCCACCATCATTTCTTTGGTCCACAAATCAATGCGCAAGGCACTTTTATCTGCACCATCCCAGAATGCCAGCATCATAGCCTTTGCGTGCTGTTTTTCATCTGCGGTACTGTCTGAAGCTTTCCAGGTAATTGTTTCCGGTATCTTGTCTTTATCCAGTTCTATATCTATGTGGATGTTTGATTGATGCATGCATGTAAATTTTATGCGCCAAAAGTACTATAAAAATATATGCTGCCTATGACTTTACAGCGAGTGATTCCAGGAGCAGCCATAATTTTTTGGATACATCATCGCGCTTGTATTGTTGCGAAGCTTCCAGTGCGGATTTTTCCATTTGCGTTTTATATATCTCATTTTTGTACACCCCGATCATGTGCTTTGAAATTTCAGCAGCCTCGAAAACAGGCATATACAAAGCGGCATCGCCCGCATATTCCCGAAAAGCCGGCGTTTCTGTACAGATCACAGGAATGCTGCATTGCATGGCGGAAACCAGTGGTTCTATGTTTTCGGGAACATTCGTTGCATGAATAAAACTATATGCGGCTGCAAAGAGGCAGGCCAATTGGGATAAATTAATATCCCGGATGATTTGTACATCATTGGTGTAGCGGTAACTTTTTAGTTTTTCTAAAAAACTGTCCAGCCAGGCAGATTCATCCATTACCAGTATGAGTTGCATACTACTCTGCTGCCATTTTTTAAATTTTGAAAAGCCTTTTAAAACTTCCAGTAACTGCGCTTCATTTTCTTGCCCCAGGCATAAAAAATATTCTTTATTCCCGGCGTACTGCGCTTTGATCAAAACCTTATCCGGCCATTCAAATGTTTTGAATTCACCGGATGCTGTAAATGGAACCAGTTGTACATCCACTTCATTTCCGGTTGCAAATAGTTTAAATTTTTCTTCTTCTGATTTAGCATAGGTGATGAAAGTTATTTCATTATTGAGTTTCGCTTTTTTAGTTGCACTAAGAAATTTCCTGTTTGTCTTTGAATAAATTCCATCATCGATTGCTACAATGCGGGATGGATTATTTTTTAAACCGGAAGTTTTACTGAGATTGATCATTACATCAATTCCTGATTTTTTAAATACAACAGCTAATTTTCTATCAAATAAAAAATCCCATGAATGTATATAGTTCAAAACATAAATGCAGTTGTCTTTTTTATCTTTTATATTTTTAATAGAATCTGTATGAATGATTTCATAGCCCAGCCATGTTGCATAATCCGTGATGAGCGTGGAAATATAAGCTGCATAATCTTTAATCGTTTCAGCCGGGTTTTGTATAATTAAGATGCGCATGAAACAAGAAATTTTTATACCTGGTTGGACATTTTTTCCGCGTTTTCCGCCACCTGCAACGCTTCAATAAATTCATCAATTTCACCATTGATCACGGCATCCAGATTATAGGAAGTCAAACCAATGCGATGGTCTGTAACCCGCCCCTGCGGCCAGTTGTAGGTTCTGATCTTGGCGCTGCGGTCACCCGTACTTACCAGAGTTTTCCTGCGCCGGGAAACTTCATCTTCATACTTCCGTACCTTTTCTTCATATAAACGGGTGCGCATCATGGTCATGGCTTTTTCCCTGTTTCCCAACTGGCTTCTTTCCGTTTGACAAATCACAACAGTGCCTGTAGGAATATGTGTGAGCATCACTTTTGTTTCTACTTTATTTACATTTTGTCCGCCTGCGCCACCACTTCTGGAAGTTTCCATTTTCACATCCGCAGGGTTTAGTTCAAAATCCACTTCTTCCGCTTCCGGCATTACGGCAACTGTTGCGGCAGAAGTATGCACGCGGCCCTGAGTTTCCGTATTGGGAACACGCTGCACGCGGTGTACGCCACTTTCAAATTTTAAGGTGCCATATACATCTTCCCCGGTTACTTCCACTACCACTTCTTTATAGCCACCTACAGTTCCTTCACTTTCAGAAACGATGGCTGTTTTCCAGCCCTTTTTATTGCAATAACGCAGGTACATATCCAACAAGTTGCCAGCGAATAAACTTGCCTCATCGCCCCCGGTTCCGGCCCTGATTTCCAGTACTGCATTTTTATCGTCTTCCGGGTCTTTAGGTATTAATAATTGCGTAATCTCTTTTTCCAGTTTTTCTTTTTTCTCTTCCAGGTCCGGCAATTCCATTTTGCCTAATTCGCGCAATTCTTCATCGCCGCTATTGATACTTTGCTTTGCAAAATCATAATCTTTAACAACGCGGAGATAAGTATGATAAGGTTGGATAATTTTTTCCAGGTCGCGGTATTCTTTGCTCAGCCTGCCAAACTCCTTTTGATTGTTGATGATCTCAGGATTGGTCAATGCTACAGTTACCTGTTCGAACCTTGCCTGCAATGCTTCTAATTTGTCTCTCATGTGATTATGTGTTTCTAAAAATGCGCGGGCAAATTATTTTAATTTGTTTTTTGCGGAATGCAAATTTACAGCTTTTCCCCCTTTCTAATTCAGTTACCTTTACTCCATGGGATATGTAAAATTTGCGGCCGATACAATTTTTACCGGTACTGAAATATTGGATAAAAATTATGTACTCATTGTAGAGAATTCAGGCGTAATAACAGAGATTATTCCTATGGAAAATGCAGGTGGCGATGTACAATTTTTACCCGGCATGCTTTCACCGGGATTTATAAACAGCCATTGTCATCTTGAGCTCAGTCATCTGAAAAATGTAATTGCTCAAAAAACCGGGTTGATCCCATTTATAGAATCCATTCTTCAAAAACGTTTTGCAGAACCCGGAGTTATTGCATCCGCAATAGAAAAAGAGGAGCAGGAAATGTGGGAAAACGGTATCGTTGGAGTTGGTGATATCTGTAATACAAGAGATACCCTGATCACAAAAAATAAAAGCAGGATTCGGTACAGGAATTTCATAGAACTCCTGGGATTTTTACCCGAAAGGGCTGATGAAGTTTTTCAAGCCGGTAAAAAAGTATATAATTCTTTTTGCGAAAATGATAAGTCGGCGGGTTTCACGAGTTATGCGCCCCATGCGCCTTACACGGTTTCTGAAAATTTATTTAAAAAAATAAATGATGCGGATGCAGGAAAAATAGCGAGTATCCATAACCAGGAATCGCTGGATGAAGACCTGTTTTTTAAGGGTGAAGAAAATGGATTTCAACACTTATATAAAAACCTGGGTATTGATATTTCATTTTTTAAACCAACGGGTAAAAGCAGTTTGCAAACTTATTTTTCCAGCCTGGAAAAATTATCAACGATCATTTTGGTGCACAATTCTTTCACCAGTGAAGAAGACATTCATTACATTCAGAATTGTAATTCAAAAAATGCACAACAAATATATTTTTGTCTTTGCCCGAATGCGAATATGTATATAGAAAACAGGCTACCACCGGTGCATTTATTTAGAAAAAATAATTTGAAAATTTTACTGGGCACAGATAGTTTAGCCAGTAATACTTCCTTATCTGTTCTCGATGAAATAAAAACACTCCGCAAAAATTTTCCTGAAATACCATTGGTTGAAATGCTTCAATGGGCTACACTCAATGGCGCACAGGCACTCGGTTTCGAAGAGGAACTGGGTAGTTTTGCAAAAGGGAAAAAGCCGGGTGTTTTAAACATAGGGTTTGATTCACAAAACCTGGAACCAGAAAATGTACGAAGGCTAATTTAAAAAAATTATGACAGCACTTCCTGCAATATCAAAAAACTTTTGATATCATTCATGCCTTCCGTATGGAGTTTAATATATTGTACATAGGCGGTTAGCAAAGCGCGCCTTTTCTGTTGATTTAAAAATATTTTTTCGAGTAATCCGAATTGAGTGATGTGCATGAATTCGCTGGTAATTTTTGCTTCTTCATTTATTAGAAAGAAAGGATGCACAGGAATTTCATGCACAAACTCACCAGCCTGTAAATCAAGTACAGGTGTACTTTCATCATATTCCCCGTATAATTGAAAGCCCAGTAAACGGCCCAGTTGCAACATAAAATATAAAGGCAGGTTCGCAGTTCCTGATGCAGGTGATACATCTGCGTAGTGTAAGGAAGATTCCGCGAATTCAAATAATTCCGGTAATGGCCCAGGTTGTTTTAAAACCTGTTGCAGCAATTCCATATTGAATGAAACAACAGCATTTTTGATCACATCAAAAAAAACATGCTGATATAAAAATGACCAGGAGTATTCTTTAATGTATTGCAGGTTTTTTAAAGTGTTGTGATTTACTTCCAGGTCAAGTATGGCAGCCGGTTGAAAAAACACCGCATTATTTGAATTTTTTTTGGACGCTTTCCGTACGCCTTTTATGATGTAAGATTGTATGCCTAATATTTCTGTAAAAATAGTTGCAATGATACTGGTGTCACCAAATTTTACACAGCGTAATACGATGCCTTTTGTTTTATGTAGCATGCAAAAAATTTGGAAAAGAACACGACATACAAAACATGCCGGTTATTTTATTCAAATGTGCTGTAGAAATACGGTGTCTTTGCTTCAAATTCCGCGCTGCAGGTGTCCACCATTTTATACGACCGCATGATACCGAGTGATTTTCTTTTTGCATACACTTCATCTTCCGTGCAATTGCCCGGCAAAATGCGTGCGATCTGCTCATCACTAAAACCATTTTTCTTCGCCCGCAACAATAATTCTGCCGGCAGACTGTCCAGGTGAAAATGTGCCAGTTCTTTTTCAATATTGCAGATGTCGAGAATCTGGTATATAAACCAACGGTCAATGCGTGTTGCCTGCACAATGGTTTTTACTGTAACGCCCTGCATCAGCGCATCTTTTATACGAAAAATACGGTCCCATTTTGGCGTTTTTATGTACTCGATCAGCTCTTCAGATTTCATTAAACTTTTTCCATAATAACCCAAACCAACAGCTTCATTTTCCAAACTCTGGCAGGCTTTCTGAATCGCTTCATTGAAGCATCGGCCAATGGCCATCACTTCACCCACGCTTTTCATTTGAAGGCCAAGCGTTGTATTTGCGCCTTTGAATTTATCAAAATTCCAACGCGGCATTTTTACAATCACATAATCCAATGCCGGTTCAAAATAGGCAGAAGTGGTTTTTGTAATTTGATTTTTTAATTCATCCAAACTATATCCTATGGCCAATTTCGCAGCAATTTTTGCGATGGGATAACCTGTTGCTTTACTCGCCAGCGCAGAAGAACGGCTAACGCGTGGATTGATCTCCACGGCAATTAATTCTTCTGTTTCCGGGTTTTGAGCAAATTGCACATTACAACCCCCGGCGAAATTTCCAAGGCTGCGCATCATCAGCATCGCTTTATTGCGCATGTCCTGGAAGGATGTGTCACTCAGTGTCATCGCGGGAGCGACAGTGATGGAATCGCCCGTATGAATACCCATGGGATCGAGGTTTTCCACGGTACATATGATAACAACATTATCTTTTTTATCGCGCAATAATTCCAGTTCAAATTCTTTCCAACCAAGGACAGCTTTTTCCACAAGCACTTCATGTATCGGGGAAGCCTGCAAGCCTCTTTGTAATGCTTCATCCAATTCCTCTTTACTATGAACAAAACTTCCGCCTGTTCCTCCGAGCGTAAAGGAGGGCCGGATCACGAGTGGAAAACCAATTTGCTGCGCAAAATCTTTACCTTCTAAAAAACTATTGGCCACATGGCTTGGAGCCACAGCGATGCCAATATCATACATCAGTTGACGAAATTTCTCCCGGTCTTCAGCAGTATCGATAGCGGCCACATCCACGCCAATCATTTTCACATTATATTTTTCCCAAACCCCGAGCTCATCTGCTTCTTTACAAAGGTTCAGCGCTGTTTGCCCGCCCATGGTGGGCAATACTGCGTCAATTTGATTTTCTTCCAGGATTTGTTCGATGCTTTCAACTGTAAGCGGCAGTAAATACACTTTATCCGCCATCATCGGGTCAGTCATGATGGTAGCGGGATTACTGTTGATGAGTATAACGCGGATACCTTCTTCGCGCAGGCTGCGTGCGGCTTGTGAGCCGGCATAATCAAATTCGCAGGCCTGCCCGATGATGATGGGGCCGGAGCCAACGATTAAAACGGATTGAATGGATGGATCTTTTGGCATGGAAAATTATTGGCGCAAAAATACAAGCCAGCGGTTGGTTTACCATAAAAAACCTGGGTGAATATGTATCATGTAAATAATTATTTGAACGATTGAAAAGAAACCAAAGAAAGGACATTAAATTTTTTTAACATATTTTAACAATTTTAAAAATTGTATTATATTTGTTTTAAAATTTACCAATATGAAAACATTTTTCCCCAAAAGCCTTTTTGCGCTTATTGCATTTATTCCATTTCTATCACTTGCCAATCCGGTTGATACGCTAATTATAGTAAAAGGCAATGCGGTTGATGGCAAATTCTCACAAATTTTAATTGGCAGTTATAATCCTGACTATGGGGATCCTTCACAAAATCAATTAATGGCGGAAGCCTGGACCTGCGATTATATTGGCCATCCAACATGTAATTACAGGGCATTATTTAAATTTGACCTGACAGATATTCCTGAAAGTTCAATTGTTGATAGTGTAAAATTGTTTTTGTTTGCACAGACGAACAATGTTGAGGGATTACCCGGTAGCCCAACGTATGGGGATGATAATGCTTCCCTTTTACGTAAAATCTTAGAGCCCTGGGATTTATTGAATACTGGTTGGGATAATCAACCTCTGGTATCTTATCCAGATCAAAAAGTACTTGAACAAAGTACCAGCCCGGTTCAAAATTATGTTATTGATATCACCGACTTTGCAAGTGACTGGATTGCACATCCGGAAAATAATAATGGTATGCTCATGAGGTTGCAAAAAGAAGATTTTTATAATAGTATGATCTTTAATTCAGGAAAAGCTGTTGATAGTTTAAAACCAACCTTAAAAATTTACGTCAAGAAAGGTGCGCTCCCTGTTTTGATTAAAAATTTTAGTGGCAATTTGGTAAATGGAAATGTCAATCTCAACTGGTCAGTTTTAGATGGTACAACATTAGCAAACATTATTGTTGAGCGAAGTTACGATAGCAGGTCATTCAATAGTTTTGTAACTATTCCTGCAAAAGATGTTACGACGGAGATAAAGTATACAACTACAGATTATAAAGTTGCTGCTCCGGATGGTAAAGTTTATTACAGGTTGAAACTGGTCAATAAAGATGGAAGTTATAAATACAGTAGCGTTTTGCTTATTCACTTATTGCAAAATAGTACTGATGTATTGTTAATGCCAAATCCTGTGAAAGAAAATTTCCAGTTGATTTTTACTGCTCAAAGCAATTCGAAGTCAGATTTTAAAGTTTTAAATTCATTGGGACAGTCAGTTGATAAATTTACGTATCAAATTGAAGTTGGTAACAATTCCATTACAGTAATTCCTTCAAAAAATCTTGCGCCGGGTTTATATATCGTTCAGTTTACACTTGATGGACATATAATTACAAAGAGGTTTTTGAAGCAATAGAATTCTTGAAGTAGAGAAATCTAAAAAATGATGTTGTCAGCAACATCATTTTTTTTATCTCTGAAAGTGTATATTTTAAAGCCTACTATTTATAAAATATACTTCAGTTTCCAATGAAATTGACAGTGCATTAGGAATTAGATTCGGCAATTAATGATTTTATGAAATTTTAATTTAATGCAAAATAGTGATTCACTAATAATAATATAAGTATAGAGATTGGGAGGAATAATATTGAAAAACTATTTCATTAAAAAATGAGAGCGAGCTTTATTTATTTCAAGCTATAACAGTGATGCAAATAAACATCCAAAATTAACTGGAGTTTTTAGTAAGTAATTTTCTTAAAATAAATTTTTAAAAAGTGTTCATAATTAAACGCTTTTTTTATGTACAGCGTCTCAAGTTATTTATTTCACAACAACAAAAATGGTTTGATAAAAATTATTCAGTGCACAGATAGGTTTTAATTTTATATAAAAACATTCCTGGAAAAGTTTTACTGCATAAAATTCTGAATTTGGAACACTGAATTCGTCAAAAATCAAAATGTCTCCATCTTTTAAATATGGATAAAGCTGCGATAAAACAAATAATGTAGCTGAAAATAAATCCGCATCCAGGTGAATAATTTTACGCCTGTTAGACTCAATTATGGTTTTATTTTCATTAATGAAATTCACCAATGTATCCTGGAAAATTCCTTTTACAAATGTATACCGGCCATCATCAAATTTTTTAATATCATGCGCCATGGCACCTTTTTTAAAAAACAATCCCCAATCTTCCGGTAAACCCTCGAATGTATCAAATCCCCAAAAAGAAGATTCCGGATTTTTCAACCTGTTGAGCCACCAGCTAAATGAATCCCCGGAGGCTACACCAAATTCCATATAAGAAACCGGCGCATTTTCGATTTGATATTTGGAAATTACAAATTCAAATCCCTGTAATCTTTTATCATAATCTCTTTTCCACACAAAGAAATCTTTTTTTTCAATTTTATTTTTATTCTTCTGAATCCATACTGAAATCTCAGATACATTGGATAAGAATAAAAGGAAAGTTCTGAAGGGATAAAAAATATATCCTATCCTGGTTACATACACCAGGTCTTTAGCAAGGCTGTTTAGTTTTTTAAACATTTAATATTAAATATTTTGGCAAATATAGATGAAGCATGAGAAATCATTTTATACATCATATATTTTAATTTTTAAACTTTATCAAAACTGCTTATCAATAATGGGTTAAAAACATCTTCCCTATCTTTGCCCGCATGATTTTTTCCTCTTTAAAAAAAATTCTGTTTACTTTTTTTGCACTGTTTTTTTTTATACAAGGTAAGGCTCAGAATGGACCCGCGATTATTGAGAAAAATTATTTCCGCGATCCCTTATCAGTGCCCATTCAACTCTCTGCGAATTTCGGTGAACTACGCCCCAATCACTTTCATATGGGATTTGATATCCGCACACAATCCCGGGAGAACCTGCCGGTGTATGCCGCTGCAGATGGTTATATCAGCCGTATAAAGATTGAGAAATATGGATTTGGTAACGCAGTTTATATTACACATCCAAATGGTTTTACTACATTATATGCGCATTTAAACAGCTTTACAAAAGCCGTGGAAGCATATATGCTGCAAAAACAATATGATCTTCAAACATGGGCAATTGATGAGGCAATTCCACCGGGTATTTTCCCGGTAAAGAAAGGAGATTTTATTGCAAGTAGCGGTAACACAGGTGCATCAGGCGGGCCACACCTGCATTTTGAAATTCGGAATACAGCCACCGGTAAAAATTATAATCCCGGATTATTTGGTTTTGATATACCTGATACAAAACCGCCCTCCATCAATGCCTTGTACCTGTATGACAGGCGCTACAGCACTTATTTCCAGGATGCAGTACCCGTGGCTATTTCAGGCAGTAACGGAAATTATACTGCAAAAGAAAAAACGATCAGGCTGCAATCGCCACTGGTAAGTTTTGCGATCAATGCAACTGATAAAAGCAGCAACTCTCCTTTTAATCATGGCATATATTCCGGGGGGATTTGGATGGATGGAAACCCCATTTTTGCTTTCAAAATGGATTCGGTTTCTTATGATGAAACGCGTTATGTGAATGCCTGCATTGATTATGCTGTGTATGCGCGGAAAAAAAAATATATCCAGTTTTTATTTTCTCTACCGGGTAATGAGTTGAATATTTTTGCACCTTCAAAAACCCAGGGTTTGATTATTCTCAATGATACCAATTCGCACGATATTAAAATTGAAACCAAAGATATTGATGGCAATACATCCACATTGACTTTCAACGTAAAATTTTCAGGAATTAGCAATTCGAATTTTAATTACCCGGCAAATGCAAAACCATTTATGCCAGGGCATGGAAATTTTGTGCAGGGAAATTCATTCAACGCCAACTTTCCTGCAAATGCATTTTACGAATCTTTTCCATTTTCCTTTTCTGAGATCACGAATAACAATATCAACAGTGCATCAGATATCATTTCACTGGGTGATTATTATATACCCGTGCAGGATAATTATGAAATAATGATTCGCACTACGTTGCCAGTGAATGATCCGTTGAAAGATAAAGTAGTGATGCAACTGAACAGTGGAAATAAAAAATCATTTCAAAGAGGAAACTGGCAGGGTGACTGGAAGAAAGGGAGTTTCAGGGATTTGGGGAAAATCAGTTTAGTGATTGATACAATACCTCCGGATATATTTATTGCAGGCTGGAAAAACGGGCAAATATTTTCCGGCAACAGTAAATTGTCATTCCGTGTTTCGGATAAAGGAAGCGATGTGCAATCATTCAATGCAACATTAGATGGCGATTGGCTTTTATTTTCAAACAGGAATGGCTTATTTACGTATACATTTGATGAACATTGTACAAGTGGAAGCCATGTTTTAAAAGTAACCGTAACAGATATTGCCGGAAATGAAACGATGAAAGAATTTACATTTATAAAAAAATAAAAATGACGCATTTACTGGAAGGAGAAAAGGCACCTGCGTTTTCAGGGCCGGATCAAAATGGAAATACTATTTCAAACAATAATTTTAAAGGGGAAAAAACAGCGCTTTATTTTTACCCGCATGACAATACACCAACCTGCACTATACAGGCGTGCAATCTGCGTGATAATTTTGCTGCTCTAAAAAAAGAAGGGATACAAGTTATCGGTGTAAGTACAGATGATGAAAAATCCCATACAAAATTTATAAAAAAATACAAGCTTCCCTTTCCCCTCATCGCGGATAAAGATCATGCAATTGCAAAAAAATTTGGCGTATGGGCACCGAAAAAATTCATGGGCAGAGAATTTTTGGGCATGAACCGGACAACTTTCCTAATAGATGAAAAAGGAATTATTAAAAAAATAATTCATAAACCAAAAAGCCGGATGCATGCGCAGGAAATTGGAGATGACTGGAAAGAAATACTTACTACTTCCTGACCTGAAAGCCTTGCTGAATGGATATTTATATCAAAGAGAATTCATCGTTTGCCCGTTTCGCGGCCTTATATTTAAAAGAAAAATCAATGGCGTTCACCCTGGGCAAAACAATACATCTATGGCAAACAAAAAGTGAAGATTTTTTAAAAAATGAAATCTGGGTCAGGCATGAAATCATTCATGTACAACAGTTTCAGCAATATGGTTTCTTTTCTTTTATAGGTAAATATCTTTGGGAAATAGCACTGCATGGATATGCTAATAATAAGTTTGAAGTTGCCGCAAGGCTGCGCGAAAATGAAGCCATTGATTTGAATAAATTTAATTTTATTTGCCACAAAAAATAAAAAACGGATATTGCCTTATTGAACCAAATATTTGAAAACACAACCCTAAACTTTTATATATGAAATTACTTGAAAATAAAGTCTGCATTGTTACCGGTGCTGCCCGCGGAATTGGCGAGGCTATTGCATTGGAATTGGCTGAAGCCGGCGCGCATATTGCATTTACATATGTGAGCGACAGCAGTGCAGAGAAAGCGGCAGCCCTGGAAGAAAAATTAAAAGGATTTGGTGTAAAAGCAAAATCATATAAAAGTAATGCGGGGAATTTTGGTGAGTGTGAAATTTTTGTGCAGGATGTTTTAAAAGAATTCGGGCAAGTAGATGTGTGCGTGAATAATGCCGGTATCAGTAAAGATAATTTACTATTAAGGCTTACGCCGGAACAATGGGATGAAGTAATGGATGTGAATTTGAAAAGTGTTTTTAATATGACCAAACAAGTGATCCGGCCGATGATGAAAGCAAAATCCGGAAGCATCATTAATATGAGCTCAATTGTTGGTATGCGCGGAAATGCAGGCCAGAGCCTGTATTCAGCGAGTAAAGCAGGTATTATAGGCTTTACAAAATCGATTGCATTGGAACTGGGCAGCCGTAATATCCGCTGTAATGCGATCGCACCAGGGTTCGTGGAAACAGATATGACACATTATTTAAAAGATGGAAATACAGGTGATGAATTTTTGAAGAAAATTCCTTTGGGCCGTTTTGGCAAGGCCAGTGAAATTGCCAAAAGCACATTATTTCTTGCCAGTGATATGAGTTCTTATATTACCGGCCAGGTGCTGAGTGTTTGCGGCGGGCTGAATATTTAGAAATTATTTACAGCAATCTTTCTGACGGCTAAATAAAAAAGTAAAAAATTTTTTAAATATTTTCCCGGTGATGTTTAAAATATTCTGCACGGTATAAACTTGTTCCTGCAAGATACAGTCAATTCATATGTAGCAAATGCTAAAAATCTTTCCTGCATTTTGTTATTCATGAAGACATACGCTTTTAATCTTCTAAAAGCCATGCGAGGCAAAGGTTTCCAAAAAGCCTTGTATGTACACGGAGCGAAATGGATGTTTGCTTTATACGCAGGTTACATAAAATTGTATCTCCTGCACTGCCTGAAATTTCAATATTGTTTTTTAACGAAATGCCACCCTTTCCCCACCATTTATACATTGCTTCTTTCGCACACCAGGCCATTGTCATACGGGTATCCACGGTGCCGGCAGGAAAACTATTTTGCAAAATAATTTCAGATTCTTCCCTTTTCAAAAATTTATCTTTTAAGATATTTGGCTTTGGAGACACCGGTTCTATATCAATACCCACATTGTTTTTTGTGCTCACCAATGCAGCCGCGAATTCACCTGTATGTGCCAGTGAAAAAAAATAGGTTGCTGAAGGAAGAAATGGTTTATCGGCATGCCCGGTTAATATCTCTGCCTGGGGAAATGCCGGGAATAATTGTGTAAGTAAGTAATTGGCAGCCAGGTGCTGCAATCTTTTTTCCGCGTGATTAATTTGTTTAACCGGAGTAACCGTTTTTAAAAAGAAGTTTTCAGGTTCGGTGATTTTCCAGATACCGAAGCGGGAATTTTGATCAATATTTTCCTGGAAATAAAGTGGCACTTAATTTTACCTGTTTTTTTAAGCAGGCTTTCATTTCTGTTATGTACAAATGTATTTTATTTGCAGGAATATTTTTTACCCTTACTAAATAAATCAGCATGATCCTTTCCGATACCAGGATACTGGAAGAAATAAATAAAAAAACAATTGTGATTGTACCTTATGACCGCAGGTTTTTGGGTAGCAATAGTTATGATGTACATTTGGGTAAATGCCTGGCAAAATATAACGATGAAATACTGGATGCAAAAAAGCATAATACCATTGAATACTTTGATATACCGGAAGAGGGTTTTGTTTTACAGCCACATGATTTTTATTTGGGCGTAACAGAAGAGTATACAGAAACACATGCGCATGTGCCATTTCTTGAAGGCAAATCTTCTACAGGCCGCCTGGGGATTGACATACACGCGACAGCCGGAAAGGGTGATGTAGGATTTTGTGGCAACTGGACACTAGAGATTTCGGTAAAGCAACCTGTCCGGATCTATCCAGGGATGCCTATCGGTCAATTGATTTATTTCCCGGTGGATGGTGCTATAGAAGTGAAATACAATGAAAAAAAAGATGCGAAATATAGCCATCAACCCAATAAACCCGTGGAAAGTATGATGTGGAAAAATGTATTTTAAAATAGAATCATTATGAAATCGACATGGATCGTTGCATTATTTGGTTTGTTATTTGCGCAACAGGCATTGGCACAAACAGATACAACGTTGGCGCGAAAAGATATTACAAATTTTCAAAAATCTTTGCAGGATGAATACACGAACCCGGTCATTTCTCCCTTAAGCGCGAGCCAGCGAAAGCATTTTAAGGGCATTCAGTTTTTCCCAATGAATGCAGATTTTATTGTCGAAGCAAAGTTTATTAAAACGAATTCCAAAGAAGTGTATATCATGGAAACTTCGACTCATATGCAGAAGAAATATTATTTATTTGCGAAAGCGGTTTTTAATTTAAAAGGCAAAGCATATACACTGGATGTATACCAGTCGCTCGATTTAAAAAATAAAAAAGGGTTTGAAAATTATTTATTCATTCCTTTCCGGGATAAGACAAGCGGCAAAGAAACCTATGGTGGCGGCAGGTACATTGATTTAATCATTCCCGCGACCGGGGCTATCACAATTAATTTTAATAAAGCCTACCAACCTTATTGCGCATATACCGAAGGATATAATTGTCCTTTGCCACCCGATGAAAATACGTTGCCTGTAGCGATCTATGCGGGTGTGCGGATGTAAGTCAATGGATTTAGAATTGTCTTTGCCTAAGATTTTTTTTAACTGAATAAATATTCAATATCTTCTTTGGTAAGGCTTTTTACAAAACTGCCGTCATCGGTTACAAGGTCTGCCGCAAGTGCTTTCTTTTTTTCCTGCAATAATAAAATTTTATCTTCCACGGTATCGGTACATATCATGCGGTAAGCAAAAATATTTTTTGTCTGCCCGATGCGGTGTGTACGGTCAATGGCCTGTTGTTCTACCGCGGGATTCCACCATGGATCAACAATATAAACGTAATCAGCGGAAGTAAGATTTAAACCCACTCCACCTGCTTTTAAAGAAATAAGAAATACCCTGCATGCTTTATCATCCTGGAAATGATTGATCGCGCGTTCTCTTTCTGCCGCAGATGTACTACCATCAAAATATTCAAAGTTCACATCCAGTTCAATTAATTTTTCTTTGATCAGCGCAAGCATTCCTAAAAATTGCGAGAAGATAAGTGCTTTATGATCGCCGATATTTTCCGTGATTTCCCGGGTGAGTTCATCCAGTTTTGCGGACTCATTGGGGAAAGGTTTTTCTTCCTTTAATATGGCCGGGCTGTCGCAAATCTGCCGGAGTTTCATCAGGCCCTGCAGGATAGACAATTGCGATTTTCCAAAACCCTGTGATTCCATTTCACCTAATAATTTACTGCGGATTTCATTGCGGTATGCGTCATAAATATCCCGTTGTACTTTGCCCATTTCACAATATACAATCATCTCATGTTTTTCAGGAAGGTCTTTAGCAACCTGTTCTTTTGTCCTGCGGAGAATGAATGGGAACAATAGTTTGCGCAAATGTTCTTTATTTTCCTGCATGCCTAATTTATCAATTGGAATAGAGAATTCCTGTTTGAAAAATTCTATACTTCCCAGCATGCCGGGATTGAGAAAATTCATTTGCGCGTATAGATCAAAAGTATTGTTTTGTAAAGGCGTACCACTCAGGCAAAGTTTGTTTTTGGCTGTTAATAAAGTAGCTGCTTTGGCTATTTTACTGGATGGATTTTTTATGGCCTGGCTTTCATCCAGGATGAGGTAATCAAAAGGAATGTCTTTGAAATATTTTATATCGCTGCGCAATGTTCCATACGTGGTGATAAAAATGTCTGCATCGTCTTTATGCAATAATGCCTGGTCCCTTGTGCCGCCATGATGTACATGTCGCGTAAGAGTTGGCGTGAATTTTTTTATTTCATTTTCCCAGTTGAACATTAACGTGGTTGGACAAACAACAAGCGCCTTAATGGTACCGTTCATTTTCTTATAATGATGCAGGAAAGCCAGGGCTTGTATAGTTTTACCCAAACCCATATCATCGGCAAGAATACCGCCCCATTTCACCTGGTTTAAATAATGTATCCAGTGAAAGCCGGCTTCCTGGTAGGGGCGCAAAATTTTCTGCAGGTGTTCCGGTGCAGGTATTTCACTGATGGAATAATTATTTTTAATACTGCCATATTTTTCATCCAGCAAAATACTAAGTTCATTTTCATCCCGCTGGTTGTATAAGTCTTCGATGACGCTGTAATGATACCTGCTTAATTTCAATGCATCGGTTTTGCCTTCACCCACTCGAAAAAGCAGGCTGTATTTTTTCAACCATTCTTCAGGTAAAATACCCAGGCTTCCATCCTCCAGCTGCACATACTGTTCCTGCCTGCCCAATGCTTTTTTAATATCAGCCACTTTTACTTTATGGCCATTGAAATGCACATCCACCTTTGCATCAAACCAATCCATACTATTGGATATATGAATCTTCGTTGTTGGCCTTGCTGTATTGAACCTGAATTTTTTTAATGCTTCAAAGCCGGTTACGGGAATGTTTAATTCTTTGATCGCATCTGCAAATAAAAAGAACCAGTTATTTTTTAAAACTTCTGTTCCTTTCAGCGCGAGTGTATGTACTTCATCCGTTTTTTTAAAATGCGAATGCAATGCTTCCAGCTTTTGCATAAATGCAGTTTCCGCGGGAATGTTCCGGTGAATAACAATAAGTTTATTATTAAAAGGATACAGGATCTTTTCTTTATCACCTTCCTGAACGATATAATCTTTATATGAAAAAATGGTATGTATCAATAAATAATCACCGCGTTCGCGTAATTCCAGACTAATGCCGGGAAGCATTTCTTTCCATACTTCAGTGTCGATATTGGTTAATTCAATATCATATTTTTTGGAAAGTGGCAGCACATTATTTTTCAAATTTTCTTCCCAGGCTGATTCCTCCACGATCATTTTACCTGCAGGAAAAAATCTTTCTGCCTGTATGATATCGTCCGCCTGTTTCCACAGGTACAGGCAATCGTGAAACTTAACCAGGGCAGTCGTTTCCAGTTCATTCTCCGAAATATTATAGACACCTTCTTCCAATTTCAGGCCACAATAGATTTCGTAAACTCCTCCTGTTTTTTTAATGGAAATAAGAGGTTGTATCAATTTTTCAGAAATTTTTAATGGAATGAAATGGGCAGTTGAAAATGCCTTGCCCCTTTCGAGATAAAATACAGGTGTATCTTCTGATATTTCGTGAAATAATTTTATATATTTTGGCTGCAGGTATTCCAGTATCAGTTGCCGCGTTTCCGGGGCCAATAATTCATCATGCTGCTGTATAATATTTTCCCAGTTGCCACTAAAAGGCGAATTTCTCGTCAGGTAACGGTCCACTTCCATCGGAAGGCATTTGCGTAAAAAAGATAATGCTTTTTT
>JBAQJB010000255.1:0-8053 GCA_049289155.1 Chitinophagaceae bacterium
TTGGCCTGGAAATGGTGAAAGCCGACGGGATCCATCTGTTTGATGCAAATGGAAAAAAATACATAGACATGATTTCAGGGTTTAATGTGGCCAATATTGGCCATTCAAATCCAAAGGTGATTGAAGCGGTGCAAAAACAAGCTGCGGCTTATATGCACCTCATTGTCTATGGAGAATTTATTGAATCGCCGCAAGTGCAATATGCAACTTTACTTACTAACCATTTACCAGAAAACTTAAACTGTGTTTATTTTACAAATAGTGGCGCCGAAGCCACGGAAGGCGCTATGAAGCTGGTGAAAAGATTTACCGGAAGAAGACAAATTATTTCTTTTAAAAATGCATACCATGGAAGTACACAGGGTGCATTGAGTATGCTGGGAAATGAGTATTGGCGCAGCGCTTACCGGCCTTTATTACCGGGCATAATTGAATTTGAATATGGCGATGATTCGATTCTTGACGCGATCAATGAACAAACTGCCGCCGTATTCGCGGAAACAATTCAAGCCGAAAGCGGCGTTACAAAACCACCAAAAGGCTGGCTAAAAAAAGTGCATGAAACATGTAAAGAAAAAGGCGCTTTATTAGTACTGGATGAAATACAGGCAGGCTTTGGCCGCTCCGGAACATTATGGGCTTTCGAACAATTTGAAGTCGTCCCGGATATTTTGTTATTGGGAAAAGCGCTTGGAGGCGGTATGCCATTGGGCGCTTTTATTGCAGATAAAAAAATCATGCAGGTATTTATGGAAGATCCTGTATTGGGCCATATCACCACATTTGGCGGCCATCCTGTTTCATGCGCGGCAGGCATGCAGGCATTTGAAATTTTACTCAGCGAAAAAATGATTGATACGGTTCCTAAAAAAGAAAAAATATTGCATGAAAATTTATCCTTTATAAACGGCGCAAACCTGCAAACAGCGGGCCTTTGGGCATCCCTTTCATTTCGTGACGCGGAAACCTGCAGGTCTGTGATTCATCAATGTATAAAAAATGGATTGATCACCGACTGGTTTTTATTTGCACCAAATTCATTACGCATTGCGCCACCATTGATTATATCAGAAACGGAATTGACAGAGATGTGTGCTGTTTTAAAAAGATCAATCGAAGAAAGTTTTTCGAAAAAGAGGTAATGTTCGTTTATTTTAAAAATTGTATATTTATACAATCAAAAGACACCTGCCATGCCTGCTGTTTCCTACACACCACAATTGCAAAGTGAGTACCAGCGCTTATTTGATACCTGTATCATCTTTGCAGAAAAATACGATGAAGTCAATTCGATCGTAAAGAAAATTATAACCAATAACGCGCGGTATCAAAACGTGTCAACGGTTGTAAATGTCCCCTGGTATTTTATCGGCATTTTACATGCGATGGAATCCTGCAATGATTTTAAAACACATTTATACAATGGTGATTCGCTAAACGCCCGCACGGTGAATGAACCTGCCGGCAGGCCAAAGTCCGGAAACCCGCCGTACGACTGGGAATTCAGCGCCATCGATTCTTTGAAATATGATTCACTGGATTCCTGGTACGATTGGAGTATTCCGGGCATGTTGTATAAAATGGAAGCGTATAATGGCTTTGGTTACAGGAGCAAAGGCATTTACTCGCCCTATCTATGGAGTTATAGTAATCATTATACAAGCGGAAAATTTATGTCGGATGGCAAATACAGTTCCACTGCGGTTTCCAAGCAATGTGGCGGCGCAGTTTTATTAAGAAGAATGGTTGAAATGCAACTCGTTTATCCAGGAATTTCAAACAGGGTAAGCCTGATTACCGAATTGGGGAAACAGGTAAATTATGCACCCACAAGGTATGTACAAAAAGCAGAAGAATTGCAGAAGATGCTTAACCTTGCAGGAGCTTATGTAAAAATAGATGGAAAAGCTGGCAGGAAAACTTCTGATGCGTACCGTTCTTTTACGGGAACTTATTTAACCGGCGACCCGGAAATAAAATAATACAGGATGAATAAAATTTTGAAAATAAACAAGTCATTTTTCTATGCAATCTTTTTTCTGCCGGTTATTTTTTTAGCAGGTTGCCGTGCATCGTTTGTCCCAGCTTACGATGCAGCGTTGCAAACACAAATTGAAAATGCGGCTAAGGAAACGGATATGCTTTATCTCACCATGATTGCATCTCCGGATGGAGTTAAAAATTATGATCGTTATGTAAGCGGGTATTTAAATATTGAAGGAGAAATTAATTCGATTTTATTTAAAAATGAAGTGCGGCCACAATCCGCTGATATCGTGGCTTCCATCAAAATACTGAAAGATTATTTTATCAAGGCAAAAGAGGACCACGCAAAAAGAGGCGTGCTGTCAAATGCAGAAGCGCTTATTTATAATGAACAATTAAAAGCTTTATGGAAACCTGTATTGATAGAAGAGATCGCTTTGAGTAAAGCGAGATAATTTATTTAAAACTATATTATGAAATTTGATATTGATGAAGTCCTTACAGATATGCTTTCTGCTGTGAAAAAATCGGTAGACACAGATTGGCCTTTTGCCAAAGAAACTTCCAATGATTTTTTCCAAAGCAGGAAAGAAAGGCTTGATCTCTTGACGAGCCTGCGTTTAACGAACCAGTTAAGTGAAGAATTTTATGAAGCCCGCATACTGGATGAAAAAAAAATATTGGTTTCAGAATTGCATGCCATTGCCATCATTTCCAAAGTAATGGCGCAAAATGCCGCCAATGCTGCATTTGATGTGTTGGAAAAAGCCATTCAAATAGCGCTCGGCATCGTTTTATAAGGAGTAGAAACCTGGTTCAAAAAATTACTGGTTATTTTTTACAAATCTTTTTGCTGTTTCCTTTCACAAACCTACGTGCTTGCCTACCTTTGCGCCAGGAATTTTACCGGTAACCGGTAAATGAAAAATAAGCAGTATCACTGTTTTCAAAAAAAGCATTCATGGAAATCAATTCAAAAATTGCAGAGGAATTAAGGCTTACGGAAGAGGAATTTGAACGTATTAAAAAAGAACTGGGCCGCACGCCCAATTTTACAGAACTCTGCGCTTTCAGTGGCATGTGGAGTGAACATTGCAGTTATAAAAATTCTATCAAATTGCTGAAAACTTTACCACGCAAAGGCGGGCGCATGCTCGTGGAAGCGGGCGAAGAAAATGCAGGCCTCATGGATATTGGCAATGGCTATGCTGTTGTTTTTAAAATAGAATCACACAATCATCCCAGCGCTATTGAACCCTTCCAGGGTGCGGCAACCGGTGTTGGCGGTATACAAAGAGATATTTTCACAATGGGTGCGCGGCCCATTGCATCATTGAACAGCCTGCGTTTTGGCAGTTTAAAAATGGAGAATGGCGAAGCGGATCCCAAAACGAAAAGATTATTGAATGGCGTTGTCCGCGGTATCGGTTTCTATGGAAATTGTTTTGGCGTTCCTACTGTAGGCGGTGAAATATATTTTGAAGATTGTTATCATACCAACCCGCTCGTAAATGCCATGAGTGTGGGCATTGTAAAAATTGGTGACACCGTTAGTGCCACCGCAGAAGGTGTGGGCAATCCTGTTTTTTTTGTAGGAAGTGCAACAGGAAAAGATGGTATTGGCGGTGCCAGTTTTGCCAGCGCAAATATTACAGAAGAAAGCGTGGAAGACTTACCGGCTGTGCAGGTTGGCGATCCATTCCAGGAAAAAAAGTTACTTGAAGCCTGTCTTGAAATTATTGAAACAGGCGCTGTGATTGGCATGCAGGATATGGGCGCTGCAGGAATCATTTGCAGCACAGCAGAAATGAGCGCGAAAGGAAAATCAGGAATGATCATTCACCTGGATAAGGTGCCCACCCGCGCAAAGGCAGACTCAGAGGGCGATTCCGGTATGAAAGCCTGGGAATTGCTGTTGAGTGAAAGCCAGGAAAGAATGTTATTGGTTGTAAAAAAAGGGCGGGAAAATGAAGTGTTGAAAATTTTTGAAAAATGGGATTTGCCCTGTAGCCATATTGGTGATGTGACTGGTGATGGCCAGTTAAAATTTTATATGCATGGAATATTGGAAGCAGAAATTCCTGCAGAATTATTGGTACTTGGTGGCGGCGCGCCACAATATGACAGGGAAACATCAATACCAAAATACCTGGAAAAAATTAATGCATTTTCCATGGATGCTATTGAAGATATTCCCAATAATAAGTTGATGGAAATTGCGGAGCAAATTATTTCCATTCCAAATATTGCCAGCAAACGCTGGGTTACAAAACAATATGACAGTACCGTTGGCGCGGCGAATTTAAGCACCAATGCACCTTCTGATGCAGCTATTGTTTGGGTGAGGGAAACAGGCACTGCATTGGCAATGACTACAGATTGCAACAGCAAATATGTATATGCAGATCCGCGGAAAGGCGCGATGATAGCGGTTGCAGAAGCTGCAAGAAATATTGTTTGCAGTGGTGCGCAACCGGTTGGTGTAACGAATTGTTTGAATTTTGGAAATCCGTATAACCCGGAAGTGTATTATCAATTTACGGAAGCTGTTAAAGGCATGGGAGAAGCTTGCAGAAAATTTAATACGCCGGTCACAGGAGGCAATGTTAGTTTTTATAATCAAAATCCGGATGGGCCTGTTTACCCCACACCAACGATTGGTATGGTGGGCATTCTCGATGATCCCAATAAAAAAATGACGCTTGATTTTAAAAAGGCAGGTGACTTAATTATGTTATTGGGTGAAATGAAAAATGATATCGGGTCTTCAGAATATTTACATAAAATAAAAGAGGTGGAATTTTCTCCTGCACCTGTTTTTGATTTGGATGAAGAATTCGCTTTGCAAAAATTTCTTTTATCGGCCATTCATGATGAGGCCATCAAAAGCGCGCATGATATCAGTGAAGGTGGATTGTTTGTAACGCTGATGGAGAAAGGCTTTCACCGGGATCTTGGTTTTGAAATAAATGATATTCCGGAACTGCGCAATGATGCGTATTGGTTTGGCGAAGCACAAAGCAGGGTAGTGGTTTCCTGTGATATGGAGCAGGCTACTTTACTAAAACAAAAAGCTGCATTAAATAATATCCCGGTGACTGTTTTAGGAAGTGTGACTTCAGGATATATAAAAATAAATGGAGAAGACTGGCAACATATTTCAAACTGGAAAGAAAAATATGATACGGCCATTGAAAAAATAATTGCGGAATAACTCACTGCAAAAGAAAAAAAATAAAAATTTACATGGCTATTCAAAAGGAGGAAGCAGAAAAGAAAGGACATATTATTATTACGGGTGCAGCGGGTTTTATTGGCAGTTGCCTGGTTGAATTTTTAAATGAAAAAGGCTTTGAAGACCTTGTATTAGTAGATGATTTCGGCGTGGAAAAAAAGCGTAAAAACTGGGAGGGGAAAAAATTCAAACATATTGTAGAACGGCAAATACTTTTTGACTGGCTGAATGAAGATTCCGTGAAAGTGTCTGCCATCATACATCTTGGCGCACGCACAGATACAACAGAATTTAATTATGCCATACTGGAAGAATTGAATGTAGACTATTCCAAAGATATCTGGAATTATTGCACGGCTTATGACATCCCATTAATTTATGCATCATCTGCGGCTACTTATGGTTCTGGTGAAAATGGCTATGAAGACAGCCATGATTGTGTTGAAAAATTAGAGCCGCTCAATCCGTATGGTATCAGTAAAAATGAATTTGATAAATGGGTTTTGGCGCAAAAAAATCATCCGCCATATTGGGCAGGTTTAAAATTTTTCAATGTGTATGGCCCGAATGAATATCATAAAGGCAGGATGGCTAGTGTTATTTTTCACGCGGTAAATCAAATCAATGAAAATGGGTTTGTAAAATTATTTGAAAGCCATAAGCCGGGATATAAAGATGGTGAACAATTAAGGGATTTTATTTATGTGAAAGATATCGATCTTGTTATAGAATGGATGCTCCAACAAATGCTGCATAAAAAATGGAAGCGTATAAAAAACGGTTTGTATAATGTGGGCACTGGTAAAGCAAGAACTTTCAATGACCTGGTGAATGCGACCTATAAAGCCATGGATAAGGAGCCGGAGATAAAATATATTCCCATGCCGGAAGATATCCGCGACAAATATCAATATTACACCAAAGCTGCTATGGATAAGCTTTTCAATGCCGGTTACCAGGAAAAAATGTATAGCCTGGAAGATGGCATTGCAGATTATGTAAGCGGGTATTTGTTGGAGGAAAAGATTTATTGATGTTACGATTTCATACGTGCATCAAATTAAAATGCACATCAATTTATTTTGATTGTTTTCAAACTGCCGGCCCTACAGGCCTTTGAGGTTTTTCTATTTTATTTTTTCTACCAAACTGCCGCCCTTACAGGGCTTGCTTTAGTTATAGATTTTATATTTAAAAAACCTGGTATATTTTTATTAGATAATGAAGAATTAATAGAATAAAAAAAATCAGCCGATTGTAAATGGCTGATTTTTTTTGTTTTCAAACTGCCGCCCTTACTAAGCTTGCTATTTGTTCTGAATTTTTTTAAACAATTATGCCGGAATTTTCGAAAACCAATTTACTATTATTCATTTATCATTTTTAGTTTTTAGTTTTTAATTCTTCCTCGCCGCGGGTAATTCTTTACGCGGTAATTTTTCATCCCGCATAGCCGCATCATATACAAATGCGGCAACGATTGTTGCAGCCTGTTTTAAATCATCTTCCTGTAAATGTTCGGACACATCCATATTACTATGATGATTTCTTGTATCATATTCTAAAGGATCTTGTATAAACTGGAAACCGGGTAAACCAACTGCATCAAACGCCAAATGATCCGTACCGCCTGTATTGCTGATAGTGAGCGTCTTTGCGCCCAAATCATTAAAAGGAACCAGCCATTGCGCGAATATATTTTTCACTGCTTCGTTGCCCTGTAAATACACGCCCCGAATTTTACCTGTTCCATTATCTAAATTAAAGTATGCAGAAAATTTTTCATGCGCAGGCAATAATTTCATGTCCGAAGGGTCAGCAAAAGTTTTCTTTACATAACCCCTGGATCCCAGTAAACCTTGTTCTTCGCCGCTCCATAATGCAATGCGGATCGTTCTCCGCGGTTGTATGCCAATGGCTTTTAATATCCGCACGGCTTCCATCATTACCATAGAACCCGCGGCATTATCTGTAGCGCCGGTGCCTCCCTGCCAGGAATCCAGGTGTCCGCCCAACATTACTATTTCATCTTTTAATTTTGGATCGGTACCCGGAATTTCTGCGATTACATTATAGCCTTTTATATCTTTTGTAAAAAATTTCGTGGCTACTTCAACATCAAAATTTACGGGGATATTATTTCTTAATAACCGAACGATCGTCATATAATCTTCATACTGCAAAGCGATGTCTAAAAAATTTTCAGGGTCAGTCAATTTATATGGGCCTGCCTGCTGAACGAAAATTGTTCCATCATGATTTCGCGGGCTGGACGTGAACATTGCCAATGCACCTTCTTTTTCTGCCATTTCTTTCAACGTCTTTTGCATGCTTTGTTGTGAACGGTATTGGCTCATGAATTGTTCCCTTCTTTTGCGCATCGCTGCTGTGTCGGCGGGTTTGATGGTTTCATTGGACATAGAATCGAGTTCTGAATCTGAATACCTATGCGCATCAGGTTCAAAACTTAATTTATATGCATCGTCCCTGTCTGTTATTAAAATTTTGCCTTTCAATTTTCCGCGGTAAGCATCCAGCCCGGCAGAATCTTTTGCTGCAATCAAAATTACTTCAGCATGTTTCGCGCCATTGGTGCCGGCTGTCCATGCTTTGGGATATGCTTCGAGTGATTTATACCAGGGAGCGGTCATGGCAACATAAGATTTTTCCAGTTCCCAGCCTTTTCCAAAATCACCCCAGGGATCAAGCATAGAATTTTTTAAACCCCAACTTGCCAACTGGTCTTTCACATAATTAGCCGCTTTGAAATAACCCGGCGAATTGGTCAGCCGCGGGCCATTTGCATCGGTGAGATGAAATGCAATATCCATG
>JBAQJB010000256.1:0-3935 GCA_049289155.1 Chitinophagaceae bacterium
CAACGACTCATCACTCTATTGACAAAAGAATAAAAGACATACAAGTCCCATTAATGAATGATTCGGCTATGATAACGGAAGGATTTATACATTACAATGAAATGTGTGTAACCTGCCATGGTGGCCCGGGAATCAGTCCGGATGAATTAGTGAAAGGCCTTTATCCTAAACCGCCGAAATTCTATCAGTCAACCGACATGCCGGATACAACAGAAGCCTTTTGGATTATAAAAAATGGCATTAAGATGACCAGTATGCCGGCATTTGGGCCAACGCACAGTGATGCTAAAATATGGGCGATGACAGATTTTTTATTGAATAAATTGAATAAGATGACGCCCGAAGAATACCAGCAGTGGATACAAAGATATTCAAAATCAGATGGTTCTTCTGATTAATGAACGCAAAAACATTTGCTGCTTCAGACTGGTACTAACAATTGGCATATACGAAATTAATATGCTATTATCTTATCGTATTTTCTAAGCGTTTTGCAATGATTTAATGCATTACGTAAAAAACGAAGCCCTTTCAGAAACGGCCAATAGACTAATCCTTCTTTATGATTGTAGCTGCTTATTTCGAATAAAACTTTCCAATGCGCCCTTATTTCCTTATAAGCCTGCCATAGCGTAAAATTTGGCGTAAAAACATGGTTGGGTATGGAACCCGAGCCGTTAAATTCCAGTATTGAAAAATTTTCCGCTTCTAAAAAATCATCAATAGAATGACACATAATATCATACCTGCCATAAAAAAATTATTAGACCGGCTTAACGTGTCGAAAATATCCAGCAGCTCTGTATTGGCATGTATGAATAAATTATGAAAAGTAGCACCGTGATACCGGTTTCCTACAACAGATAAAGAAAATCTTTCCCCTTTTTTTGCTATAAGCAGTGCAACATTTGCACACGAAAAAGGTGAAGGCAGTGAAAAAATATCTGTTCCTTCAGTGGTTATGGAAGCGAACATGCAGAAATACCCGGAATCAAAAAAATACCACGTAAACTGGGAAAAGGAAAATGGCAACTATGAAGCAAACTGGGGCGGTAAAGATGGTGAAGCAAATTCCGTTCAATACACGCCATCAGGTGTTTTATAGAAATTGTAAAAGCAATTTCAGTAAGTGATCTCCCCGCAAACATTATTTCTTATGTAAAACAACATTACAATAATGCAAAAATTAATGAAGCTGGAAAAGTAACCGATGCAGCAGGGAAAACTTCCTACGAAGTGGAGATACATGGGAAGGATGTGCTATTTGATGAGAATGGCAATTTTTTGAAAGCAGAATAATAAAGAAACATTCTTAATAAAAGAATTGCTTCAAAATAATTGAAGTAGTTCTTTTATTAGCTATTTCTTTTTTACGAAAAAATAGATTCCCGTGGAAACAAAAATGCCGGCACTCAGCCGGCATTTTTATATTTGTGCCCGGGACTGGATTCGAACCAGCACATCCTTGCGAACGCTGCGACCTGAACACAGTGCGTCTACCAATTTCGCCACCCGGGCAGGGGGCTGCAAATATAGAACTTGCATTTATTTTTTTAAAAATCTTTTCGAATGAAAATATTAATACGAAAGAATTATAATTATACCATCAATAAACTACAACCGCGAAGGTCACTTGCATCCTGGCGGCCATGTACTTCAAAGCTGCCGTCATCAAACACTTCGCCGATATCATCCGTAGCAATAAAAGCGCAACTGTGAATATTTGCCAGGTCAATAATAAGCAGCAGGCCTTTTCCTGTTTCCCCAAAATCCTGTGGATCATATTCACTGCGCACGAAGACTTTCATCCAGGGCGGGCAATAAAAAAGCCCGTCTTTTTGGGCATAAGCCTGGCTTAATAATTCTGTCATCCCATATTCTGAATGGATTAGATTTAATCCGAATCTTATCTTTAGAATTTCGTGAAGTTCCTTTCTGGTAATTTCTTTTTTCCGGCCTTTCATACCACCCGTTTCCATCACGATCGTGTGAGTTAATTGTATGGGGAATTTTTCTGCAAAATCCAATAACGCAAAACTAACCCCAAGCAAAATGGTGTTTTGCCCTGATGCTTCCAGTTGCTTTAAAATTGAAAATAATTTTTCTTCATCACCCGCATAAAAGCCGCTATCAGTATGCCCTGATAAGCGTATCAATTCATCCGCCATCATTACCAGCGAAGAACCCGGACTATAAGATGGCAGTAAAGCCAGTATACAATAATCTTTAATATCTCCATAAAATTGCTGAAAACAAGTCAGGAAACTTTTCCTGTACAATCCCGTATGTTTTATGAAGTGGCGGCTCTTTGCCTGTTGTGTTGTACCGCTACTTTGGAAAATGGCCTCCGGTTTAAAATTGCCGGTCCTGATTTCCTGGGTTTTGAAAAAAGAAATGGGCAGGAAAGGAATTTGTTCCAGCCGGTAAACTTCTGAAATATTGGTGCTCAATTGCCTGCACCAATTTTGATAAATTCTGTTGTTATGGCTTTGCAGGTGAAATATTTTCAGCGCGAGAACGTTGAAATAAGTATCACCGGAAAATATATTTTTTATAATTTCCTCTTCCTGCATATGTGAATGGGTACTTTTAAGTAAATTTGAATACTGAAAATAAAATCATGCGAACAAAAATATTAATACTCTGCGGTTTAACCTTAATTATCTGTGGTTGTAAAAAAAACCAGTTTTCTACCAGCCCGCAACTCAGTTTTGTTTCCCTGAGTACAGAAGTACTGGCACCGGGGAATACCATTACAATCACGCTAAAATATACGGATAAGGAAGGAGATATACAGGATAGTTTATTCGTTCAGAAATTGACGCAAAATTGTGCACAAAGTAATTTTGATGCCTATTATAAAATTTCAGACCAGGTACCTACACAACAAAATTCTGAAGGGGAAATATTGGTAACTTACGGGTATCTTACCGGCCAGGCCATCCCGGAAATTAAAGGGCCGGTCTGTTTGGAAAATGATACTTGTGTATTGCGGTTTGTGCTCAGTGATAAAATGAAAAACAAAAGCGATACGATATCTACGCCACCATTTGTTATTCTTAAATAATGGGTTTGCAAAAAGGAATCATTCCTTCAATTTTTTATGGCAACTACTTTTATGGCGTTTGTACCGTCAGTTTGTGTATTGAATCCAATATGCAACAAGGGCTGCCATTAAATTCATTTCTATTTTATTTCCTGGTTTATTTTGGTACCATTATTTATTATAATATGGCTTACCTCGGCGAAGTGACTGCGCCTTATGATAATGAACGAACGCACTGGTATGCAACCAACCGGAAATGGATTTTAAGATTACAATATACCTATATATTTCTGTGCGTTATTGCCGGGGCTTATTTATTGTTTATTCATTTTGATCAGCTGCATAATATTTCATTCAGGCAATTAATTCCCGTTGCTTTTGTCGGCATCATTGCTTTATTATATTATGGCGTATCATTTGGTAAAAATATGCGCATCAATATACGGGATACCGGTTGGATAAAACCCTTTATTATCGGGCTTGTATGGGCAACTTTTGTTTCCTATATTCCTATCCTGTGGTATGAAGCGGCACATGGGACTCACTATGAATTTTCCTGGTTTAATATATGGTTCCTGGGAAAGAATTTTATGTATATCAGCCTGCTTGCCATTTTATTTGATATCAAAGATTACCTCGCGGACCATAACCGGAAATTAAAAACTTTCGTGGTGCGTGTCGGCCTGAAAAAAACCATTTTTTATATCATCATTCCGCTCACTATTGTAGGTTTTATTTCTTTTATGGCCTTCGCTGTTTTACGGCAGTATCACCCGGTACGCATACTGATCAATTGTATCCCGTTTATTTTATTAATTATTGTTGCCTGGTCTATGCAGAAAAAAAGAAGCATCTTATTTTATCTTACTATCATAGATGGTTTGATGGT
>JBAQJB010000257.1:0-16894 GCA_049289155.1 Chitinophagaceae bacterium
CCGGATGCATTTCATTTTTCAAAATGGATAACTGCGATATGGTTGCTTCTCTGAAATTATTCGTTTGGGGAAATTTTTTTTGCAACAACAGCCGGCCCTCCTCGCATTGCGCACGCCTTGTGTTGTATGCGCTATCTTCAAGTGAGTGTTTTACATTCGTATTGATGAGCACAATGGAATGAGTTGCCGAAGGAAACTTTATTTTTTCACTTTCAATGCTGAGGCAATCCAGGAATAAGATAGTATCTTTTTCACCAAACATACTGGCATATTGATCCATAATACCACATTGCATTTCGGGAAAAGTATGTTCTGCACGCTGGCACATTAATGCAAGTTCTTTTTTGGGAATATTAAATGCATTAAAATCATTCAAAGCTATTGCCAGTCCACATTCCAGGGCTGCGGAAGAGGACAAACCAGAACCCACCGGTAAATTGCCACCAAAAACTACATGGAATCCTTTTAAAGAAAAACCTTTTTGAATAAACTGGTCGATCACACCGAGAATATAATTCTTCCAGCCTGCAGATTTATTCAATGATGAAAAATTTCCATGTATGTATTCATCCAGCGTAGCGCTGTACACAGAAAATTCATTTTCCCTGGCTTCACCAATGGCAAACCAAAGACCTTGTGTGATTGCTGCCGGCATCACGTATCCGGCATTATAATCTATATGCTCACCCAACAGGTTGATTCTCCCGGGAGCAAAATATAATATGGCTTTTCCAGGAAATACAGAATGAAATATTTTAAGAATATCCGTTTCCGTGTGCATCATTTTATCAACGCTATATATTTAGGAAAATTCAAAAATAATTGTAAACATGCTTAAATCATAATAAATGCTTCTGGTAGAGAAAGTAAGATTTTCTATAAAAATTTGACGGAAATTTTTATTTGCTGACAAACATCTTATCAATCAATTTCTGGTCATGGCCGTATATATCTTTTCTAAAATTCAATGAACCATTGTCATCTACCCATGCTGTGAAATAAGCAATAATAACAGGCGTGACTTTTGGCGTTTTAACCCATTTTTCTTTAGATGCATACATGGCAGAATCAATTCTGTTTATGGTCCAGGAGCTATCATTTCTCAATAAAAATTCGGCCAGTTTTTTGGGTTCGCCCACACGTATGCAACCATGGCTGAAACTTCGGTTGGTAGCAGAAAAAAGATCGCGGTTGGGCGTGTCATGAAAGTAAATATCATAATTATTTGGAAAGAGAAATTTCACCCTCCCGAGCGAATTATCTTCCCCGGGTTTTTGCCTGACATCAGGGAGGGATCCATTCTGCCCGACAATTTCCATGTTATGATTCGCTAAATAATCCGGATTTTTTGCCATGCCGGGTACAATTTCATTTTGAACAATACTTTTTGGCACATTCCAGTAAGGAGCAAAAACAACGTATTGGAGGGAACCTGAAAATATCACTGTGCTATTGGTTGTTTTACCCACAATTACATTCATACTGAAATCCAGGTTTCCATTTTCATATACATACATTTTGTATTCAGGGATATTTACGAATATAAAATCACCATCCTGTTTTGCAGGCAGCCAGCGCATTCTTTCCAGGTTGACCAATATTTGTTGAATTCTCTTTTCAATAGGTACATTTAATTCATATAACATTTTAGGCCCAATTGCCCCATCGGGTGAAAGACCAAGCCTCGCCTGGAATTTTTTGGTTGCTGTAAATAATGCAGTATCAAAAAAAGTTGTAGTATCTGCATTTACCAAATCGCCTAATTCAAATAACCGGTTTTTTATTTGCGGCAATAAATAATTTGTTTCTCCTACATGAACCGGTTTATCTGGTGTTGGAATAACGTCCCATCTTTCTTTTTTTAAATCATAATATTTCGAGACAAAAGCAATTAATTTTTTATAACCGGGACTAACAATGCCATTTGCTTCCCGTATATCTTTTGCGGAAAGCAAAGCAGTATCAAGTAATGCGGACAGGCTTAATTTTTTTCTTGGAATATACCATCCTAATTGTGTGGCATCCACGTCACTACCATTAAATACTTTAGCCGCATATTTAAAAAACTGACCAGACATTCTCAACTCTGTTTGCAATGCTTCTTTGGATGATTTTTTTAAACCGGAAACGTCATGAAATTCATCATACATTTTATACAATTTCTCATCGTACAAGGAACTGTCATGCAATTCATATATAGTAGTATTCAGAAGGTTTAAAAAATTATGTGCCTGCTCTCCCAATCCACTAGTATCAAACCAGGCATATTCGTAATTTCTTTCTTTGTAAAAATTAAAGAATTGTTCTGCATAAGGTTGAAGCGAGGGTTGGGATGTTAGAAAATTTGTCAGCGATGCACTGTCCAAAAAAAGATTATTGAAAGACGTTAAAATCGTTATAGTTGTATCTCTCTGCACTTCTTTATTTTTTCCATTTCCACAAGAAAGGAGAAAAATAAAAAAACTCGTCATTAAAAAAGCAATACGGTATCGCATCATAAAGGCCGGTTTGAAAAAATGAAACTACAACTTTTGTTTTAATTATTTAATAATGTAAGTGCTACAATTGCCGCCGTTTCTGAACGCAATCGGTTTTTGCCTAAAGAAACGGGGATAAAATCTTTAGTCATTGCACTATTAATTTCATCGTTTGTAAAATCACCTTCCGGACCTATAAGCATTTGAACTTTCCCGGAAAGCGTAAATTTTTTCAAAGGAGATTTTTCCGTTTCCATGCAATGGGCAATAAATTTATGATCGAAACCATCCAACAAAATAACCCGGGAGAATAAAACGGGTTCATGAAAAACCGGTAACCAACATTGTTTGCTTTGTATTAATGCCGCTACCATAATTTGCTTCATGCGGTCCGGGCGTAGATTCTTTTTTTCAGTCCTTAACGATATAACCGGGATGATATCACATACACCAATTTCTACTGCTTTTTCCAGGAACCATTCAAAACGGCTGGTATTTTTAATGATACAACAACAAATAGTAATTTTATTTTCCGGTGGAGGCACAATGTCCTCAGTTGTTATTTTGAAAATGGTCTTTTTTCTGTCTACGAAAGTTAATACACCTTGCATCAAAATACCTTTGCCATTGGTGATTGCTATTTCATCTCCTGCTATTAAATGAAGCACCTTATGAATATGATGGCTGCTTTCTTCACTTAGTATGACCATACCATTTTGCCCGGCTAAGTTTTCTTCATAAAAAAGTGGAATGTCCCTCATATAAAAAGTTTAGCCTAATCTTCAATGCCTTCATCAAATTCACCACTGTTCATCCTGCTCCCTTTTTGAAGATATAATTTTCCGCCACTTCCCTGGGTATCACCAGGTGGAGAAGAACCAAGGTATTTAAAATTACCTCCCGGAGAAAAGCCATCATCATTCCAATCAGCAAATTTTTGAATGGAAAGCATAGCGCGTAATTTTATTTCTTCCAGTGAGCCATTCCGGTGTTTGGCAATCTTAATCATCGTCATATCTTTCACATCAGCACCTTCCGGGCTATTGTAATTTTCATACATTTCATTTCTATATATAAACATAACGAGATCTGCATCCTGCTCTATAGCGCCTGATTCACGCAAATCACTCAGTAATGGCACTTTACTGCTTGCCCTGCTTTCCACTGCACGGTTTAACTGGCTAAGTGCTATGATAGGTATATTTAATTCTTTAGCCAGGGCTTTGAGGTTACGGGAAATATTGCTTATCTCCTGTTCCCTGTTTGAGTTCCGGTCATTTTGCCCGCTCATTAGCTGAAGATAATCTATAATGATAAGGCCAACTTTATGTTTATTCACAAGTCTCCTGGCTTTTGCCCGAAATTCAAAAATATTGAGTGCAGCTGTATCATCTATATAAATCGGCGCTTCGATGAGTTTTTCGATACCTTTTTTCTGAAGTTGGCTATATTCATGTTCTTCCAATTTTCCCCGGGCAATTTTTTGCATGGGTATTTCGCTTTCAGCAGATAATATCCTTTGTACCAATTGTGAAGCACTCATTTCCAGTGAGAAAAATCCAACACCTGTAGGTTTTGTTGGATGTAAGGCAGCATTTCGAGCAAGATTCAACGCAAAAGCAGTTTTACCTACTGATGGCCTTGCAGCAAGAATGATCAAATCGGTAGGTTGCCAGCCAAAAGTCACTTTATCCAAACTGCTATACCCGCTAGGCACGCCGGAAATATCTTCCGTACTATTCCGCAATTCATCTATCCGGTTAATAGCTTCTGTGAGGGCATTTCCCATCGACTTGTAATCTGTTTTCAGGAAGTTGTTGGTGATATTAAAGATTTTTTCTTCAGCATCATCCATCAGGTCAAAAACATCTGTGCCATCTTCATAAGCATCACCGATAATTTCTCCGGAAATCCGGATTAGTTCCCGCTGTACAAATTTCTGTAAAACAATCCGGGCATGTGCTTCCAGGTTTGCTGTGGAAACGACACTGTTTGTCAATTTCGTGATGTAATAAGGCCCGCCAACTATCTCAAGGTCACCCCGTGATTTCAATTCTTCCACTACCGTCAAAATATCAATTGGCATATTTTTATCCGCGAGTGATACGAAAGCGGCATAAATACGCTGATGTGTATCTACATAAAAACAATCGGGTCTTAAAATTTCGATGACTGTATCAAAGGCATTTTTTTCCAGCATGACAGCCCCCAAAATAGCTTCTTCCAAATCCTTTGCCTGGGGAGGTAATTTTCCATAAATCATTGGATTTAAATCAATGCCTGATTTTCTTCTAGATTTGCGGTCTTTATTCAAATTCGTAATATCCATGTAGGTTTTTAATTCTTATATTCAGTAATATTTTGGCACCTTTTTTCAGATTCCTATAAACTCCGGTTTCGTGATTTTTTTAATATTACGCGCCAGGAATTATATGCATACTTTTAAAGGGAAACGAATATAGGCGGGAAAAAGATCAGTAAAAAAATAATATTAAGTTTATATTTATTCATTATTTATTCAGGCAATTTTCGGGCTTATGCACAGGCACTTATCAATTGTACAGGTATTTTGCGGCTTTACGCACATTTTTAAAAGGTTTTAAACGGGTTCCTTTTTTTATAAACAATTATTGTGCAAAAAAAATTTCTCTTTTTTTGAATGATTAATTGGTAAATTCAAGTAAGGAGAAAAATTCAGAATAGCATGCAAATTGTGTATATTTTTTTCAAATAAATTCAACAAAAATTTTTCCACGCATGCTTTTTAACCAGGTCAAATGAGCTGTTTACCGATAACTGGTTTCAATTATCTTTGTCCCGAATTTATTTATCCAGATATGATTATTTCGTACGATTGGCTTTGTGATTATTTACCGGAAAAAACGGAACCGGAAAAACTTTCTAAAATCCTCACTTCTATTGGCCTGGAAGTGGAGCAATTAGTCCAGCAACATAGTGATGAAAAAAAATTACATGGTTTAGTGGTGGGCCAAATAATTGAAGTGAAAAAACATCCGGATTCTGACCATCTTTTTATAACAAAAGTAAATGTTGGATCAAATAATTTGTTGACAATTGTTTGCGGTGCGGCCAATACTGCACTTCATCAAAAAGTAGTAGTAGCAGTACCCGGAAGTTTCATTTCTCCAATCGGTAAAGAAACCTTTGAAATAAAAAAAGCAAAGATCCGCGGGGAAGTCAGTGAAGGTATGTTGTGCGCGGAAGATGAGATTGGCATATCAGCGAATCATGATGGGATTATTGTGTTACCGGATGATGCTGTTCCCGGAATGCCGGTAGAGCAATATTTTGACATGAAAGAAGCCGGCTGGATATTTGAAATTGGGCTTACGCCAAACCGTATGGATGCCATGAGCCATATAGGTGTGGCTAAAGATATTTGTGCCTGGATGTCTCATCACCACAAAAAAACATACAAGGCCGTTCTGCCCTGGCAAAATAAATTCAAAACGGATAAGGAAAATGACACCATTGATGTACAGGTAGAAAACAATTCATCCTGCCCGCGTTATAGTTGTGTAAGTATTTCCGGTGTAACGGTGGAAGCGTCACCGGAATGGTTGCAGAAAAAACTACTGTCAGTTGGTTTACATCCGATTAACAATATCGTGGATATCACAAATTTTATGTTGCATGAAAGCGGGCAGCCATTGCATGCATTTGACAGGGATGTAATTATAGGAAAAAAAGTGATTATTAGAAATGCAAAGGAGGGAGAACCTTTTATAACACTCGATGGAAAAGAAAGAAAATTATCCCATGAAGACCTGCTCATTTGTAATGCTGAAAATCCCATGTGTATTGCGGGCATTTTCGGTGGTATAGAAAGTGGTGTGCAAAAGGGTACCAAAAATATATTTTTAGAGAGTGCTTTTTTTAGCCCGGAAGCAATCCGTAAAACTGCAACCAGGCTTGGCTTAAGAACGGATGCTGCTATACATTTTGAAAAAGGGGTTGATATTTCCAATACAGTGAATGTATTAAAAAGAGCAGCCTTACTGATACAGGAAATTGCAGGTGGTAAAATAAGTACTGTTACAGATATTTATCCAAACCCGAAACCTAAAATTGAAATTGAATTAACATTCCGGTATTTGAAGAAAATTACCGGTAAAAATTATCATCCTGAAAGTGTAAAAAAAATATTGGAAAGCCTGGAATTTGAATTGATCAAGGAAGGCGCTGATTCATTATGGGTAGCACCTCCTTACAACAAAATGGACATCTTACTCCCGGCCGATGTAGTGGAAGAAATTTTGCGTATTGATGGCCTGGACGAAGTGCAAATTCCGGGTACGATCACTTTTTCACCGGCTTTCAATGAAAGCTTGCTTTCTGAAAACCTGGTTGATAAATTAGCAAATTTTTTTGTAGCACTGGGATTTAATGAAATTGTGACAAACTCGCTTACAAATGCTATGTATTTTTCTGAAGAAGAAATCAAACATGCAGCGCAGCCATTAAATAGCCTAAGCAGCGAATTGAATATTTTGAAGCCACAAATGTTGCCTACTGCCCTGGAAGCAATTTCTTTTAATTTGAAAAGAAAAATGCAGGATATTAAATTTTTTGAAAAGGGGAAAACGTATAGCCACCCTGGTAAAAAATACAATGAAACAGAACATTTTTGTGTATATATTTCCGGTATGGAAATGCCGGGGGACTGGCAAAAAAAAGAAAAGCAGGCAGATTTTTATTTAACCAAAGGCCTGGCTACAGCTGCATGTAATGTATGCGGCATTAAAAATATACATATTAGCAACTCTAAAAATGAAGACCTGGGTGTTGTTTTTGACATAGAATCAGGAAAAATAAACCTGGGAAAAATTATCCTGTTAAATGGAAATTATTTAAAAAAATTTGAAATCACACAACCCGTTTATTGTATTGATTTGCTGCTTAGCCATGTATTGGAAACGGTTATAAAACAGTCGGTCACTTTTAGCGAAATACCTAAATATCCAACAGCTTCGCGTGACCTGGCAGTGCTTACAGGCGAGCAAACATCGTATGGCCAGGTAGAGGAAACAGTTTTAAAATTGGGCATCAGTACTTTGCAGCAAATTCATTTATTTGACATATTCCGAAGTGAGAAACTGGGTGCGGAAAAAAAATCATTTGCCATGAGTTTTACATTTGGCGATCCGGAAAAAACAATGACAGATACAATCATTGATAAAAATATGCAACAAATTATTCAGGCTATTGAATTACAAACAGCGAGTGAAATCAGGAAATCATAAATAGGCTTATATTCACATATAAAATAGAATGATTAATAATGGATTTGAATGACCAGATAAAAGTTTTCCAGGAAAAATTGCAGGTCTTGCTAAAAAAATTTGCTTGCATTCACAAAGAAAACATCAGCCTGAAAAAGGAACTGGAGAAATGCAGGAAAAATCTTTCTGAAAAAGAAATCCAGGTAGAAGCACTTCGGCAAAAAGTTGATATATTACACCTGAATTCTGTATCAATGGATGATACAGCAAGAAAAGCGTTGAATAAGAGAATCCAGGATTATATTGAGGACATAGAAAAATGCATTCAAACACTAAAAAAATAAGTATTGAATGGGAGAAATGATCACTGTAAATATTTTAATTGGCGATCGGACGTACAGGCTGAAAGTGAATACTGAGGATGAGGAAAAGCTGCGAAAAACTGTAAAAATGATCAATGACCAGGTACTGCAATATAAAACACTATTCGCAGGAAAAGATATGCAGGATTATGTTTCCATGGCTTTATTATGGTTTGCTACAGAACAAAACAAAACCGGGGAAGCAGCTATTCAGTTAAAATCTGTTTCTGAAAGATTATCTGGATTGCAGGCCCAGATTGAAAAAGCACTTATCACTGAAATCCCTGATTAATGTGAAAAGGTAGCATTACTTTATATGAAAAGTATAAACGGGAGAGAAGCCACCCAGGGTGCCATCCTTTAAAGTGTACCGCACCATATAATACACCGGATTTCCTTTAGGTTGAATGTCATTGAAAGAAAAAGTTTGAACCTGGTTATTAGCTTGAACGGGGATATTGTAAATCGTGCAGAATATATTAATATTTTCCCCACTCATTAATTCCATAGCGCCTACATTGCCGGAAATTTTAGTTGAGAAATTCAATATTACTCCAGCTTTGTCATTTGTACTGGCAATGAAGTTTGAGATTTCAATATTAGTGTCGTGAAAAAAAACATTAGTTGCAGCTCCGCTTTGCGGAGCAGCAACTTCTTTCGTGCAGGAAAAAAATATTCCTGCCATCATCATAATTAATACAATTCTTTTCACAAAAAATTTCTAAACTGAAAAATATAAGGAGGATTAAAAAACGGGTAACACTCGGTGACAATTTATATGCCATCTCATATATTTTCCTAAAATATAGATTAAGAATGACTTATAAATAATTGTATTTATATATGTGGTTCATAATGGGAAATGTAAATATCAAAATGAGAAAGATATTAAAAATATTTTCCATCGCTTTCTGTTATCTTCGCGGCTTAAAACAAGACAGTTTATACATTACTGCTTTTAAGCCATGTAATGAAAGATTATTCACCTACAAACTCAATCCATGAACCCGATCATTATATATTTTATCATTGGCATAATTGCCATAGCAGTTGGTATTTTCCTGGGGAAAATTTTATTTGCAAAAAATACCCAATTAAAAATCGACGAAGCTGAAAGATCATCCCGGAAAATTATTGAAGAAGCAGAAATCAGGGCGGAAACATTAAAAAAAGAAAAAATTCTTGAAGCAAAAGAAAATTTTGTACAGCTTAGGGCTGACTTAGATAAAGAGACTTTTGACCGAAACCGGAAATTAAGTGAATCTGAAAACAGGATCAAGCAGAAAGAAATTGTAATCAATCAAAAAGATAATTTGATAGAGCGGCAATTAAAAGAAAATGATGCTATTAAAGAAAATTTGAATAAGCAGATTGAAGTTGTCAATAAGAAAAGAACTGAATTGGAAAAGCACCAGGAAGAACATATCCGCCGCCTGGAAAAAATTTCAGGCCTCAGTTCTGAAGAAGCAAAACAACAATTAATCGAAAGCCTGAAACAGGAGGCTCAGACAAGCGCTTTATCCATACAGCAGGAAATAATTGAAGAAGCAAAGCTTAAAGCCAATAAAGAAGCACGAAAAATAGTTATTCAATCTATACAAAGAACCGCTGCAGAACAAACTATAGAAAATACTGTTTCCGTTTTTAACCTGGAATCAGATGAGATCAAAGGCCAGATCATCGGACGTGAAGGCCGGAATATACGGGCCCTTGAAGCCGCGACAGGTGTTGACCTCATTGTGGATGATACGCCGGAAGCGATTTTGCTCTCCTGCTTTGATCCTTTACGCCGCGAAATAGCACGCCTGAGTCTGCAACGATTGGTAGCAGATGGACGTATTCATCCTGCACGAATTGAAGAAGTTGTAGAAAAAACAAGGAAACAGATAGAAGAACAAATTATTGAAATCGGGGAAAGAACTGTTATAGACCTGGGTATTCATGGCCTGCATAAAGAATTGGTGCGGATTGTGGGAAAAATGCGGTTTCGCTCATCTTATGGCCAAAACTTGTTGATGCATAGCCGTGAAGTGGCGAATTTATGCGGAATTATGGCCTCTGAATTAGGTATTAATCCAAAACTTGCCCGCAGGGCGGGCCTTTTACATGATATTGGAAAAGTGCCCGATGAGGAAACTGAATTAAGCCATGCTTTATTAGGTGCTAAGCTGGCCGAGAAATATGGAGAAAACCCCGCTGTTGTAAATGCAATTGGTGCACACCATGACGAAATGGAAATGGAATATGTAATCTCACCTGTTGTTCAGGCCTGTGATGCAATAAGTGGTGCAAGGCCGGGCGCAAGAAGGGAAATGATGCAACAATATATCCAGCGAATCAAAGACCTGGAAACATTGGCAGTTTCTTATCCCGGCGTTGAAAAAGCTTATGCGATACAAGCTGGACGGGAACTTCGGGTAATAGTAGAAGCAGATAAGGTGACAGATACAGAAAGCGATACACTAAGTTTTGAAATTGCGCAGAAAATACAAACTGAAATGAAATATCCCGGCCAAATAAAAGTGATCGTGATCCGTGAAAAGCGTGCAATAAATGTTGCCCGATAAAATATTTTATAATTTTCAAGAAATTCCATATTTTCTTTTACCTTTGCAATCCTTAAAAATTTGAGCCATGAACGCAGCAGTACAATTTGTACATGATCAACTGACCGGTAAAAAAGAATTCCCGAAATTTAAAGCAGGGGATAATATTGCCGTGAATTATAAAATTATAGAAGGAGGGAAAGAGCGTATCCAGATATTTCGCGGAGATGTTTTGAAAATCCAGGGAACTGGTACTACAGCGACTTTCACCGTTCGGAAAATATCTGATGGCGTTGGTGTGGAAAGAATTTTTCCTTACTTTTCTCCCAATGTAGATTCAATCATACTCAATAAAAAAGGAAAGGTACGCAGGGCTAAATTGTATTACCTGAGAGAAAGAAGTGGTAAGCGGGCCAGGATCAAAGAAAGACGTTTCTAATTCTTTTTTTTCTGTGAAAAAATCAAAGGCTTCCTGATACATCAGCTATATTAAAATATTTGTTAGAATATATTTTAGCCATATTTTTCTTTATACCTTTGTTTTTCACTTTTAAAATTATCTATTATGGGCAACTTAGGATTTCAGGAAATATTATTAATTGCTGTAGTTATTCTTGTCCTTTTTGGTAGCCGGAAAATTCCGGAATTTATGCGTGGCCTCGGAAAAGGTATCCGGGAATTCAATGATGCCAAAGATAATGTGAAAAAAGAACTGGAGGATGGTATGAAACAGCAAAATACAACCGCAACTCCAGCCACTCCACCGCAGGCTGCCCCTGCTGCTGCAAGTACCACACAGCAACCATCTTAAGAAGCTCGTTTGTTTACATACGCTTCAATCCACGACTATCACCAGCAATTAGTCAATGGACAATACACCTGTACACAAGTCGTTTTACATTACCTGCATGAAATAGAAAATTATAAACATCTCAATGCTTTTATTCAGGTATTTGATGAAGAGGCGGTGCAGCGTGCATCCTTACTGGATGATGAAACCAGGAATGGAAAACCGCTTCGCAAATTACATGGAGTTGTTATTGGTATAAAAGATAATATCTGTTATAAAGGGCACCCCGTTTCTGCTGGGTCTAAAATGTTACAAGCTTTTCAATCAATCTATTCTGCAACTGTTGTTAAAAGATTGCTCAATGAAGGGGCAATTATTATTGGGCGGCAAAACTGTGATGAATTTGCAATGGGCAACAGCAACGAAAACCTTTTTTATGGTCCAGTAAAAAATGCCCTGGATGAAACACGAATTTCCGGTGGCTCATCTGGTGGTTCAGCTGTAGCAGTGCAGGCTGGATTGTGTATGGCATCACTTGGCAGTGATACTGGGGGTTCGGTACGGCAACCTGCGGATCATTGTGGAATTATAGGGTATAAACCTGGTTATGGTGCGGTGTCCAGGCATGGACTTATTTCCTATGGATCTTCTTTCGACCAGGTAGGGATTTTATCAAAAAATATAGCTGATACTGAAAAAATTTTCAAAGTAATCTGTGGGGAGGATGGAAAAGATAGTACAATGCGGGCCGGCCTGAAAGAAGTTGTTACCAGGAAAATCAATCCTTTAAAAGGTAAATTTAAAATCGCCTATTTACCGGAAACACTTTTACATAAAGGTCTTGATCCTGAAATAAAATCAGGCATTGAGAAAACAATTGATTTAATGAAGAAAGATGGATATACTGTTGATGCTGTTCCTTTTCCACTGATTGATTTTATTGTGCCGGCATATTATATTTTGACCACGGCAGAAGCATCGACCAATTTGTCAAGGTATGATGGCGTTCGTTATGGGTTTCGGAATATTGGAAATACCGAATCCCTGCAGGAGTTTTACGCGAAAAACAGGAGCGAAGGATTTGGTTGGGAAGTAAAAAAAAGGATCATGCTGGGAACATTTGTTTTGAGTAGTGGCTATTATGACGACTATTTTAAAAAAGCACAACAGGTTCGCAAAATGATTATAGATTTAGCGGGGAAAATATTCCATACTTACGATTTTATCATTTTGCCAACAGTTCCTACAGTCGCAGGCAAAATTGGGGGGCGGAAAAAAGATCATGCAACTGAATATTTATCAGACATTTTCACAGTATTTGCTAACCTGGCGGGAATTCCGGCAATAAGTTTACCTCTTTATAAGCACTCTTCTGGCATGGTATTTGGTATTCAGGCGATGTCTTCTCAAAAAAATGATTTACCTTTGCTTGGTTTTTCAGAAATGATATTGAAAAAGTACAGGGTTTGAAAAATATTTTTTTTGAAATAAATACAATCTGATTGGGTCTTTAATCATTTTCTTTTTAACCCTCCGGATTCTTTTTCAACGTTTAAAAACAGAAAATGAAACAAAAGTTCTTACGGTTTAAAAGTTTTTTTACAATCCACACATTTAAATTCTCTGCAAGCCTTGCTGTGGCAATGCTTTTCACGATCTCAATTATGTCTTTTACTGAAGACAGTCACTATAATATGAGAATGGTTTCTTCTATAAAAGACAGCACAGATTCCATTAAAAAATTTAAATCATTACTTCCGGGCAGTTCAACTGTTGCCGTAAATATTACTGACGCCCGCGTTGCATTGAACCCACAATCCGTTTCCTTTGTAAATGCTTATATAAAAAGAGAAAAAACCGACCTTACAAAAATGCAGGATTGGGCAAAACCCTATTTTGCACTATATGATAATATTCTCACTGAAAATGGTATACCGGTTCAAATGAAATATTTATCCGTCATCGAAAGCAGCCTGCAACCTAAATTAGTTTCCTGGGCTGGAGCAAAGGGGCCCTGGCAATTAATGCCGGACGAAGCAAAGCGCTTTGGCCTGATTAGTAAAAATGGAAAAGATGGACGAACAGATTTTACTCAAAGCACTGTTGCCGCTTGCAAATTGATGAATGAACTATATGATGAATTTGGAAACTGGTTACTGGTAGTAGCTGCTTATAATGCAGGTGAAGGCCGCGTACGTAAAGCGATTGAAAAATCAGGCAGTAAGGATTTCTGGGATCTTCAATATTATCTACCAACAGAGACCAGGAATCATGTAAAAAAATTCATAGCTACTCAATACTTTTTTGATGGTAGTGGTGGCTATACTACTATGACAGTTTCTGAAATTAAAAATTTTGCAGATAAACAAGAATTAATTGCTCAAAAGGAAAATGTAAAGCAGGACGGTATTGTTTCTATCCCGGTGGAAGGCAAATACCTGGCTTCCGTTATCGCTTCAAATATTGATATGGACCTGACAGCATTTAATAAATTAAACCCTGCCTTTAGTGGTACAATGAAAAGTGGTAAACAGTATATGTTGAATTTACCCGAAGAAAAAGCAAATATTTTCCAGGCACGAAAGCAGGTGATTCTCCGGGAAAGCGTTGCAAATATGCTTTCGAATACTGATCTTAGTTTATAAATTTTATCGGGACCTTAGCCAACTCTCAGGGTTAAGATTGACATCTTTATCATTGCTTACCATGAATATGATCTGGCCGTCGCCATCATCGCCTAAAGCTGCTTTACCTAAAAGCGTTCCTACTTTCACATTATCTCCCTTGTTTACAGAAATACCATTCATATTACTGTAAGCAGTAAAATACTTTCCGTGCCTTATCACTACAGTTTGCGCATTGCCTAAATCGAAAACTGCTGACACAGTACCTTCTGCTACAGATTTTACATTTGAGCCTACAGGCAGGGAAATTTCAAGCCCGGGCATATAACCTTTTAAATTTGTATTAGGAACATTGTAGTTTCCAAAGTGAACAGCAATATATCCCTGGTCAATTGGCCACGGAAGTTTTCCCCGGTTATTTTCAAAATTTAGAGATAGGTTCAGGCCTTCGGTCGTAGACTCAAAAGGGCTATATATCCTGTTGGAATTTACAGGTGGCTTTACAACAGAATTATTATCAGTTTTTGGCTTATTGATTGTAACATCCGTTGATGGTTTTATATCGGGAGGTGATACCGGATTCAATTTTTTATTGGCTTCTTCCTGTTTTTTCCTGGCAGCTTCTTCTTTAGCCAGTCTTTCCTGCTCTTTTCTTTTTGCTTCAGCAATTTCTTTTTTAATAACAGATTGCAATGCATTTTCAAGTTGCTGCCGGGTTTTTTCTTTTGTTTTAATTTGGGAAGCTATGTTTTTTTCCTGCCCCTTTAATTTATTGACAACCTGGTCTTTTTCTTTTTTATCATCTTCCAAAACACCCAATTGTTTACTTTGATCCGATAAAGAAGTATTCTTATCCTTTTTATTTGATCCTAAGGATTGAATTTTGCTTTGAAGCAGATCCTGCGTTTTTGTTATCGTGCTAACCTGAGTCTCCCTGTATTGACGATAACTCTTTAGATATGCGATCCGCTTTAAGGCATCATTAAAACTATTTGCCGAGAAAAGAAAATTGAGGTAATCATAATTACTCCTGTTTTTATAGGCAAATACAAGGCTTTTGGCATATTGTTCTTTTAATGTATCCAACTCCTTTTTTAACCGGTAAATATTCAATTCATTCTGGTACATGTCTTCATTCAGTCTCCGGAGATCTTTGTTGATACTGTTTATTAATTCCTGGCGGGCATCAATTTTACGTTGCACCAGTGTAAGCTGGCCAATGGAAAGTTTTTTATTTTTTTTAATGTCGTCCAGGGTATTATTCAAATCAGAAATTTCTTTTAGCAATTGCTGTTGCTTTTTTTGAATTTCTTCTTTTGTATCCTGTGAAAAAGCAGAAACAGTTATAAGCAGGAAAAAAAAGGAAAGAATGTATTTATAGATCATGCAGAAACTTTAAGGGTATAGGTATACTTGTAACGAAGTGTGTAAAATAATATTATTTCGTGGAATAATTTTTAGGAATATTGAAAGGAAATGTTTGAGGTTCATTAAAACTATATTGTTTGAAGCTCAATTCAATATGAATATCATTTTTATCATGCACTAAAATATTTCTTTCTGTGGAAAAAGTATACCCGGAATTTTTTTCATAGCTACTGTAGGTAAACGCGGCATTCCGGGAAGAACTGCTGTCTGCAGCATACAAAATATTTTGATCAATGTTATTTGTACTTGTATTGATCAACACTTTATTTTGAAAACGTGTATCAGGCAAAATCAATTGAAGGACGTTTTCTCCAATCAGGTAATGCGCAATGTTAGAGTCATTGAATAAAGCATTTCCTGTAATCAAATCCTGCAATGCGTAGAAATCAACCGGGATATGAAATTTTTCCTGCAGGTAATTTACGGGCCTCGTTAAAATTGTTTTATCAATTTTATTCATGACTTGCAAGCTGTCCGGCCGAATGAGCGCTCGGGCACCTTCAATCCCAAGCGGTCCAGTAACCGAAATCCAGATGACACTGTCTTTTTGAATTCGGATATATACTGTTGCCTGGAGATTCTCATTTACGCTTTCATAATCGAGCTTTACTTTGGCATAGAAAAAAGTATATGCCGGAAAAGTCGATGTGACTGTAGATAATGTTTGTGTCGCTATTGCAAAACTATCTTCAGTTGTCGCTATTGTTGGATTTTGTTTTGTTGAATCTATTGAATTCTTCTCTTGCGAAATTATTTTTTTACTCGTTTTGCATCCGGAAAAAAGTATAAAAAGCAAGGAGAAAATAAGAAGGATTTTTTTCATAGTTAATGCTTTCCTGAATGGCCAAATCCGCCTTCGCCCCTGGATGTTTCGCTGATACTATCACTTTCAATCCATTGAATTACTTCGACTTTTGCAAAAACCATTTGAGCGATACGGTCACCCGGGTGAATGATTTGATTTTCTGTTGATAAATTTACAAGGATGATTTTTATTTCTCCCCTGTAATCTGCATCAATCGTGCCGGGACTATTCAGGCAGGCAAGGCCATGTTTTAATGCCATTCCACTTCTCGTACGGATTTGCGCTTCAAATCCTTCAGGGATTTCTAAAAATAAACCGGTTGGAATAAGCAATCTTTCTTGTGGCAAAATTGAAATTGCTTCTCGCAAATTTGCTTTTATATCCATTCCTGATGAGCCGGTTGTAGCATAGGCAGGAAGCGGGTTTTCTGAACGATTAATAATTTTTACCTGCAAATGATCGGGCATGTGAATAAACTTTATAAAATCAAAGAATTGAAATTTCGCAATTAAAGCGTTTTGATTCAGGTAAATCTTTTTACAGATTTAAACTCCATCCTTCCCGGTAAGTTCTTTTTACAAATTGATTGGCGTCTTCAAAATTAGTGATCTTCATTTTC
>JBAQJB010000258.1:0-3345 GCA_049289155.1 Chitinophagaceae bacterium
GTGCTGTTTATTTTCGTGGGACGATAGCCGGGGGCATTTTTAAAACACCAGGCAAAACAGCCGCACATCAATACCGCAATGATCACTAATAATGCATCATGCCCTATGGAATCAATGTTTTTATAAATAAGAATACCAATGGAAGTGCTTACCAATAAGACACCTAAATACAAAAGCGACCGTAGGTCCCAATGAATGGAAATAAGTTGCTTTTGCAAAATATTTTCCCGCTCCAATGGGGTTATCAGGTCCCTCTCTAATAGTTTGTCCGCTAAAGAAGTTTTCAAAATCAGTCAGTTTGTAAATCGAATATAATGAATGTCTGCGAGACCCTGTTGTAAAGCATGATTTTTACTATAACATTAGATGGAAGACGTGGAGGATGTGGTTTGAAAAAACGTTAGCCATTTATTGTTCTCCTCTCAGGCCATTGTGGAAACAGGATTGCCAATAAAACCACGATTAAAATAAAACTAAATTCCATGCCGTTTCTGCCTGCGCCAACAACATACCAGCCTTCCCGGAAATGAACAGTTACAATTCCGCCAATGAGAATTAATATATTTAAGATGCAGGAAATTTTTGTAAACCTGTTCAGCAAAAATAGAATGGAAGTTATAAACTGGATGATCACAATTGCCCAGGCGATCAGGACTCCAAAAGGGGAAAAACCAATAGTATTAAGAAATAAATTTCCGAAATCATTTACATCATGATCGGTTATAATTCCATGTACACTATGTGAAAGAAAAATGATGGCCACGCCGAGGCGAAGTATAAAACTATTATTAAATATTTTCATGCACATAATTATTTATTTGTAATAACCGAAAAGTCACTTGCAGTAGCAAAGTTTTCTCAAGGAAATTTCATGAAAGCGTTTAGTCATATTATTCTAATTCTTTTAACCTGTTCTTTGCTTCTTCATAGTCCGGGTTGAGTGCGAGCGCTTTTTTAAAAAAAATTACTGCATCAGGTTTGCGGTTAAGTGCCAGGTAAATATTTCCCATAGTGACCATTACTAAATCATAGCGGGGAAACTCTGCTGCATTATTTTCACTGATAATCCTGGCATCTTCATACCTTTTCAGGGTGAGTAATTCTTCCGCAAGAAAATTCATAGAGATCCAGTCAATATAAAAATGAGCAGTATCTGCTTTCATGTGTGTATATGCCTCCAGTGCTTTTGCAGCGCCCTGCTCCGCGATTAATTTTTCCATGGCTTTATGAACAGGTTGCTTCAGTTGTACCGGTTTATCATACAATACTTTTCCTAAATTTTCTGTGATGCCAAAAAAATCAGTAGGTGCGCTGTTGCAAAGAATTACGATCAAACTATTTGTTGCAGGAATGCGTCGTACAAAGGATATAAACCCTTCCGTTGAGCCCAAATGAAAATTGGAAGCGACACTATCTGTTGATGTATATTTAAACATTTTATTAAACCAGCCAAAGCCATATTGCGCCGGGCGCATCCCGGGTGCCAGCATTTCATCCGTCAATTTTTTATTCAACAAACTAAAATCGCTGATGGCCCTGTCCAGTTTAAAAATATCTTCAACGGTGGAATACAAATCGCCTGTACCCATTGTATTGGATTGATCCCGGAAGTCCCCGCTCGTATATCCACCCAAACTATAATCATAACCGGAAGCTCTTTTATCCACGATTTGAGTATTGAAATAAGAACCTGAATTTTTCATACCCGCTTTGTCAAAAATATCTTCTTTCATTAATTGCGCATAAAATTTTCCTGTAACCCTTTCCATTATATACCCCAATGTAAAATACCCCCAGCTACTATATAAATATTTAGTGCCCGGTTCAAATGCCAGTGAAGAATCCATAAATATTTTTATATATGCTTCCCTGGAAAAATTTTGCCGGCTGATGCGCGGAAAAAAGTCTTTAATTATATCGTAATTCGGTATCCCGGAAGTATGATTCAATAATTGCCGGATCGTAACTTTTGCAGCCGGTTTACCTGAAAATTCCGGGAGATAATTTTCAATAGTCTTATCCAAATCAAGTAATCCATTTTGCACTTGTATCAGTGCAAGTAAAGCGGTAATTGGTTTGGATACAGAACCGATCATGAATTTTGTATCAGTTGTGTTGGGAATATTCCATTCCCTGTTGGCCATACCAAATGCAGCTTCATAAACGATCCTGCCATTTTCCGCAACTAAAACACTCCCGTCAAACATATTATAGTCGTGGTAGGTTTTCATTATTTCATCCATCTTTTCTTTTTTGCTTTGGGCAAAACATAGATGTGTGGAGAAAAGTAAGATTGTAAAAAAAATGATCGTTCCTTTCATAAAACGAATTTAATACTGTTTGTAATAGGAACACAACTATTTTGAAATTTTTAAACCCGGGGTAAATGTTGTTTTTGTAATGCCTGGCTGTAAATTTTTAGAGGTAGTTAAAATGCCAAAAAAGCATTTAGAAAATTAAATAAAACCCGTTTGTTTAATTGATTTTTTTTGGTGCGGCCAGGTATTTCAGTGCGCCCGTTGACCATAGCGCCCATATAATTAAAACCGGTTGAAAAAATAAACGGATCAATCTTTTTTGATCGGTGTCCAGGCCAAAGCTATTGATATGATTGGTGTACTGGGATATATTCCCCGGGAAAATGAGCACATAGAAAATGGCTAATGCGATGCCGGTTTTTATTTTATATTTTGACAGGAAAATGAGGCTTAACCCGAAAATAATTTCTACAATTCCTGAAGATACCACCACGAAATCCCGGAAAGCCGGATCAGCAGGCAACCAGCGCGGAACCTGTGCCTGGAAGGCTTGCCTGCGAATAGTCAGATGCCCGATGCCGGCTGATCCCATGAATAAGCCGAGTGCAATGCGTGCGATGTTTTGGAGAAGAGATGTTTTCATAATGAAAGGCTTCAGTATGCAATGTACAATTTCTAAGCGGAAGAGGATTGGTCTTAGAATAGAAACAAAAGTTATCTCAATTCAATTCCTATATAAATATTATTTTCCATTTTCCAATATCCATCTATAAATCTTCTCTTTTTCTTGGATATTTTGCCATTACTACATTTAATTTTGTGCGCCAATATCACTTTTCTTTATCTGTGAATATTGTTTGCAGCCGAACAGTAAAGAAGTTATATAGAATAACACAAATAATATAGCCGGCATGATAAAAGCCGTGTAGTTAAAAAGCTGAATAGGAACTGCTGTCATTCGTCTAACCAGCGGTGATATCAGTAAAAAAAAGCACAGAATATCAAGGGATAATACATTTCTTGTTCTGTCTTTATTAAAATTAAAGCAAATGAGAAACAATCCAATTATAGCTATTAGAGCAAACAC
>JBAQJB010000259.1:0-3706 GCA_049289155.1 Chitinophagaceae bacterium
ACATCATTTGCTGCGGATGATCTTTTAATAAAGGAATCAATGCATCGAAATTTTTCGCTGCACTTCCTTCGCGAATAATAATTTTCATACCGCATTTTAATTTCCAGGCAGCTTCTTCCAAAGTGAAACATTCATGGTCCGTGCTGATGCCTGCATCAATATATTTTTTTGCATCATCGCATGAAAGGCCCGGTGCGTGGCCATCTACGGGCTTACCGGCCAGTTTTGCCGCTGCTATTTTTTTCAACACTTCTTCATCGCCATGCAACACACCCGGGAAATTCATCATTTCACTCAGGTAAAAAATGTCCGGCCTCGATAGTAAATTTTTGATAACATAACTATCTAAAGTTGCACCAGCAGTTTCAAATATTGTTGCAGGCACGCAGGAAGGCGCGCCGAAATAAAAATGAAATGGAGATTGCTTTGCATTATCCAGCATAAACTGAACCCCTTTAATACCACATACATTGGCTATTTCGTGCGGGTCACTTACTGTAGCAACTGTGCCATGCACAACTGCGAGCCGCGCAAATTCTGAAGGCACCAGCATACTACTTTCGATATGTACATGGCTGTCTATAAAGCCCGGCATAATGAAAGGCAATTTTTCATCAACAGGTAAATATGATTTTTCAATTTTAGTGATCAATCCATCTTGTACAAAAACTGTCGCAGGTGAAATGCTTTCCGTGAAAGCATCTACAAAATTTCCATATAATGAAAAAGAAGTATCCAGATTTTAAGATTTATATTTTATTAATACCCATGAAATGTATTAAACCAATTGAACAGGTTCCGCCGTTTCTGTAATGCCTTTTTCGTCTTTGAAAAAGATCATGAAAATAATTAATACAACTGCTGCTATTGCTGCGGGAATGAGCCAGATCATGCGCCAGTCGTGGGTTTCACCAGTATTATAATGAGCAGCCACTTCCCCCGCTATCCAAAAGCCGATCATCATTCCGGCGCCATAAGTCGCCAGGGTAATCATTCCTTGTGCGGAAGATTTTATTGCAGGCCCGGCTAATTTATCCGTATAAATTTGTCCTGTTACAAAAAAGAAATCATAACACACACCATGTAATAAAATTCCGAGGTAGAGGAATGATACCAATGATGTTTGCGCATCACCATACGCAAATAAAACATACCGCACTACCCAGGCAAGCATACCAATCAGCAACATTTTTTTCACACCCAGTTTCCTGAAAAAGAAGGGCATTACGATCATGAAAAAGAATTCAGAGGCCTGTCCCAAAGTCATTTTGCCGGCGGCATTCGCGAGGTTTATTTCGTTTAAAAATTTATTCGCCTCCTGGTAATAAAATGCGAGTGGAATGCAGATCAGCATGGATGAAATAAAGAACACTAAAAAGTTTTTATTCTTTAACAACCTTATTGCATCCAGGCCGATTATATCACCGATTGACATTTTTTTACCCACGGAAGCTGGCGGTGTTTTTGGCAACATAAAACTAAAAACGCCCAGGAGTGCGGAAGCCATTGCAGCCATTCTGAATGTATTCACCAGTGAGTTTGTTTGTTCCCAGGCAAACCATCCAATGACCAGCCCTGCTACGATCCAGCCGATCGTTCCCCACACACGTAGTGACGCAAATTCTTTTTCCGGATTGGATAATTGGCGGAAGGAAACTGAATTTACCAGCGCTAATGTTGGCATGAATAATAACATATACAAAAAGAGATACGGATAAAATGTTTCAAAATTTTGCTGCATAGAAATCCAATACAATAAAACTGCTCCAACTATATGCAGGAAGCCAAGAATTTTTTGCGCATCAAAAAAACGGTCGGCAATAAGGCCAATAATAAATGGCGCGATGATAGCACCAAATGACTGGGTGGCATATGCCATTCCATTTTGCACATCACCGGCCTGCAGGGTTTTACTCAGGTAGGTGCCCATTGTAACGAACCAAGCGCCCCAGATAAAAAATTCCAGGAACATCATAAAGGACAATTGAAAACGGATAACTGGTTTCATATCAATGAGTGGTTTTGGATTTGCTTAATTATTTAATTCTTCAAAAAGTGAACATCAAAACTAAATGATTTTAATCAAAACTGTAAAGTAAATGAAGTACCCTGGCCTTCTACCGAATGTACCGATATACTTCCTTTATGAAGCAACATGATTTGTTTGCAAAGGCTCAAACCAATGCCACTACCGGTTTTACGCGTGCTGAAAAAAGGTACAAATATTTTATCCATTAACTCTTCCGGCATACCCGCGCCGTTATCAGACACTTTTACAATGGTGCGGTTATTCTGATTGATATAAGCAGACAACGTGATCTTTGGTGTGGCAGTATCTTTTACAGCTTCCATGGCATTTACAATTAAATTGATTAGCACCTGTTCCAGCAAATTAATATCTGCTTCGATCATAACAGTGGTGTCTTTCAAAATAATTTCCAGCTCAATATTTTTCTGCTTCAGCATGGGTTGCATGAGGTGCAACAGGTTTTCAAAAAGGTCCGCAGCATATTTTTTTGTCAGCGAAAGTGTAGTGATTTTATTGAGGTTGCGATAGGTTTCCGCAAAGCGTAAAAGCCCTTCACTCCTGCGTTTGATGGTTTCAATTCCCAGTTCCAGGTCTTCTCTTCCATTGTCTCCCACAGTTTCTATTGTCGTATTCCGCACCTGGTTGCCCAATGTTTCCGCGAGTGAAACGATGGGCGCTACAGAGTTCATGATCTCGTGCGTCATCACGCTCAATAATTTTTGCCAGGCTTTATTTTCCGTTTCATCCAGTGCGTCATTCACATTCTGAAACGCGATCAGTTTATATCTTTTTTCACCGGTTTGAAAAGCGGTAGCTGAAAGTAACACCTTAAAAGAATCAGAATCAATATGCGCTGTGCCAATGGTTACTTTACCCAAAGGAAGCGACATTACTTCGTGGTATAATTTCCAGTCGCGTTTGGATAATGAATGAATGGTTTTTAAATAAGGTAGCTGCAATAATTTTTTTAATGATTCATTCATCCACATCACTTCGCCGGATTCTTCTTCATAGGAAATGATACCCGTATCCACCAGTTCCAAAATTTTTTGCAAATATTGAAACTGTGTTTCTTTCTCATTACTGATCACTTTAAAGGCGTCATTGATTTCATTAAAACCTTTTCGCAATGGCTGTAACTCAAGCGGGCTGTGCTTTACATTAAAAGAGCGCGTAAAATCGCGGTAATGGATATTTTCTACAAACTGTTTTACTTCATCCTGTATTTTTTTATTAAATTTCCAAAAATCAAAGACCAGGAAAAAGATACAAGGTATAACGAGCAGTTCATAGATCCATAAACCTGATACTGCCAGGTAAGCTGCAACAGTCAATGCAATTAAAAGAATGGCGATGCGTATAAGAAGGCGCCATTGGTTCAGGCGTATCATATAAATTTTTTTATAAAATTTTAAATATCATATTTATTCAATCGCCTGTATAAAGCAGTTCTTGTGATACCCAGCTCCTTCGCAGCTTTCGTAATATTTCCTTTATTCTTTTCAATCACGCGCAGGATAGTCAATTTCTCTATCGTGCTGAGTTCTGTTTCGTTATCCGTTTCTTTTTGTGGCTGCCCTTTTTCGATAAGTGAAAAAATAAGATCCTCTGCAGCAAGCCTGTTATTTTCTTTCATGATGATCGCGCGTTCAATGGTGTATTGCAATTCACGTACAT
>JBAQJB010000260.1:0-1514 GCA_049289155.1 Chitinophagaceae bacterium
AACGGGACTGGGAAATGAAAATATAGTTTTGCATAGATAGTGTAATTTTATTTTTCTTCCACTGAAAATGCAGGTAAGGATTAATCATCCCCGCATTATTGAAATCTCCCGGCACATCAAATATATCAAGATAACCCATGAAGCTGTGCGCAGTGCCATATAAAGGCGTAATGCTTTTATTTTTTAAAGGATGTGTTGAACTATCTGCCCCGCTAAAATATTCCATTCCCAGGCGTGCTATGAAATTGCCTGCTGTATATTTTATTTCGGGCTGAAAATAGTAAGCACTAATTTTCTTACCGCTGGAATCTGTTCCATATTGGTCATAAGCAGCAATTGTAAAATACCAGTTACTCCTCGTATATTCCAATCTTCCACCACTTGTAAATCTTTGATAGGTGGTTGTATATTTATCAGGATCTGAACTCTGATACCTATCGGCAGCATTTATAGTGGTCAATACAAATTTATCAGAGAGTTTCCAGTTTAGATAATTGACAAAAAGTGATTTATAATTGGGTACTAAAGGCTTATATTTTGTTGTAAAAATATTTTCACCGGATTGATTGAAACTAACTACCAACTCGGTTGTGAAATTTTTTTTATTATTAAAAATAAGCCTGGCCGCATCGTAAGAATTGCCGGGTAGTCTCCAGTTATTTTCTGAAAAAAGACGTTGGTTATCGTATGATATCCTTTGTCTTCCTATTCTTAAAGAAAGCTTATCATTAAAATGCGGTTCTGCATAAGCCTCGAAAAAATAAAGTGGAAATGTGGTTGAAGGAGTACTCGTAGTTGCTGTTCCAGTTTGGCCTTCCCTCGGATCCTGTTGCCCCCAAACCCGTGCATCCTGCAGGGAAAGAAATATATCTACAATTTTATTTTTATAATCCACATTGAAACGCGTGCGTTGATTCACCAGGAAGGCTCCTGTTGTATCCGGCGTTGGAATTGATTTGTAACCGTGCCTCCATTCCGTACGGACCCGCATATCCAGGCTTAATATTAATGTGTTTTTAGTGGTATCTGTTTTTTTGAGAATCGTGTCGGCAGTATTTGCGGGAATCGTTACAAAGGTCGATGGTTGTTGTAAAGGTTGGGCTTTCAATGAGCTAATTCCAGTTAATATACTAAACAGCAAAACAGGTAATGCCCGGTGATAATATTTTCTCATTCCCCAGTTAATTTAAACGAATATATAATTCCTATCGATTTAGTATACTTTAAACTTTTAACATTAACATTTCTTTTTGCTTTACGGTAGTTGTCATAACCAGGAATGAAATTTTGCATACATGATAATCTTATAATATGCGAAACTTCTCATTTAAAGGCCTCTTTTTCAAATAATAGGAACCCATGTTCCAGTATATGATTTTTCATTTACCTGAATACAATTTCTTGCATTGAATTAATCAATCCTTTGAATTTCTATTCCACCACCTTATCCAATGTTATCGTAAAATCTAATATCATTTTTGCGATCAGCGGATTATCCCGGTCATTATTGATCC
>JBAQJB010000261.1:0-3322 GCA_049289155.1 Chitinophagaceae bacterium
CAGCAAACCCGGCTCCGATGATACAGGGTTTTGAGGAAGTAAAGCCGATGGTTTTTGCTGGAATTTTTCCCATAGTTACGGAAGACTTTGAAGAGTTGCGGGATTGTATGGATAAATTACAACTTAATGATGCCTCATTGACCTTTGAGCTGGAAACCTCGCAGGCATTGGGTTTTGGCTTTCGCTGCGGTTTTTTAGGATTACTGCACATGGAAATAATCCAGGAAAGACTGGAACGCGAATTTAACCAGACCGTTATAACTACTGTTCCCAATGTAAGTTTTCATACGTATACTACGAGGCAGGAAAAAATCATTGTAAATAATCCCGCACAAATGCCGGATTCCACAAAGATTGATCATATTGACGAACCATTTATTAAAGCCCAGATCATTACGCTTCCGGATTATATAGGAAACATTATGACCTTATGCCTGGGCAAAAGAGGAATGCTTATCAATCAAAGTTATTTAACTGCTACACGCGTGGAATTAATTTTTGAAATGCCGCTCACAGAAATCGTTTTTGATTTTTATGATAAATTGAAAAGTTCTACGCGCGGATATGCATCTTTTGATTATCACCCGATCGGTTATCGGCCTGCTGATATTGTAAAAATGGATATTTTATTGAACAATGAAAAAGTGGATGCACTCAGTGCGCTTATTCATCGCGGCCGCTCACAGGATTTCGGCAGGAAACTATGTGAAAAATTAAAAGAATTATTGCCCCGTCAACAATTTCAAATAGCCATAAAGGCTGCTATTGGCGCTAAAGTAATCGCGCGGGAAAATATCAGCGCCATGCGTAAAGATGTTACGGCAAAATGTTATGGTGGTGATATCAGCCGCAAAAGAAAATTACTGGAAAAACAAAAAGAAGGCAAGAAGAGAATGCGGCAAATTGGAAATGTAGAAATTCCGCAGGAAGCCTTTCTTGCGGTGTTGAAATTGGATTAAGTAGTGTTTAATATTCTTTTAAACCATCCAATGCATTCGGTGGCGTTTTCTTTTTCGGAACTGTTTCTTTCTCTTTATTTTTTTCTGATTGCTCTAATAACTCGTCTTCATTGGGATTACCGGAATCATCGAAAAGCGGCTTTGGGCGCGGCTCATTGCCCAATTGAATCTTATCATGAAAGGCAGTATCAATATGCAGCCAGCGGCCATCCGCCCATTTAAATGCTTCAAAATCCCCATCCGGTACGAGCGTAAATTTTTTCTGTGATTCATTGCTCTCACTTACCAAATGATCAAATAAAATCAATTTGGTTTCCGGGTCATAATTCAATCGCGTTCCCGCATCTTTTTTAAATTCCAGTAAAAAACGAAAGGCGGGCTGGGGCGATTTTAAACTATCATCTTTATAATCAAAAAAGAGCCCGCCAAAAACGGGTTTATTATTATTATCAAAAGTCAGCACTTCCAGCCACTTGCGGGTAGACAGAAAATTATTATCATCAAAACCGAATAAGGTATAATATTTTTTTCCCTTGTATTCATTCATGATCAAATTATAATAAATCGCGCCGATCCAGTTTAAATTGGAACGCACTGAATCCACAGGGTTTTCCGAATAATCACTCATGTCCAGTAAAGGAAAAAGTTTGAGCGATCCATCTTCCGTGCGCATTTGAATAGCGCCTTTTTGCCTGAAATAACTTTCATCCCTTTTTAATTCCCAGGTGAAAATGCGGAAGGAACTATCCGGCGCCATTAATTGGGAAACAGTAATGATGGAATCAAATGGAAAATAAAAAGAATTATTTATTTTTAAAGCTTCCACAAATTTTCGCGTGAATAAACTATCTGCTTCAAAACGCGTACTTGCTTCTTCCGCAAATACCATATCCTTTGCAGGCTCAGACATTTCACTTTCAATGGATTTCAATGCCCGGAGATCTGCAGCGGAAATTTTTTGCGCCTCTAAACGGAACGTTGTGAAAAGTAAAACAACAAAGATAATTTTCTGCATATACAAATCTATGGCTTAGGCCGCATTGAGTACGTTACACTGCACGGATTATTTTATATGGATAAAAATTTAGGCTTTCCTTAAAATGGATGTGGCTGAAAAGTTTGAGTGAAAGCTTAATAAAAGATGTTTACTTTTTTGAAATTGCCAGTGCAAAATCAAACAGGCTATCAAACCGCGCATCAATATCTTTATGGGGAAACGGCGTTTCCGGGTGAGTCGTGGCGATATAAACAGTATACATACCGGCATTTCGGCCAAAATGCATGTCACTCATTTTGTTCCCGGCAATAATGCTTTCATGAAAATTAATTTCCGGAAAATCATTCTTTGCCTGCAAAGCCATGCCAGGATTGGGTTTTCGGTTTTCCGCCCTATCTTCCAGGTCGGGTGCAAAATATATTTTATCAATACGCCCGCCAGCTTTTTTGATTTCATCCAACATGAAATTGTGAATGGAATGTAAAGCTTGCTCCGACATTATCTTTCTTCCAATGCCGCGTTGATTAGTTACGATGATGATCTTGCTAAAAATTTTTTCTACAATTGCGATTGCTTCAAGTACGCCAGGCAAAAAAACAAATTCATGTTTGTGTAAAATATAAGCATCTTTTTTTTCTTCATTGATCACGCCATCACGGTCGAGAAAAAGTGTCCAGGTCTTATTTATATCAGCAATGCTTAGCATGTATGTACAATTTATTTCAATTCTTCCTGCGCCCTTTGATAATCTTCCGGTATACCAATATCAATAAAATAGGTGTCCTGTACAACGCCATATAAATTTATTTTACCCGGTGAATTTTCTAAATAATCTTTTTCAAAAGAAAATATTTCGGGCCAGTCCTTTTGCAAAAATGCCGGCAGGTTCAACATATATACACCGCCATTGATCAACCCTTCCGCGTATTTTTTCTTTTCATTAAAACGCAATACTTTATTTTGTTCATTGATTTCAACAACTCCATAGCGGTCAAAATTTTTCATAGGTTTTAAAGACATGGTGCATGCTGCTTTTTTTTCTTTATGCAGGTTGTAAAGCACTGCCACATTCACTTTGAACAATGTATCACCATTTAATATCAATACGTTTTCTCCTTTTACCTGTTGCGCGGATAAATGAATTGCCCCACCCGTTCCCAAACTTTTTTCTTCAATTACAAATACACAATCTAATCCCGGAAATGTTTTTTGTATATGTGTTGAAATGATTTCATGCAGATAACCGACAGAAAAAATAAACCGCTGAATATGCTGGCTGCATAAATATTCAATGATATAATTGATGAATGGTTTCCCATTTACCGGCGCCATACATTTAGGTAAACCGGGAACAGTGTCTCTGAGC
>JBAQJB010000262.1:0-6396 GCA_049289155.1 Chitinophagaceae bacterium
TGATCAAGGGCCATTTATTATGGTGGTGTTTTTTCCAGCCATGGTACAAAGAGAATGCACCAATGCCAAATGCCAATGCAATCATAAAAAGCTCGAATTGCAGGTTGTCTATGATGTTGATCCCAAACAAAGGCAGTGACGTGAGGAATAATGGTAGCAATGCACAATGAATGGCGCATGCCAGTGAAGCGCTTACGCCAAGCGCATCCCAATTGATCTTTAATGGTAATTTATTTTCCGCCATTTTTACAAACATAAAACTTTGCAACTTTGTTGCAAAATTTAAATTCTTAAATTTTATCATTTTGAGCAAACATCCTGGCTACTGAATGGCGTAATTTTGCATTCAATGAACTGAGTTATGAAAAAAAATAAAACACTTCAATACATCGTATTTTTTGGCGTAATCGTGGTGATCTTTTTCATCGCGGTATTTGCCGGAACTGATAACTGGAAAACAAAAGCACCTGTACTGAGTTATGTAAAACCGTTTACGTTCACTACTGAAAACGGGAAACCATTTACCCAAAAAGATATGCTGGGAAAAGTATGCGTAGTTAATTTTTTCTTTACTACGTGTAAAGGCATTTGCCCACTCATGAACAGAAATATTAAAACAGTTTATGAGCAGTATAAAGATCAACCGGAGTTTATGGTCGTATCACATACCTGCGACCCGGAAACGGATTCCGCAGCCACGCTAAAAAAATATGCGGAAAAAATGCAGGTCAATACGGAGAAATGGGTGTTCCTTACCGGGCGAAAAGACAGTTTATATTTACAGGCAAGAAACAGTTATTTATTGGATGATCCCAAGAATAATCTGAAAGATATTAATGACCAGTTTCTGCATACTCAATTCATTGCGCTTGTTGATAAAAACGGGAATGTGCGCGGGCATATTTATGATGCATTGAAACAGGATGAACTGAAAGCTTTGTCCGCGGAAATTGCCGTATTACTGAAAGAGCCGGTGGATACAAAAGCTGATTAAAAAAAATTTATTTAAAATACAGTGAGATGGAAAAAGATACCGCAGAATTATTAAAGAGAAATCATTTATCTGTTACAGAAAGCAGGGTTAAGATCCTGGAACTTTTTAAAAATAATGGGAATGCCCTTGCGCATGCGGATATTGAAAAGCAAACACATGAACTGTTTGACCGGGTAACCATTTATCGCACCTTACAAACATTTGCAGAGAAAGGCATTGTACATACGATTCCCACCGCAGACAATTCAGTTTTATATGCTTTGTGTAAGGATGCGTGTGCAGAGGGAAAACATGCCGATAACCATGTTCATTTCATATGCGAAAAATGCGACACTACTTTTTGCCTGGAACATATCATGATTCCTGATTTGAAAATGCCGGCGGGCTTTATCATGAAGCAGGCCGGCCTGGTCGTGGAAGGAGTATGTAAAACCTGTTCTGCAAAAAAATAATTCTTTCTTATTACCTTCGGTAAATGTTTACAAAAACAGATATAGAAAATTATTTTTCCGGGGAAAAAACACAAGCCACCATCATTTTTTTCATCGGCCTTGCAGTGGTCCTGTTTGCCATTGCTGCCTTGCTCTTTTTAAAAACACAAAGCTGGAGTGGAATTGCCATGATGGCCGGTATCATTGCCATTATACAATTGTGTATTGGAGGCATCGTATATAACCGTACGGATAAGCAGCGCACAGACCTGGTGTACAACTATGACATGAATCCACAAAAGATCATTACCGAAGAAATACCACGCATGCAAAAAGTGAATACAAGATTCATTGTATTCCGGCTGATAGAAATAGCCGGTATTGTTATTGGTGTTCTATTCATTTTTTATTTCCGTGCAAATGTTTCCAGGCAATTCTGGGTGGGTGCGGGAATCGCGCTGGTCATTCAATCAGCCATTTTATTTGCGAATGATTCAATTGCATCGGCCCGCGCCAAAACCTATACGGAGAAAATGGTTTCTTTTTATCAAAAAGAAAAATAAGCCATTCGGTTTACCTGCTCACAATTATTTTCTGAACAAATTTCTTTGTATCATATAAGATGTTTACAAAATAAATGCCTTGTGCAAGATTTGGTAAAGTAATCTGTTGTGGCTGGAAATCTGTATCCTGTTTTTGATAAACAATTTTGCCATTCACATCTGTAATATTGATACTCATTTTCTGAATATTTTTTAAACCACCCAGCACATCAATAGTGATATGATTTTGCTGCACCAGTGTTGGATACACTTTAATAACTGCTTCGCTATTTGCATTTACAGCCGCTTTTTTATTGTCAGCACTAAAAGTGTTTTCAGTAAATGATGGATTATTCACAGAAAGAACGGTAAAGTCACCAAAAGCAGAAAAGCCACTCCTGCCAATGCTCCTGTAATTAGTACCGGTAGCAACACCGGCCTGTGCCGCTTTGTAATCCCAGCGGGTGCCATTGTACCTTACTACCATACATTTTGTATAGTCAAAATTGGGCAGTTCATCCGTATTTTTCCAGCTCGCTTCAATGATGGCATTGCCATCACCAGCAACTGCTTCTTCTATAAACCAGGCTACGTCAATGCCACCTGAAGAAATCGGGTTGCCCGTGGAACCCTGTAGTAATGGGTGTTCCAGCGCCTGCACAGAATAATCGTCCACAGTTCCGGCTTCCGTAATGACGAGCGGGTTATACGTTTTATTCGTATAACCAACAGGGAATGTAAAAGGTGAATTGCCAATATTCAATTTCTTTAATGAGCCGGCGCCATTGGTAATAATGAACCTGTCCTTGCTGTAATTCAGTATGGTACAATTATTAGCGAGTGTCAACACATTTTTTCCAAGTTTTATCCAGTTTTTATCATGCAGGAATGTAATGCTGTTGAGGATTTTTTCTTTCCCCTGCAGGATCACATTTTTATTTGAATTTTTATTTACCTGCAGGTTAAAAATGACACCGGTTTTATTTTTAAGCTTCGAATTATTATCTCCAAAAAATTCCAACAAAGAATTATCCTGGTTGTAAGTACCCGTATTTGTAAAATTTCCCTGGACACTGTAAATTCCATTACCAGAAAGTGTAGCGTTATTTACATTGACCAAATTGCCTGTTGAAAAAATTTTTCCCTCATTTGTGATAGCACCGTTTGTAGCGTTGGTAATATCCATGGCAGCATATAAAATACCGCCGGAGGTAACCGTGATGGTTGTTCCATTATTTACCAACTGCGCCATTCCATTTATTTGAAACAAACAAAAAAGAATAGCAGCCAGGTAAAAAATTTTTTTTGTGAAGTATTTGTAAATCATAATTATACTTTTAATTGTTGTCCCAGCTTATTAATAACCTACGCACATAATATTCCAGGTGATGTTTTGCGTAATAACTGCATTGCTTGCATTGAGGATTCTTACTTTGCACGAAGATACTGTCACGTCGTAGACAACAAGTTGCAATTGATATAAAGGCCCTGCGGTACCTCCGTTGCTGGTAATATTTCCGACAAACACCTGGGGGGGTGTTGTAAACCCGGAAAACCCGACAGTTCCTTCTGGCGAAAGTGTGTGTGCAGCAAGACTCACTACTGTAAAAGCAGCAGTCCGTGTATAGTACCGAATATTCGTACTACCCTGCGCATTATACATAGCGCCTTTATTACCTTTCAAAACCAGGTCATTTGAAAGCGTAACATTACCTGTAACATTTACACTCCCGTTTACATCCAGTTTTGCAGTGGGCGCTGTTGTCCCAATTCCCACATTTCCACCATTGGCGATTACTAACCTGCTTCCACCATCTTCATTAATATTGAAATAATCTCCCGAAGAATTATAATTCATTACCCAATACTTTAAATCAGTTGAATTATATAACGCAACTGAACCATCCTGTACCGTTATTTTATAATTTGGACTTGTATTTCCAATACCCACATAACCTGCAAAATAAGCGTTTGATGAACCATTAATAATCCCTAAAACATCAAGTTTATACGCAGGTGTAGTAGTACCAATGCCCACATTTTGGGCAAAACCATACATTGCAATAAATGTACAGGCAAGTGTAAAGATTTGTTTTCTCATAATTTGCTTTTTTTATGTAAAAAAAGTTATAATTTTTACAAGAATAATTCAGGGGAAATTTGATTCAATGAATTGCTGAATGATCATTATTCAATGGAGTGATCTATTTATTTTACGGTAATAATTATTTAAGCAACGGTATTTTTTACAGTTTAAAATTGAATAGTTGTCAGGAAATAATTGACTATTTTTGAACGATGGAAATGCTTACCATAATTTGCTGGATCTTATTCTCGTTGTTGTTTGTCGCTTTTTTTACGGCAGTAGAAATGGCATTCATCAGCAGTTCCCGCATTCATATTGAATTGAAAAAAAAACAGGGAAATAAAAATGCATCGATTATTTCCGGCTTCATAGAAAAATCATCGGTTTTATTTGGCACCACGCTGATGGGCATTAATACAGGTATGGTGATATATGGAATTTTTTTTATTGTTTTAATACGCACAACTTTATGGAACCCTTTTCATATTGAAAATGATTTCCTGCGTTTTGGTTTTGATACGATCATTTCTTCAGCCGCATTATTAATGGCCGGTTTATTTTTACCCAAAGCAATTTATAAAACAAAGCCGGATCGTTTTTTACTGGCATTGGCGCCATTGATACAATTTTTTAAAACGATTTTTTACCCGTTTATTCAATTCATTTCAGGCATCGCTGATTATATTTTGAAATATTTATTCAACCAGAATATTTCGAAAAATGAAGAGGAACTGGAGGGCATTGACCTGGAGACTTTTATTTTGCAAAATAAAGAACAGGAAGAAAGAGATAGTGAATTGCATGCTGACCTTTTTGAAAATGCCTTATCCCTTCCAACTATTAAAGTGCGGCAATGCCTGGTACCGCGCACGGAAATTGAAGGGATTTCTATAACAGCCACCATTGAAGAAGCGCGCCAGTTTTTTATTGAAACAAAACTCAGCAAACTGGTTGTGTTTAAAGATAATATTGATGACATACAAGGTTATATTCACCAGCTGGATCTTTTCAAAAAGCCGCAACAAATTACGGATATTTTATTACCTATTCCTGTAATCCCGGAAAGTATGAATGCGACCGATTTACTGAATATTCTTTCCAAAGAAAGAAAAAGCATTGCCTGGGTGGTGGACGAATTTGGCGGTACGGCCGGTATTGTCTCCATGGAAGATGTATTGGAAGAAGTATTTGGTGATATACGCGATGAATATGATACGGAAGACCTGCAGGAAAAACAATTATCCGAAACAGAATATATTTTTTCAGGCCGTCTTGAACTGGATTATTTAAATGAAAAGTATGATTTTGGTTTTGAAAAAACAGACGCTGAAACACTGTCCGGGTATATCATTGAAGAATATAAAGCCATTCCGGAAGCCAAAGACCGCATCATTTTAGATGGTTATGAATTTGATATTTTGCAGGTAAGCGATACGCGCATCGAATCTGTAAAAATTAAAAAATTAGGTGGCTGATTTATTTCCTTTTATCCGTATAATTAAGAAATTTTTTAATTACCCTTCCACTTACCTTTGCAGCCTTATTTTTGCAGCAGTATGAGTGAAGGTTTTTTCAAACGCAGGAGCGGGCAGTCTGAAATGTCTTTTATAGATCACCTGGAAGCATTGCGCTGGCATGTGATCCGTTCACTCATCGCTATTATAGTATTGGCACTAATCATCTGGCTCAATATCCAATGGGTTTTTGACAACGTGATCGCCGGCCCCATCAATCCGAATTTTGTAAGTTATAAAGCCTTCTGTGATTTTAGCCACTGGTTGCATATAGGAGATGCATTGTGCCTTCCGCCTGTAATTGTGAATATGCAAACCACCACTTTTGGCGGCCAGTTTCTGGGAAGTTTCAGCATTGCATTTGTGGGCGGGCTCATGGCTGCATTCCCGTATATTTTTTGGGAATTCTGGCGCTTTGTAAAACCTGCATTAAAACCTAAGGAATTAAAAAATACACGCTTTATTATTTTCTGGGTATCCTTCTTTTTTTTCCTGGGGGCTGCATTTGGATATTTTGTCCTCGGGCCTTTCACATTTAATTTCCTCGCCACTTTCAATATCAGTTCATTAAATATTTTACAAACAAAACCCACGCTGAATGATTACCTGGATAATCTCACCAACCTCATTCTTGGCTGTGGTATTGCATTTGAACTACCTGTAATGGCGTATGCCCTTACTAAAATGGGTGTTGTAACGCCGGCATTACTAAAGCGTTCCATGAAATACGCCATCGTAATTATTTTAATTGTTGCAGCGGTGATCACGCCGAGCCCTGACTGGATAAGCCAGACAATTGTATTCCTGCCTTTATTCGGTTTGTATGAAT
>JBAQJB010000263.1:0-2547 GCA_049289155.1 Chitinophagaceae bacterium
CTGGCGCTGGCAGAAAAAACAGGAAATAATACTTTGATAGGATTTTCTTACAACCAGATGGGGCATATTTATAAAGACAGGTTGGAAAACGAAAAAGCACTGCAATTATACAAACAGGCGTATGACAATTTTGAAAAAGCGGGAAGGAATGATATCTGGTACGCCTGTATGAACATGGGAATTGTATATTATAACATGGGCAAGTATGATTCAGCGTTATACTATTCAAATGAAGCGCAAAGAAGAATTAATCGCTCACCCGGGGTCGGAAACCAAAGCGTTATTTATGCAAATATTGCCAGTGCATACAGTCATCAAAACAAGCCCGATAGTGTGCAAAAATATTTCAGGCTGGCGATAAACATGGCAGAGTCGACTAAATCGCCGCGGTATTTAAACTTAACCTTTATTTCTATCGCAGAGTATTACAACTTGCTGCACCAGGATGATTCAGCGGCTTACTTTTATAAAAAAGCGGTGGATGTAGTTACGGGTACAGAAATGAATAACCTCGTGCTAAAGCCGGCAAAAAAACTGACTGAATTTTATCAGAATATCAATGCAGACAGTACCGTTAAATACTGGAAAGTTTATTCAGCTGCCAACGATAGTGTTAACAGCATCCGCACCAACCAGCAAATTCAGATGCTTACTTTTGAAGAAGATCAGCGCAAAAGAGATATTGAAGCGGCACAAATTACTTATGAAAATAAAATTCGCACCGGATTGCTAATAGGCGGACTTGTAGTGTTTTCATTAGTTGCTATTATTTTGTACCGAAACAACCGGCAAAAACAAAAAACCAATAGTAAGCTGGAGAAAACATTAGCTGATTTAAAATCCACACAATCCCAACTCATCCAATCTGAAAAAATGGCGAGCCTTGGTGAACTCACTGCAGGCATTGCCCATGAGATACAGAACCCGTTGAACTTCGTCAATAATTTTTCTGAAGTGAATGCAGAGTTGATCGCTGAAATGAAAGAAGAAATGGATCAAGGAAATATTGAGGATGCAAAGGCAATTGCCGATGATATAAGAGATAATGAAGAAAAAATAAACCATCATGGTAAAAGAGCCGATGCAATTGTAAAAGGCATGTTGCAACATTCACAAACGAGCAAAGGACAAAAAGAACCAACAGATATGAATGCTTTGTGTGATGAATATTTACGTCTCTCCTATCATGGCCTGCGTGCAAAAGACAAATTATTTAATGCAACCTTAAAAACTGATTTTGATAACAGCATTGGAAAAATAAATATCATTCCGCAGGATATGGGCAGGGTGATATTAAATTTAATTACGAATGCATTTTATGCGGTGAATGAAAAGAATAAAATGGGCATCGAAAATTATGAACCTACGGTTTCTGTTTCTACAAAAAGAATAAACAATACAATAGAAATAAAAGTCTCTGACAACGGTAACGGAATTCCTTCAACCATAAAAGAAAAAATCTTTCAACCATTCTTTACTACCAAACCCACAGGGCAGGGAACTGGATTAGGCTTGAGTTTGTCGTATGATATTGTAAAAGCACATGGTGGGGAATTGAAAGTGGAAACCAAAGAAGGTGAAGGATCAACATTTATTATACAATTACCACTGTGATAAAAACCAATCATGTAAATCATTTAATCCTATAAATCATGGTTCAGACAATGTATGATATTATAAAAGCAGATGGCGGGGAAATAAAAGTAACTACAAAACAAAACGAAGGTTCTGAATTTATTATTCAATTACCAATCCTATAACTCAGCATATGAAATCTATTAAAGCGATTTTATTCTTTTTGTTTATCTGCATTCATTTTTGCCATGCACAGGATACAGTTCTAAACATCTCTCCCGCCATGTTTGTTGGCAACCAGGAGATACCCATTGCAGCTAAAACCGGGTGGATGTTCAGGGAAGGTAATGATACTGCATGGGCAAAACCCGGTATCGATCTTGCCGGTTGGAAAAATTTTGGCCCGGTTGAACTTTCAACCAAAAACGTTGGTAAAAACGGAAAAGTGGAAGGCTGGTTCCGCCTTCGCTTTAAACTGGATCGTTCTTTTAATAACATGCAACTGGGGATCAGGTTTTATTGCTGGGCTGCCACTGACCTGTATGTAGATGGGAAATTCATTCAGTCGTTTGGAAATACCGGTGCAAATGGAAAACCGTTCCAGGAATTCAATCCCAATGACCAGTTACCGGTACTGGTTAATATGGCATCTGGCAAAGAGCACCTTATTGCTTTTCATTTTGTGGAAGAACGCTCCCCTTTACCGGGAAATTTTTTGAAATCACAGTCTTTGGGATTACAACAATTCATTAAATTAACAGGGCCAGGTTATTACAAAATTTTCTCAGATTATCTTGATTCAAATATTATTTTACTCACGTTTTTATTTACAGCATCTCTCATTTTATGCCTGTTGTTCTGGTTACTGGCATTCCAGAATCCAAAGGAAAAAAATCTTTTGCTCATATCCATTTTTATGACCCTTAGTGCAGGAAATATACTATTTCTATTTCTGCAATATGGCCATACAAA
>JBAQJB010000264.1:0-2637 GCA_049289155.1 Chitinophagaceae bacterium
AGGAAATAAAGGCCATGAACTAAATACGCGCGAAGGCATGTCACTGGCCAGGTCCAATGCTTTTACTAACCAACTTTATACCGCGTATGATTTTAATACCGGCGCGGGTACAGAAGTTTTTTATTCATTGTTTGAAGAATACCTCGATGCCCTTTTGCATCCAGATTATACAAATGAAGAAGTGAGCCGGGAAGTGCGTAATTGGGGCGTTTCAGAAAATGCGGATAAGACATTGCGCATCGAAGAAAAAGGTTCTGTGTATAATGAAATGTCCACTTCCATGAACAATCCTTTTTCATTGCTGTACGATTCCATTGGCCGTTTGCTCTATGGCAACGCACACCCGCTTTCCTTTAATGCCGGTGGACTGCCATCAGGCATTCGCAAATTAAATGCAGCCGACATTTTAAAATTTCATAACGACAATTATTACCTGGGAAATATGGGCGCGATCGTTTCACTGTCCGCGGAAAATAAACTGGATGATGTCTTAACAAAGATGGACAAAATTTTTACCAGCTTAAATGCAGGATCAGCAAAAAGAACGTATGTAAAAAAAGTATTGCCTCCACCAAATCCTGCGGTTAGTGGAGAAATTTCCATCATTCCTTTTCCTTCAGAAAATGCGCAGCAGCCGGGCACCATGCTGATGGCGTATCCTGCCACATTGGATTTGAATACCACGGAATATATTTTGCTCTCCGATTTTTTGAATGTCTTTGCCGGTGATGCATCTTCCAATCTCTATAAAATTTTTGTAAACAGTACAACAAGGAATCCAAATATTGATGCGCAAAGTGTTTTTGCATACGATGATAATAAAGAAGGACAGCCTGTATTTTTTGGACTGGATGGAATTAAAGCCGAAAACTTAACGAAAGAAAAAGCGCTCCTGGCGCGGCAGCTCATCACCGCGGAATTCAACAGGGTAGCGGATTTCAAAGATAACTCACCCGAACTCCTTGAATTCAATAAACGCTTTGAAAATAATCTTGTAAGTGTGGGAAGGAGCTTTGCAAAATTTGTAAACAGCCCGCCGAAATTTGGTTTTAGAAATACCTATGGCGAATGGTATGACCAGTTGCAGGAGATCAATAAGAATGATGCGTTTAAAAAATCGGTGATACTAAAACCGGAATTTGAATCAATAAAAAAAATGTTATCTACAGGTAAAAATATCTGGAAAGATTATTTGGCAAAATGGAATCTCACTACGGCAACACCAACTGTTGTTGTGAGTAAAGCTGACCCGGATTTAATCACGCAAGCCGAAACAGCGCGCAAAGAAAGAACAGAAGAAGAGTTAACGCGTTTAAAGAATTTATATAAAGTATCAACAGACCAGGAAGCCATTCAACATTATAAAGAGACCTATGATGCCAATACCGCGGCACTCGAAAAAATGGCCGCTTCACACCAGGTAAAATTTATAGATAATCCACCGCTCACATTAGATGACGAGCTCATTTACCGCCAGGAAAAATTACCGGGAAATATTCCTATGCTGGCTGCTGTTTTCAATAATATGACTAGCGCCACAGCAGGTATTGCTATCAACCTCGATGGCGTGCCGCAGGATAAATTGCTTTACCTCGCATTGCTTCCGGAGCTACTTACACAAACAGGTATTATACAAAATGGTAAGTCCATTTCTTATGAAGACATGTCGCAGATGCTGCAACAACAGATACTTGGCCTTCAAAGTTATTATAGCACAAATGGAAATACCGGCCGCGCAGAACTCGTAGTGCGTGGCGCGGGAAATAATGTACCTGAAGCGCAACGCGCCGTGGAATGGATGAATGATGTGTTGAAACAACCCAACTGGAGCAAAGAAAATCTTTCCCGCATCAGTGATCTTGTGGAGCAACAATTATCCGGCATCCGGAAAACCATGCAGGGCGCAGAAGAAAGCTGGGTAACAGATCCGGGAGATGCGTATCTTTTTCAACACCAACCGTTGCAATTGGCGACCAATTCTTTTTTAACCAGGTCATTTAATATTTTCCGCTTGAAGTGGATGCTGAAAGATGCAGGTGATGCAGCCTCTTCAAAAGCGATCAATAATTTTTTATCTTCTATTTCAAATGCGGAAACGAACCGGGATAATTTGAATAAATTATTAAGCGTTATTATTGGTGATGAAACGGTGAATATTGATTCTGCCGGCGTGAATAAACAATATGTAACTACTTATCGGAATTTACCATCATCATCAAAATTACTTGCGAAAGATGCGGCCAATGATTTGCAGCAAATGCTGGTAGGAATTCCGGATAATTCTTTGAAAACTGATTGGCAATTTTTATGTACAACGATACAAAAAGATTTAGCGCAATCACCCGCAAAAACCCTGGATGAATTGAATGCGTTGCGCAAAAGTTTGTTGACAAAAAGCCAGGCAAGAATTTTTCTCATTGCTTCTGAAAAAGCGCAGACCGCCATTTTACCCGGCATCAATAAAATGCTTGCAGGCTTTGATGTGCAGCCCGCAGTGAAACAAAATTATTCAACCACAGGTTTGATAGATGAACGCGTAAAAGAAAGAATGCATACTACTGAAACGCCGGTTTTTGTTGGCCTCATCAATGGCGATTCACCAACAGGTGTATTCATCAATACTGCGCCGTTATCGGC
>JBAQJB010000265.1:0-2784 GCA_049289155.1 Chitinophagaceae bacterium
CTTCCCGTTTTAAAAAAATATTCGTATGATATTTTTCACTTAATCTTTTTGCAAAAAATAAAGGCGTTGGCCTTCCTGCAAAATCATGCAACAAATTTTTGAATTCAACCTGGAAATCATGCTCCTCTAAAATTTTTAAATAATTTCCCCGCAACATTTGAATATTTGGATACAACATTTCAGGAATAAAAGCGCCGCCAAAATTTCCATAATATCCTTCTGTATCCGGGCCGGGTAAAAAAGTTACTGAATTCATGTAGATCTATATTTTAGGGAAATAAGCATGCGTATATCACATGGATTTTAATGAAGCATTTTTTTAAACAACAGTACTTTTACTAAATCTTTTACATCGGGTGCTGTTTCAAAAGCGCTGTTGATATCTGCAGCAAAAAAATCAGGATGATCAAATTTTTTCAATAATGGTGCATCTTCCAGCGAAATTCCCCCGGCAATAAAAAATGGTTTTTCAATTTTATATTTCAGCAAAACAGACCAGTCAAACTTTTTACCCGAACCACCTTTCACAGCATCCGCATCTTTGTAATCAAATAAATAATAATCACACACTTCATCATAAGGTTTCAGCATTTCATCCAAATCCCCGGTAAAATTTTCACCAATATGAAAAGTTTTGATGAGTTCATTTTCTTTGGATAATTTTTTACAAAGCTGCACAGATTCTTCCCCATGCAACTGAATTATATCCAGTTCATACGCATCTGCCAGCTCCATAATTTCGTTGTAATCCTGGTTTACAAACACGCCTGTTTTTTTTATATCAAAATCGGCATCCTGCATTTCAGCAGGTGTTATGGCATCGCCCATATACCGTTTTGAACTTTTGGAAAAATTCAACCCGGCAAATTCTATATCCAGTGCATCGAGTTGTTTCAGTTGTTTCAATTGTGTAATTCCGCAAACTTTAATATTCATAGTTGTTTTTTAAATTTGTTCAATAAAATTTTTTAATGCTTCCCCAGGATTAGTTGTTTTCATGAAAACACTGCCCATTAAAAATCCTCGGAAACCCGCTTCATATAAAGCTTTATAATCTCCAGGAGAGGTGATACCACTTTCCGAAACAGGTACTTTATCTTTTGGAATTTGTTGAACCAGTTCGAAAGAATTTGACAAATTTGTTTCAAATGTTTCCAGGTTCCTGTTATTCACACCGACCAAATCCACTTCATCACAAATATGCCTGAGCTCTTTACTGGTGTGGATCTCCAATAAAACCTCGAGGCCAATTGACTTTGCAATTTTTGCCAGACTTTTTATTTCATGGGGCTCGTGTAAAGCTGCAATTAGCAGTATTACATCCGCACCAATTCCTTTGGATTCGAGAACCTGGTATTCATCAATTATAAAATCCTTTCGCAAAACAGGCAACGTTATTATTGAATTTGCCATCAATATATCATCATCGGTTCCACCAAAATATTTTTCATCCGTTAAAACAGAAACGGCAGATGCATATTTTCCATAGCCTGGCAACACATCTTCTATATCCATCTCGTTTTTATATGTATTAGATGGCGACTTTCTTTTAAATTCTGCAATGATTCCCTTGCTTTCATTTTGCAATAATGCTTTTTTTAATGAGCGTGCCTTCTTCTGAAAACCAGGCATCATTTCCCAGGCCTGCACAGGAATTATTTTCTTTTTTTGTGCAATTTCAATTTTCTTATCGCGGACTATTTTTTCTAAAATATTCATCCCTGTAACTCTATTAATTTTTTAAAAGATTGAAATGCCTTTCCCGATTCCAGGCTTTCCACGGCTGCATCATAAGCGTCATTATATTTTTCAAATTTTCCGGTGAGCGATAAGGCAAGCGCTGCATTGGCCAGTACCACTGCGTTTTGAGACCACGTGCCTTCCCGTTTCAACACTGTAAGGAAAATATCCGCGGAATTTTCCACGCTATTACCGCCATAAATTTCTTTAGGATCAACTGTTCTTTTCCCCAACATTTCCGGTGTCATAATTTTTTCTCCTTCCTTTGATATTACTTTCACATCTGCCGTCAAAGATATTTCATCATACCCATCCAATGAGTGAAAAATAATAAAGGATAATCCCGTTTCCTGTAAAATATAATTATACATCCTGGCCATTTCCAAACTATACACACCTAATACCTGGAAAGCAGGCTGTGCGGGATTTATCAAAGGGCCAAGCATATTAAAAAATGTACGGATACCCAGGTTTTTTCGTAGTGCGCCAACCACTTTTAATGCGGGATGAAAAACAGGCGCGTGTAAAAAACAAATGCCGGCTTTTTCAATTTCATTATTCAAACGGGAATTATCTGATTTGAATTTGTAACCCAATTGTTCCATCACATTGGAAGATCCACTGATCGAAGTGGCGCCATAATTTCCATGCTTCGCAACAGGTTGGCCGGCGCCGGCAATGATAAAAGCAGACAATGTGGAAATATTAAAAGTGTTTTTGTTATCCCCGCCTGTACCAACAATATCAAGGGTTTCAGCGTTTTCGATTTGTACGCGAATACAAAGCTCCATTAAAGCATCGCGGAAACCAAGTAGTTCTTCAATAGTAATACTGCGCATTAAAAAAACGGTTGCAAAAGAAGTGATTTCCGTTTCACTATAATCCCCTCCCGCAATATTGCGCATTACATCCGCCGCCATCTCCCGCGACAATGTTTTATATTCAAAAAGAAAAAGTAGAATTTTTTTCATTTGTTTTATAGGATTATTTTAATGAAAGCCAGTTACGTATAATTTGCTCGCCACAAGGCGTTAATATACTTTC
>JBAQJB010000266.1:0-8290 GCA_049289155.1 Chitinophagaceae bacterium
AAAAAATTTACGCTTATTTTATGTGGAACAGCCTATTTTAGTTATTGTGAAATTCATCATTGTAGCCATAGGAAAACAGGACGAAGCATACATTAAAGAAGGCGTGGACATGTTTACAGGGCGGCTGCAACATTATTTCCCAACCGAATGGAAAATAATTCCGCCGCTTAAAAATGCCGCTTCACTGGATGTCCAATCTCTTATAAAAGAAGAAGGAAAGAAAATAAGTAAAGAATTATTACCCGGTGATTATATCATTTTACTGGATGAACGCGGGAAGCAAATGAACTCCATTGAATTGTCCGGGCTTGTACAAAAATTATCCGGCGAAGCACATAAAAGAATTGTATTCATCATTGGAGGCGCATTTGGGGTAGATAAAGAAATTGTTGAAAAAGCAAACTTAGTATGGTCATTATCCAAACTTGTTTTCCCGCATATGCTGGTAAGGCTCATTGTAGCGGAACAATTGTACCGCGCCTGCACCATTCTTAAAAATGAAAAATACCATCATGTTTAATTTGCAGGTTTACCTGCCTGAAATGACTGGCTTAAGTCCTTCAATAAAAACAATTTTTATCTTTTTACAATCTTGTATTAAATTATAAAATTATTTCACAAATATTTTACCCTTTTTTTCTCCGTGGCTCTTGTAGCATCGCTGTGTAATTTCTTTTCTTACACAGAGAAACACAGAGGACCACTGAGTTGCACAGAAGTTTAAAAAGATTTCTTAGTGGCTTAGTGCCTTCTCTTTATAATCCAGAATTATTTCTTTTTCATATACAGAGAACCATAGAGTTGTAAAATATTTCTCTGTGGCTCTCTGTGGCTCTCTGTGCCTTCTCTGTGTAACTCTGAGTAATTTCTTTTCTTACACAGAGTACCACTGAGTTGCAAAGAGGTAAGATAAATCTGTTTCAATATTATTTTAAAAGACTAATTTTTTCAGGACAAGGCCACTACTACCTGGATCTAAGATGCAAAGACCAGGCTGCTTATATTTTAATTGGGATAATTTTCCCTACTTATTTTAAATGATCAAATTTTATTTCAATTACTTTTGACAGCAAATAAAAAACCCTCATGACGGTTACATTAATTATTACCATCATTACATCCATCATATCATTCATGGCTTTTTCCAACCAGAAACTAATGAATGACCTGATCTTTTATCCGCCGGCAATTGCAAATAATAATCAATGGTACCGGTTTTTTTCCTGCGGGCTGATTCATGCAGACTTCACCCATTTGCTATTTAATATGTTTTCATTTTACATGTTTGGACAATATGTAGAGCAGGCATTTCAACAAATTTTCCCACAGACCGGCACTTTTTTATATATCGTTTTATATGTCAGTTCACTGGCGGCTTGTCTCGTGCCAACTTATACGCAGCATAAAGAAGATCCGTATTACCGCAGCCTCGGCGCATCGGGTGCGGTGTCTGCAGTTATTTTCGCAGGTATATTTTTATTTCCCACTCAAGGTGTTGGAATAATGTTTATTCCCTTTGCGATACCGGGATTTATTTTCGGGCCTCTTTACCTTATCATTTCCGGGTTATTAAATAAAAAAGGCGGCAGTAATATCAATCATTCCGCGCATATCTGGGGGGCGGTGTATGGCGTGGTTTTTACAATGGTCACCAGCACTGTTTTATCAGAATATAATTTGTTTGAAAATTTCATACAACAGATCAGGAATTATTTTTAAAATAAAAAAAATGTCTTTTGAGCTTTGCGGGAAAATTATTCATACAATAATTTTTATTTGATTACAACTTTTTCCAATTTTATAAGAGCTAATACATAAAAAAAAATCCCGCATTTCAGCGGGTTTTTTTTTAAATACTACAACACATGAATCATTTATACATTCACTCTATTTAGTTATCATCATTATCTATCCGCAAAGGATAGGTATATGTATCACCATAACCGGGATACACTCCATCAATTTTAATGGTACCATGCGCCTTGGCTAATATGGCTGATAAATCATCTGTAGAAGTTACCGGCTGGCCGTTTGCAGCTACAATGATAAAGCCTTCCTGTATCCGGGAATTTTGCAATAAACCATTCCCGATCTTTCTTACCTGCACACCACCTTTTAAATTATTTTCCTTCGCGGTCTGCTTATCAATATTAGCGAGATCCGCGCCCAGGTTATCCATTACACTATTTGATTTTACTTCGGAATAATTGCCCGCTTTATTTTTCAATGTAAGTGGAACAGTAGCTTCTTTATTATCTCTTGTATACGTAATATTAATTTTATCTCCAGGCCTGTAATTGGCAACCTGCTCCTGCAGTTCAGGGCCGCTATGCACAGCAACGCCGTTTATTTTTGTAACAAAATCTCCTTTGCGGATACCTGCTTCCTGTGCCGCACCACCCTGGGGTGCATCCGTAACAAAAATGCCATCCCCATCTTTTATACCATATTGTTTTTTCTGGTCATCAGATAAATTATCTGTGGGATATGCAATACCAATATAAGCTCTTTGTACCACGCCATATTTCATCAGGTCGCCTGCAATTTTTTTCACAATGTTTACAGGTATCGCGTAGGAATAACCGGCATAGGTACCAGTGGGCGATGCAATAGCAGAATTAATTCCAATGAGTTCTCCGTTTGTATTCACTAACGGGCCACCACTGTTTCCGGGATTTACAGCCGCATCTGTTTGGATAAAAGATTCAATTGGTGAGCTGCCTTTATTGATGCCTATGGAGCGGGATTTTGCACTTACGATTCCTGCAGTCACCGTTACATCTAATGTCAGCGGGTATCCAATTGCTAAAACCCATTGACCAAGTTTTACATCATCACTGTTTCCAAAAACGAGGAATGGTAAATTCTTATCATCAATTTTTACCAGCGCCAGGTCGGTGTTCACATCTTTCGCAACGACTGTTCCTTTATATGTTTTTCTTTCATTCGTAGTGATTGTCACTTCATCCGCACCATCAATTACATGGTTATTTGTAATGATATATCCATCACTGCTGATAAGTACACCACTTCCACTCGCGCGTTGTTCGGGCATCACACGCTGTCCGCCTTGTCCGCCAAAAAATTGAGAGAACGGATCATCGCCGCCAAAAAGATCTGCAAAGGGATTGCTTCTTTGTTGCTCCTGTTGTGTAAGCTGCCTTTCCTTGGTACGTGTTTTTATATGCACAACTGCAGGTGTTGCAGAACTCGCCGCCGCGGTAAAGTCCACCGGGCCGCCGGAATTATTTTTATCAAAAAAGCCGGCATAGTTTACAGGTAATTTCCCATCCTGCTGCACAGCTACATCCTGTCCCTGGATATATTTTCCATAACCCCAAACACTTAGAAATGCAGTTGCACTGCTAATGAGGATGATCAATAAAATGTTTTTTAATTTCATAGTTATAATTATTAAGAGATAAAAAAAAATGTACAATGAACAGGCAAATAATATGCCCATCACACAAAGAAACGAAGCAATATAAATCTTCCGTTCAACCAATTGAGCATTTAACAATTAATTGACGAAGGTTGTCGTACTACTGCCGGAATTGCATAAATTTATTACAGGATTTTTTAAAATGGCAGTTTCATATTTTTATTTTCAAGTCATTAACAATTCAGAGCGCGCATAAGAATTGCATTGTATCTACACCGTCTGCATAATCATTCAAAGACGGTTGCTGGGCCTGGCCAAATGGAATACCCTCCGCTCCTACAAGGCATTGCAGGTCTTCATTTTCCAGCAATGCTTCGCGTGTACTTTTTTCATCTACATAAAAAGAATAATGAATACAACTTACAGGCGCAAACAAAGATTTATTTTCTATTAATAATATGCCACCGCTGTCCATATAATTTATCTGGTTCATGAGTAGAAGCGCCAGGCGGTAATCATAATTATTTTTGTATTTATGAAACTCAATGAATGAATTATATTTTTTTAAAGCATTTAGTAATGGCAAAAAATCATAGTTATATGGTACAGAAATATGCGACACATTGCGGCAGCCCATACCATAATACAACATCATATCATCTGCCAGTAAAGATAATTCATTGTCATTTTCCGAACCGCTGAGAATGGCTGCTGACGTGCGGTTTCGCCGGATGATATGCGGGTATTTTTTAAAATAATATTCAAAATACCTCGCTGAATTATTACTGCCGGTTGCAATATAGGCATCACAATTTTTCAGGTCAGTTGAAATGGTAATCACTTTATTTGTTTCAATATCCCATTCATTTAATATGGAAATAAGATGTGTAAACAACACTTCATCTTTTGAAGATAATTTCAGGATCGCATGATGCCCCGAAATAAAAACACAAAGCAAATCATGAAATCCAACCAGTGGAATATTGCCGGCCAGGGTAAGGCCAATTTTTTTGGGTTGCGCATTATCTACACAAGGATATTGAGCAGCCCAGTTTTCCAATTGGCTTTTTTCTAAATAATAATTTGCAATATTTTTTAAGGACAATGAAATAAACTCCTGGGAGAACCAGGGGTTTTGTTCTTCAGCCCGAATGCAGGCGTCTTTTAAACCGGCTCCATTTTCCAAAATATAATTACCCAATTTTTCCAAAAGGAAAATACGCTGATTCAATTCCATAATTTTATTTTAAACTTGTTGATTACCTTTGTTGTGAAAGAAAGATTTTATTAATTAACTGCAAAAATAAAATACTATGGCTATAAAAATAACGGATGAATGTATTAACTGTGGCGCCTGCGAGCCGGAATGCCCGAATAATGCCATTTATGAAGGTGGTGTTGAATGGGCAATCTCTGACGGAAATACGGTGAAAGGCACATACACATTGATTGATGGAACTGTTGTAGATGCAGAAGCAAGGTTTGACCCGATTGCAACAGATATTTATTTTATTGTTCCCAGCAAATGCACAGAATGCCAGGGATTTCATGAAGAACCGCAATGCGCGGCCGTTTGCCCGGTGGATTGTTGTGTGCCGGATGAAATGTACCAGGAAACTGTGGAAGAACTCCTGGCCAAAAAAGATAAGATGCATTTATAAGTTTTGCACTTTAACAAAATTCCTCCGCGAAGAGTTGATTTTTTCAAATAAAAAAATTACCTTGCTGCTAATTATTTGTTGCCTTACACGGCAACATCATACAGATGGGTGATATTTCCCATTAACGAAAGGTGCAGGGTCTTTGATCCTTCACCTTTTTTTATTTCCAAATTTTTCGACAGATTGATTTTTTCAATTTCTTTGTACGTAAATTGACTATTGCATGAAAAAATGTATTGCACTCGTTACCGGCGGTTTTAGCCGTGAATCCGAGATCAGTTATAAAAGCGCTGAAACTATTGAACGGCATATAGATACAGAGAAATATAATTATTACCTCATTGATATTTCTCCCTCAGGATGGAATTATACAGGCGCGGATGGGAAAAAAATATCTATTGATAAAAACGACTTTTCACTTTTAATAAATAATAAAAAAATAATTTTTGATGCGGTGCTGATGTGCATTCACGGCACGCCGGGGGAAGATGGAAAATTACAAGGTTATTTTGATATGCTTAAAATTCCATACACTTGTTGTGATGCATCCGTATCGGCGCTAACCTTCAATAAACGGGATACGGTAGCACTCGCAGGATATAGCGGCATTGCTGTTTCCAAGTCGGTCATGCTTTTACAACATGATAAAACCAACCCGGATAAAGCCATTAAAAATTTACAATTCCCCGTTTTCGTAAAACCAAATAATGGAGGTTCAAGTATCGGCATGTCCAAGGTGCAACAATTTTCCGAAGAAATAGGTATTGCCATTGATAAGGCGTTCGCGGAAGATAACCAGGTGCTCGTGGAAGAATTTATTAGTGGCCGGGAATTAACCATTGGTGTTTTTAATAGTGGTGGAAAAATTATTACGCTGCCCATTACAGAAATCATTTCCAAAAATGATTTCTTTGATTTTAATGCAAAATATAAAGGCGAAAGCGCGGAGATTACGCCTGCTGAAGTTACAGATGAAATTGCTGAAGCCGTACGGAATGCGGCAAAAAAAATCTATATAATTTTCAATTGCAAAGGCATCGTGCGTATTGACTTTATTTTTGACAAAGAAAAAAATATCCCGGTGATGCTGGAGATCAATACGGTGCCCGGTCAAAGTGAAGCAAGCCTCATTCCGCAGCAGGTAGCTGCCATGGGCTGGAGTTTGAAAGAATTTTATTCCGCCTTAATTGACGCCTGCCTTTAAAAATAAACCCGGCCGAATATCGTTTTAATAAGCAATTACATATTTAAAAAATTTAAGTTTGCACCGTGTTTGAATCCCTCACCCATAAATCATTTTTTGTAAACCTGCTTGTTGCGCTATCATTGGTTGCAATTATTATCCTTATTTTTTTTGGCGCACTGGGTTTAATCACGCATCATAATGATAACCAGAAAGTGCCATCGGTTACCGGGAAAGTTTTTGATGAAGCAAAACGTATTCTTGAAACAAGTGGTTTTGAAGTAGTGCTTCAGGACAGCACTTATACAGATACCGCCGCACCACTCGCCGTGATGCGCCAGTCACCCGAAGCTGATGCCATTGTAAAAGCAAATCGCACTGTGTACCTCACTGTCAACCGAAGTGTGCCACCATTGGTTGTAATGCCCGACCTGCGCGGTTTTTCTGTAAAAAGCGCGGAGCTTTACCTGCATAGTATCGGGTTGAAAATGGGTGACACCAGTTTTGTACCGGATATTGCGCGCAATGCCGTTCGTGAACAAAAAGTAAATGGAAATAATATTGAACCTGGTACAAAAGTGAATATGGGCACTGCCATTGATCTCGTTATCGGGAATGGCATTGGCGATGATGATATGGATGTACCCGATCTCGTAGGCATGACTGTAAATGATGCCCGTTCATTATTGAATAGTAATCATATTTCCCTGGGTGCGATACTCGCTATGGATGCATTAAACGATACTGCCACCGCATTTATTGTAAAGCAAAGTCCTGAACCGAAATCCACTATTGCTGAAGGTACAATTGTGGAAAATAAGATCCGGCCGGGAGAGATCATGGATATTTGGATAAGTCCTTATCCGCCTGTGAAAGATACCACATTGCAGGTGCCCTGATTTTTTTATTAAATAATTTTTGCAAAATGAAAACCATTACAGCCACAGAATTAAAAGACCGCATTGATGCCGGTGAAAAACTTCGTCTCCTTGATGTACGCCGTGCAGATGAATATGAAAATTTCAACCTCGGCGGCACGTTGCTTCCTTTGGAAAAAATACAGGTAATGGAAACCGATGACATCGACGACTGGAAAGAAGAAGAGATTATTGTGTATTGCCGCACAGGCAACCGCAGCGTGATTGCAAGCCAATACCTGGAACAAATGGGCTTTACCAATATGGTTAATTTAGCGGGTGGTGTTGTGGGCTGGCAGGGAAAAAATGGATAAATATTTTAATGCTTTCGCGATATTTCACAGTTTTTAAAATTCAGTAAGCCTGGATTTGGTTGATCTTACTCATCATTAAGCCGATTGGGAATATCCATATGCTCATGTAAAATTCTAATGATCTCAATTTCAGTCGATGAGTATTTATAAAAGATAATATGAGATTTTACTTTCGCGGATCTATACCCTTTTCGCAGGTGATTCAAATCCTTACCGGACGCAGCTTCGCCAGCTAAAAATTCAATTTCTTTATAAATTAAACCATGATACCTGTTTGCTTGTTCAAACGAACATGTTTGAAAAGTGTAGAACCAGATTTCTTCTAAATCCCCGATGGCACTTTCATGGAAAACAACTTTTAGTTTCCTCATAAATACTTCTTATGAAGTTTTGCCAGGTGTACTTTAGGATCAAAATTTTCTACTCTCTTCGATTTTTCGCCCCGAATCAACGCTTTCAATAACGCAGCCTTTTTTCTTCCTCTGATTCCAACATGCGCAATGCAGTTCTTACAACTTCACTTGCTGAACTGTCCTTCCCGGAAGAAACTTCATTCGTAATAAACTTTTCAAAATGATCCCCAAGAAAAATAGAAGTGTTTTTAGCCATAGCGTTTTATTTCAAATCAAATATACCAATAATTGGTATAATACAGGTTTTTAATCGAATTTTTGTATGCTGTAATTGAGCCTGGAAATATTCTGGGAAAATATTTTTATTCAAAAAATATCCTGATCGTGCGGTAGCTCATTTGAACCTGTGTACTATCGCCCTGGCTTAAATAAGTTTCCAGCCCGAAAAGTGCTGCTACTTTTCCTTTATTCACTGCGATC
>JBAQJB010000267.1:0-5044 GCA_049289155.1 Chitinophagaceae bacterium
AAAAATTATTGCAAACACAAAGGCCGGCATTGTGTACGGCATGCAATCTCTTTTTCAAACATTACCGCAAATACGCACGAATGCTGCCATGGAAATTCCATGCATGGATGTTTTAGATTACCCGCAATTTAAATGGCGCGGCATGCACCTAGATGTGTGCAGGCACTTTTTTTCACCGGATATGGTTAAAGAATATATTGACCTTATGGCCGCATATAAATTCAATACATTTCACTGGCATTTAACCGATGACCAGGGCTGGAGAATTGAAATTAAAAAGTACCCGAAACTCACTTCCGTTGGCGCCTGGAGAGCAGACAGGACGGGCATTCCATGGGATCAGTGCCAGCCAACTCAGCCCGGTGAAGCATCTAATTATGGTGGCTATTATACACAGAAACAAATTCGTGATATTGTTGCTTATGCAGCAGAAAGAAATATTACGATCGTGCCGGAAATAGAAATGCCCGGCCATTCGGCTGCAGCCATTGCGGCTTATCCCTGGCTGTCCTGCACGCAACTACCGCAAGCGATGATCACAGGTGGCGTGTATCCTGCAGGCATTCAATCCAGTTATTGCCCGGCGAATGACAGTGTGTATATATTTTTAGAAAATGTATTGACAGAAGTGATGGAATTATTTCCTTCAAAATATATTCATGTGGGCGGTGATGAAGTAGATAAAACACCCTGGAAAAATGATCCGCGCTGCCAGGCATTTATGAAAAAAATGGGCTTTACAAATGAAGACCAGTTGCAGAGTTATTTAATTCAACGGATTGAAAAATTTCTAATGAGCCATGAGAGGAAATTAATTGGCTGGGATGAAATCCTGGAAGGTGGTTTAGCGCCGGAAGCGACAGTCATGAGCTGGCGCGGGGAGAGCGGCGGCATACAAGCTGCAAAAATGAAACATGATGTAGTGATGACGCCCGGAACACCTTTATATTTTGATCATTACCAGGCCGGACCGGAAGGTGAACCGCTGTCAAATGGTGGTTTCAATACATTGAAGATGGTGTATGAATACAATCCTGTGCCAAAAGAACTGGGCGCAGAATTTTCTAAATATGTGTTAGGCGCGCAGGCAAATTTGTGGACAGAATATATTTCCACTGTTCAACACCTGGAACATATGGTACTACCACGTATGCTGGCGCTTTCAGAAGTTTTATGGTCACCGGAAAAAAATAAAAACTACGATAATTTCTATCAACGGTTACAGCAACAGTTTACAATGTTTGGTGAAAAAGGCTTAAATTTTTGCCCGGGAAATTTTACAGTTGGTATAAAACCATTTTCACAAAATGGCCGGTTATTCGTAACGCTTTCTTCAGAGATCCCCGGCGCTTCTATTTATTATACAACGGATGGTTCAACACCAGGAATGGAAAGTAATTTATACCAGCATCCTGTTCCGGTAAATGCATCTGTTACATTGAAAGCGGTAACTGTTGTAAATGGAAATGTGATGGGGACAAAAGCAGCTGAACAAAAATTTGTAATGCATAAAGCGCTGGGAAAAAATGTTGATTATACGTATCCTGTTAGTACATATTATATGGCCGATGGCCCAAATTCTTTAACCGATGGCGTGCGGGGAACGTATGCTGTAAACAAGTACTGGCACGGGTTTGATGACAATGACCTTATTGCAACAATTGACCTTGGTGAAGAAACTGATGTAGAAAAAATAACACTTGGCTGCTTGCAACGGTATAGCGACTGGATATTTTTACCTCAATCTGTAACATTTGAAATTTCCAATGACGGGAAAAATTTTATCCAAATGGCAATGATAAAAAATACTATTTCACCGGATGTAAAAACACCCGTGATAAAAGATTTTATTGCAGAATTTGCTTTGCAAAAAACGCGGTACATTCGCGTTACCGCAAAGAATTTGGGTGTATGCCCGAAAGGCCACCCGGGCGAAGGAAAACCGGCCTGGTTATTTGCTGATGAAATAGTGGTGGAATAATTTTTTAGAATAAAATATTTTCAACATGTATAAAAAAATATTTTTTGTAGCTGTCTTATTTTGTTGTGTCAATCTTTCACAAGCTATTGCGCAAAAAAATTCAAACAACAATAATGATCTCGCTCCTACCCCACCCATGGGCTGGATGACCTGGAATTATTTTGGCACAGATATCAATGAAAGTATTATTCATGAGATCGCGGATGCAATGGTGGCAAGCGGAATGGTAAAAGCCGGCTATAACCATATTATGATCGATGACGGCTGGCAGGGCGGAAGGGATAAAATAAATAATATCATTCCTGATCCGCAAAAATTTCCATCCGGTATAAAAGCGCTGGCAGATTTTGTACATAGCAAAGGTATCCAACTGGGCATCTATTCCGATGCCGCACAACTTACCTGCGCGGGCTATACAGCAAGTTTGGGATTCGAAGAACAGGATGCAAAAACTTTTGCCTCCTGGGGAATTGATTATTTGAAATATGATTATTGCGGTGCACCGGAAGATTCTGTTACAGCTAAGATCCGTTATAAAAAAATGGCCGATGCTTTACGAAATAGTGGCCGGCAAATTGTATTCAGTATTTGTGAATGGGGCGGCAGGCAGCCCTGGTTTTGGGCAGCAAATGCAGGCGGCCAGTTGTGGCGAACTACAGGCGATGTAAGAGATTCCTGGCATAGTGTACTATATAATCTTGACATTAATGCAAAGCTTGAAAGCCACGCCGGGCCTGGCCATTGGAATGATCCGGATATGCTCATCGTCGGGCTGCGCGGAAGCAAAGGGCCTGCGGGAGATAACGGCGGAAATGGTTGTAATGATATCGAATACCAAAGTAATATGAGCCTTTGGTGTATCATGGCTTCGCCGTTGATCGCCACCAATGATGTGCGGAATATGAATGCTGAAACAAAAAGAATTTTAATGAATGAAGAAGCAATTGCCATTGACCAGGATGCATTGGGTAAACAAGGCGTTAGAAAAGTAAATACGAAAACCTGGAATGTTTTTGTAAAGCCACTGGCCAATGGAGATTATGCGCTGGCAATTTTAAACAGGAGTGGCACGGCACAAACAGCTGATATTAGTTTTAGTGAACTGGGCCTCGATGGAAAATATGAGATAAGAGATCTTTGGTTACATGAAAATGTAGGCAGTTCAAAAAATTATAAAGGGCTTGTACAAATTCATGAAACAAAATTGCTGAGGTTGAAAAAACTGAATAACTAAATTCTAATTTTAAAATCTATTCTTAACTCAACCGGGAACTTACCAACTTCACAAATTCGTTGCGCGTTGTGTGCTTTTCAAATTCACCATAGAAAGCAGAAGTGGTGGTCACAGAATTTTGTTTTTGTACACCGCGCATCATCATACATAAATGTTTGGCTTCGATCACAACGGCCACACCAAGCGGGTTCAGCGATTCTTTAATAGCTTCCAGGATTTGTGTTGTAAGCCTTTCCTGTACCTGCAGGCGATGTGAAAATGCATCAACAACGCGAGCCAGTTTACTCAGACCGGTGATCCATCCATTTGGAATATAAGCGATATGTGCTTTCCCAAAAAAAGGCAAGAGGTGGTGTTCGCACATGCTATACAATTCAATATCTTTTACAATCACCATTTCACTGATGTCTTCATGAAATTTTGCGGAGTTTAAAATCTCCACGGCATTTGTTTGATATCCCTGCGTGCAATATTGCATCGCCTTCGCCATTCGTTGCGGGGTTTTCAGCAATCCTTCGCGTTCAGGATTTTCACCGAGCAGGGAAATAATATTTTTATAATTTTCCATCAAACCCTGCGTGGTTGCTTCGTCATAGATTTCTTCTTTTCTATATGCCATATACTTTTTTTAATTTTATGCAGGATATTCTACAAAATTCCTTTCGGTTTCATAGAGCCTGATGGTCAACTGTAATTTCTTATCTACGTGATTTCTCAGCAAATTGTAAATAACCTTTGCAATATTTTCTGCGGTGGGATTCATGCTTTTAAATTCCGCCACATCCAGGTTTAAATTTTTATGGTCAAATTTTTCCAGCACTTCTTTTTTAATGAGTGTGCTTAATTCTTTCATATCCATCAAATACCCTGTTTCCTGGTCTGCCTCGCCAACTAATTTTACAATCAATTCATAGTTGTGCCCATGATAATTCGGGTTATTGCATTTTCCAAAAACTGCCTGATTTTTTTCTTCAGTCCAGTAGGGATTATGCAAGCGGTGCGCTGCATTAAAATGTTCTTTCCGAAAAACTGCTACAAGTTCATTCATAGTCGCAATATAATATTTTATGAAATGATAATTTAAAATTATCACTATCAGTCACCAAAATATTCTACACAAATCCTTGGTGTTTCAAAAATTTTGACACAATGCAAAAAAACGTCTTCCGATAAATGCGGTTGTAATTGTTGCCAAATGGCTATTGCCAAATTTTCTGTACTGCACATCATATCTTTTAAAAAAGGTACATCCAGGTTCAGGTTTTTATGATCCAAAGGTTCAATTACATATTGCAGGATCAGGGCTTTTAATTTTTTTGCATCGATTAAAAAACCCGTATCAGTATTCACTTCACCTTTTACCGTAATATATAAATCAAAATTATGCCCATGCCAGTTTTCATTGGCACATTCACCAAAAACAGCCTCATTTTTTTCGTGGCTCCAGTGCGGGTTATATAATTTATGCGCGGCATTAAAATGTTCCAACCGGGTGAGATAAACCATATTGAAAGAAAAAATTTATACAAAGTTACAGGATAAATTGAAGCATAGAAAAATACCTGCTTTCCATAATTTACCTTTCCGGTAATTCTTAAAAAATATTTTTAGAAAATATACGTACTTCGCAGGAATGAAGGTACTTGTAACGGCTGCTACGGAAAATGAATGGAAGGAAACGTATCGTGCCATTCATTATGGCGATCACCCAATGAAAGGAAAAGTACATTTTCATACCTCAGGCGTGGGAATTCCGTCAAGCTTGTTTTCTATTTCGCAGGTGATTGATCATGAAAAACCTTCATTGATTATACAGGCAGGCATTGCAG
>JBAQJB010000268.1:0-1603 GCA_049289155.1 Chitinophagaceae bacterium
GTGCAATGAAGCCGGTATACAGCACCTGCATTTTTGCTTCGCGGGAAACCATTTCTTCCTGTGAGGGTTTAGCAGTATTTCCGGTTGAATCTTTTACCACGGGGCGTTGTAAAATTTTATCTGCTTCATTCAAATCAAGATTATATGTAACAGGGTTTAGTTTGTTTATAAAGTCCAGGCCGGGTACATTTTCTTTAATATTTTTCTTCACCCTGCCGTCGGAGATATTGGTCCAGTTAGCGTAGCCCCCGATACTGGTAACACTACTATTGCCAATACGCACCTGGTTGCTGGCTGAGCTATATGCAGTGTAACCTATTACTGTTGAATTTGATATTCCAATATTATTAATACTGGTATATGCGCCTAATGCTGTGTTGTAAGAACCGGTCGAATTATTAAGGATTGCCTCTGTACCTATTGCAGTATTATATTTTCCGCTGTTATTGTAATATTGTGCCCGGTAACCACTTGCCACATTTCCTTCTCCTGTTTTGTTAGAATAAAGCGCATAGTTGCCAGTTGCTGTATTATAGCTTCCAACTATGTTAGCATTTAGTGCAAGGACACCATAAGCTGCATTTGAGCTCCCGCTTGTATTATAGTAAAGAGACTGATAACCGGTTGCTTCATTCTGCACTCCGGTGGTATTACTATATAAAGCAGCTATACCAATTGCTATGTTAGATTCCCCGGTGGTATTGTTATAAAGTGAGTAATAACCATTTGCTATGTTCGCGTCTCCTGTGGTGTTGTTATAGAGTGCCAGGTAGCCATTTGCTGTATTCCAGGATCCGGTAGTATTGGAATAAAAAGCCCGATACCCATTTATTGTATTATTATTTCCTGAGGTGTTATTAAATCCCACAGATTCACCTACAAAAAGATTGCCGTTTATAGCAGAATTGAACACATTTTTCCCATTCATTTTCAAGGTACTCTGAATGCTTATATTTATATCACCATTCACATCCAGTTTTGATACAGGATTTAAAATGCCTACGCCAAGGTTTCCTGCAAAATAACCATTGCCATTATTTGCATTTACAAAAAATGTAGCTACTGAATTTTGATCCCTGAATTCATAACGCAGGGTTGGTTGCCCGAAGAAGAGGCCATAATTTGAATTACTGGAATTTCGAAAAACATACTGGCCCGAATCCACCATATAAGCACCTGTACCCAGGAATGAAAGTTTACCGGCGGCACTGACATTTAATGCATTTTTTTTGCTGCCTAACTGCGTTGTACCCATCACCTGCAGGTTCTTTGTCGGTTTAATTGTACCAATACCCACATTGCCCGTTGCAGGAAAAATATTGGTTTGTGCCTGGGCAATGTTTGTTATACAAAGCATTGCAATGAAGGCAATGTAGTTGTTGATTTTTTTCATTATTAATTAATTGAATGGGTGCATTTGTTTTATTAAAAACAAAATTACCGGAAGCTCCGGATGAGAAAGTAGGGCATTATCCGAATGGTATTTTTCATTGAGGCAACGTATCTTTTTGCGAGGTAACGGAAAATAATAAAGAATAAATTAAATAATGGAAATGCTTGGAGGGAAAGGTGGTTGATTAATTCCTGGTTATGATATTTTTAA
>JBAQJB010000269.1:0-8162 GCA_049289155.1 Chitinophagaceae bacterium
ACTGGGCGCAGGCATGCCTTACAGCCGGTACGGCGCTTCGGAAGAACATATCACGAATGTATCTGACAATGAGATTCCCGAAATAAAAACGCCCATCAAAGAATGGATAAATTTAGCTCCCGAAAAAGTGCTCCATCAATTTGATATGAAAGATGCGGCGTTTAATGAATATAAAGTATTGCCGCGTTTATTGTTTGGGGAATATTTGTCGGCACAGTTTGATTTACTTATTTCGGAAGCCAAAAAAATAAAACTGAAAACCATTATTCATGTAAACACAAAAGTTACAGATATTTCAGATGTTGCAAAAAAACAACAGGTAAAAATAGTTACCGCTGATGAAGAAATTTTTTTAATGGATATGGCCGTTATATGTACAGGCCATAGCTGGCCATGCAAGAACGAAAAAAAAATAAACAACTGGTTTGATTCTCCTTACCCACCGCAGAAACTGGCAAAGCAAATCAATTATCGGGTTGCTATACGCGGCGCGTCCCTCACCGCGATTGATGCCGTGCGCACATTAGCGCATGTGAATGGACAGTTTTCGAAAAAGAAAGATGGCAGCTATCAATATAAGTTGAACGCAGAAAGTAAAGGTTTTAAAATCATTTTACATTCCATAGATGGCCTGCTTCCTGCATTGCGTTTTCACCTGGAAGATTCACATCTAATACCGGCACATATTTTACGTGAAGAAGAAATTTTTGCTATTAAGAAAAAAAATAATGGTTTTGTACCGCTGGATTATGTGTATGATTTGAATTTTAAAAATGTTTTGAAAGAAGCACAACCGGAATTATATAATGAGGTAAAAGATATGTCTATTGAAAACTTCATCACGTATATGTTGACTGAACGTAAAAAAATAAATGCCTTTACCTTACTTGCTGCAGAATACCGGGAAGCGGAAAAATCTATCCGGCGACAGGAATCAGTTACCTGGAAAGAAACTTTGGCGGAACTGAGTTATGCGATGAATTATCCTGCAAAACATTTTTCGGCAGAAGATATGTTGCGGCTCAGAAGAATAATGATGCCTTTAATTTCGGTGATCATTGCTTTTGTTCCGCAAAGTTCCGCGCGCGAATTAATGGCGCTTCATGAAGCAGGACTACTGGATATCATTGCCGTAGATGCCAATAGTAGCGTGGTTCCTGGAGATGACGGAGGTTGTATTTACACGTACAAAAAAGAGGATGGCCAGGAAGTGTCCACGCAATATTCCATGTTTATTGATGCGATGGGGCAACGGCCTTTTTTATACAATCAAATCCCTTTTGAGGGTTTGAAAAATAAAGAAACGATCAGCGCTGCTTACCTGCGTTTTGCTTCTGATGAAAAAGCCATGCAGGAAATAGAAGCAGGGAATGAACAGGTATCAAAAGAAACTTCGGGTGATTATATTTTACAATTACCAGGAATAAATATCAATGATTTTTTTCAGCCACTGGATATTTATGGAGTGGCAAACCCGCGTTTATTTATTATGGCTGTTCCCTTTATTGCCGGTATTAACCCGGATTATTCCGGACTGGATTTTTGTGAAGCAGCTTCCAAAAAGATCATTGAAAAAATGAGTGAATCAATACAGGAAAAAATGGCCATTCAACTGGCCGGCACATAATTAAAAAAATTCCTGTGAATTTCTACAGGAATTTTTTATTATGAAAATGAGTTCATTTTTAAACAGGCACTTTTTCCGCGATCTTACTCCTGTCCCAGTTGCGATGTTGTTTCATACTGGAAATAAAATTTGCCGCAGGTTCATCAATATGAACTGCTTTATCTTTCGTATATTTTTTTACAAAAGTTGCGTCTATTAATTTTTTACCCGCGCCATCAGCAGCAATTGCTTTACAATGTTTGAATGCTTCATTTACAAATTTTATAAATTTCGCTTCTCCCATAATTGTATTTACTGAATCTTCTCCATCAGGAATATATAGGGCATCATACAAAACACTTTCCGTCGTTTTAATAGAAGCATCCACTGCGAATGTTTTTTTACCGGTGGCTGCAGTAATCGTACCTCCTTGCGGTGCAATGATTTTAACTACAGCGCCTTCTTTTTCCAACGCTTTTTTCATTTTTTCAATACTCATTGCATTAACGCCATTAGCCGCCAGGAAAGCGACATGTCGCGTGGCAATTGAATTAAATTTTGTATTGGCCTGGCTTAAAGGTTTCGAAACGTCCAGGTAATTTTTTACCGGGCCGGGTTGTTGTTTTTCTACATCGGCATCTGCACCAATTGATTGATTGATGGGCTGCGTAATGGTTTCCGGAATCGCTAAACCTAATCCAATAGCAACTTTTTGCGCGAGGCCTTCATCAACCTGTTTCACCAGCCAAAGCATTCTTTGTTTGATATGTTCATGCATACATTTTCCCAATTCAAAAATATATGCTTCTGCCACATGTTCTTTTTCCCAGCTTGCCAGGCTGCGGTAAAAAAGCGCGGGCTGTGAAAAATGGTCGTTAAAACTTTCACTTCTTGAGCGGATCTTCCTGGCATCAATTTTTTCTTCATACGAATGAAAAGCTCCTTCATTCACGGTTGAAAGATGCGGGCAACCGGCGCTTAATGTATTCGGAAAATAAGCGGTCTGGCCTTTTGGAATATTCATTTGCATATGTGCATCACGCTGGTTATTGTGTCGTTCTACCACAGGCCTGTTGATCGGGATCTGGTGAAAATTCGGGCTTCCCAGCCGGGACAATTGTGTATCCCTGTAAGAGAAAAGCCGGCCTTGTAATAAAGGGTCATTCGAAAAATCTATACCCGGAACTACATGGCCGGGCAGAAAAGCAACCTGTTCTGTTTCTGCAAAAAAGTTTTCAGGGTTTTTATTCAATGTCATTTTACCCACAATAGTAACAGGCACCATTTCTTCAGGGATGAGTTTGGTGGGATCAAGTAAATCAAATTCAAATTTGTGTTCGTCTTCTTCAGGCACTATTTGAAACCCGAGTTCCCATTCCGGAAACTGGCCGCTTTCAATGGCATCCCAAAGATCCCGGCGAAGAAAATCTGAATCCGCGCCACTTATTTTTACAGCTTCGTCCCAGGTTACGGAATGTATGCCCAGTAAAGGTTTCCAATGAAATTTTACAAAATGTGATTTTCCTTTTGCATTGATTAAACGAAATGTATGAATGCCAAAACCTTCCATCATTCTAAAACTACGCGGAATTGCCCGGTCACTCATCAGCCATATCTGGTTGTGTAAAGTTTCCGTGGTAAGTGAAACAAAATCGTAAAAAGTATCATGTGCAGAAGCCGCCTGTGGAATTTGTTTATTGGGTTCTGGTTTTACAGCATGTACAAGATCAGGAAACTTCATCGCGTCCTGGATAAAAAATATGGGCATATTATTTCCCACAAGATCCCAGGTACCTTCTTCTGTATAAAATTTTACCGCGAATCCGCGCACATCACGGGCGAGGTCTGTAGAACCTTTAGATCCGGCGACTGTAGAGAACCGCACGAAGAGCGGAGTCCTGCGTGCAGTGTCTGTAAATATGCCGGCTTTGGTAAACTTGTCCATGCTTTTATACAATTCAAAGTAGCCATGGGCGCCGCTTCCGCGGGCATGCACTACGCGTTCGGGAATTCTTTCATGATCAAAATTGGTGATCTTTTCACGCAGTAAAAAATCTTCCAGTAAGATGGAACCCCGCTCGCCGGCTTTTAAGGAATTGTTGGTGTCATTTACTTTTAAACCCTGGTTAGTAGTAAGAGGCTGGCCGGAATTATCCGTCATAAATTGTTGCAGCTGCTGTTGCTTTTTGGAAACATGATTTGTTTTCTTTTCAGGCGGTTTCATAAAAGTTTATTTTTTTAAAGTTTAATGATGCATGGAAAATTTTTCCACAAAAATTACATGTTGTGGCATGCAGACTTCTAATGAACAACTTTCATTCCACGATGTTGGAAATATTTTTTCAGAAATAAGGAATAACAGGCAGGAAAAATAACTTTGAATTAATGTTCAAAAAGTAAAATGCATATCAGTGAAATATTGGGTTTACCGGTATATCAGAATTCAATATTTACACATGAATAATAAATGAAAAGCTACCGGGGTACCTTAAATAATAAAGGACACTGAACTAAAAGAATTATTATCGCCGGCATTATATAAAAAAAGGTTCAGCAATTTTTGGCGCAGCCTGTTAAATTCTATGGGTTTATGAAAGAATGCAGTAGCGCCCATTTCTTTTGCAGCGGCAATAGATGCTTTATCATTGGTGGTCGTAAAAATAATAACCGGGATATGGGCGAGCTTTGTATTTTTCTTCATGGCGGCCAGGCATTCCATACCATTCATCATCGGCATATTCAGGTCCAGGAAAATGACATCGGGTACAAATGTATTTAATTTCTCAAGGGCTTCGATACCATTATTAGCGATCTCGCAATTCATGGTAGCATCAATTTCCTGTAAGGCATTTGCAAAAAGTAATTGGTCATCCGCGTCATCGTCTACCATTAAAACGTTCTTATGTCTGAGGGGCATATTTTGAATTAGGCTACTAAAGTAAACTAAAGTTGCGCAAAAAAATATTTATTTTATCGGAAAATAAATTTCGAAAGCGGCCCCGTTCCCCAGTTCTGATCTTGCTGTAATAAAGCCATTATGATTGAGCATGATCTTATAACACAATGCCAGGCCAATACCTGTGCCGGCATATTCATCACGGCCATGCAGGCGCTGAAACATTTCAAATATTCGCTGCTCATATTTCTGATCGAAACCAATACCATTATCCCGGAAGCTGATCTTCCAGTATTGCTGGTTTAAATATTTCTGCATTACATTTTCGCCGATCTGTGTTTTTTCTGCAGTGATCATAATGTTGCAGGGCTCCTCTTTTTTTGCATACTTGATCGCATTGGAAATAATATTCGTAAAAACCTGGGCCACCTGCAATTCCACACCTTCAATTTCAGGGAGTGGCTGGGATTCTATATGCACATTATTTGCTTCTATAGCATCCGATAAATTATCTTTTGCATCATTCAGCACTTTATCCAGGCTAACGGGCCCAAAAGGGATATTTTTTACATTTGTACTGGAATAACTGAGTAATGCTATAATGAGTTCCTGCATACGCGCCGCTGCATTATTGATACGCAGCATATAATCTTTCCCTTTTTCTGACAAGGTATTTTTTTCCTGGTTGATTATAAGATTACCAAAAGACTGAATTTTTCGCAAGGGTTCCTGCAGGTCATGTGAAGCCACATAACTAAAAGAAGATAGTTCTGAATTATTTAAAGAAAGTTCACGGTTAAGGTCATTTAAATTACTTTCCGCGACCACGCGTAATTGTATTTCTCTTTTCAGGCGGAAATACGCAAAGGTGACAATGAGTATTCCAATTACTGAAAATAATAAACTATAAAAAGGTGTGATGAAAGCGACCTGGTCGCGGGAGGGCGTTTTACTTGCCAAAGCATTATTTTCATAACTGCTCATTTGTGCAATAAGGTTGCGGGTATGATTCATTACACTCCTGCCATTATTTAAATACGTTGACCTGTCAGCCGGCACCGTATCTTCTGTAATTAATTGTTGGGGCAAGAGGGAAAATATTTTGTACCGGGTTGACACCAGGCTTTTCAACACTGCGAGGTTTTCGTATTGTGCACTATCGCCTGCCAGAGAAATTTCCAGGCTGTCCATTATTTTATTGATTCTTTCCTGTGAACCAATGAAAGGTTTTAAAAAATCACTGTCATGTGTCAAAATAAAACCGCGCTGGCCAGTTTCTGCATTCAGCAGGGAAATAAGAATTTGATTCAGGCGTAGATTTACTTCTTTATTATGACCAATAAAAGCATTGGTTTTATTCAGGGAAATAATACGGTTATAGGAAATAAAAGTAACAGAGAGCATTACGATGAGTAATACTGCAAAAAGAAGACTGGGCAATACGAGCCAGGCCTTTTGAATGTTAAGAACCGATTGTACTTTTTTAAATAAAGCAGATGTTAGCAATGGTTTTTCCTGGTTCACAAGCAATTTGTTGAACAACAAAATTATAAAAAAATCAGCAGCCGTTTCAAGACTGCTGATTTTTTCCATTTATAAAAATCCTATTCGCGTTCATCCCGCAAAGATTTCACTTTATCGTGGGCAGTTTTCAAAGAATTTTTCTGGGCCTGTATCATCTCTGCCTGGTATGTGGGCAATTCTTCTGAAAGTGCCGAGTGGTAAGCCTTCTGTGCAGCATCTTCACCAAATTCACAACTGGCTAAAATGGACTTTGCATCGTGACCTGTGAATGCAGCTTTCACTGCCATCCAGCCACGATAGATTTTTCCACTGGTAGTAGTGTCTTCCTCCATCTTACCGCCAAGTGTTTGTACTTCAGTTCCCAGTTCATTCCTGATCTTCCTGCTTTGATCAATAAAACTTAAAAAAAGCTGTTTCAGGTTTTCCTGTAACATGGGATTTTCAACTTGTTTCAGGTCTTCCAATGCGCGTTCGTAACCCTGTATCCTGTCATTATTGATCATGACCAGGTCATTTAAAATTTCTATGTTGTCTTTTGATTCAATCATATTATATATTTTTTCAAGAGTAAAGAAAATTATATGCCAGTAATGGAGGGAGGAATTAGGTATGAGGTATCAGGTCTGAGGTTTCAGGTTTAAGGTTTAAGGTTTGAGGTTTTATACAATTGCAAAAGGGTGAATAATGCAGGCAAATAAATTTGATGGTAAGAAATGGCTTCTAGCGCTTTTAATTTTGCGAAAAATTATATGTTGTATTTAAAAAATTAAACCCAGTTACACTTGTAGCACTGATAGTTTGGAGCAAAAAATTCCCGCATGAGGAAATGATTGAGTATTATTTTCCCCGATATAAATTAATCATGAAAAATTTTTCATCTAAAAAAATAAGGCGTTTCATTTGAATAGAAAACCCAATGTAATTCTTCTATAAAATAAACGCATATAAAACTTAAAAAATGGCTAAGAAAAAAATTAAAAAAAGTTTTTTCGAAAGATTTTCCGCAAAGGTCACCAATGCAACGGGCAGCACGCCTGCATTTATCATTGCCTGTTTATTGGTAATTGTGTGGGGTGCAACAGGGCCTATTTTCAATTACTCAGAAACCTGGCAATTAGTAATCAATACTGGCACTACCATCATTACCTTTTTGATGGTGTTTTTAATTCAGAAATCACAGAATAAAGATTCCTTGGCCATACAGCTAAAACTCAATGAACTCGTGGCTTCCAATGATCTTTCAAGTAACCGTTTGGTGGATGTTGAAGACCTGAGCGAAGATGAAATGAAAGTGATCCGAAAATATTATGAAAAGTTAAGTAGCCTGACTGAAAAAGACATTACAATGCAAATGTCGCATTCCATAGAAGAAGCGGAACATCGGAATGATCAAAAAAACTCGTTAAGGAAACAGAGAAATACAAAAAAAGAGAAATCATAATTTGGCACAGGAGTTGGCAATATTTCTATGAACAAATTTTTAAATTAAAAAATATCTAACACATGGCAAAGACATCCGGCAATTCAAAATCAACAACAAAAAAATCTGCCGCAAGCGAAACAAAAACGGCTGCAGGCAACAAGAAAAAATCACAAGGTAATAAAGGTGCAGGCGCACATGATTCCATGCTTCGTGAATTTTTTGAAGATGAACTGAAAGATATTTACTGGGCAGAGAAACACCTGGTAAAAACATTACCAAAAATGATGAAGGCGGCAACTTCATCCGAATTAAAAACCGCATTCCAGGACCACCTGGATGTAACAAAAACTCATGTAAGCCGCCTGGAGCAGGTGTTTGAAGCGATGGGCAAAAAAGCACAGGCCAAAAAATGTGAGGCGATGGAAGGTATTACTAAGGAAGGAGAATCTATTATTGAAGATACGGAAGATGGAACTGCTACACGTGATGTAGGATTGATACTGGCTGCTCAGAAAGTAGAGCATTATGAAATATCTACTTATGGAGGTTTACATCAACTGGCTATTACCCTTGGCCACGATGCGGTAGCAGAATTATTGGAACAAACACTTGCAGAAGAGAAAGATGCGGATTCTTTATTAACAGATATTGCAGAAAATAGTGTTAATTATGAAGCTGCTGAAGAAGAAGAAGCTTAATAAAAATTAATCATA
>JBAQJB010000270.1:0-1862 GCA_049289155.1 Chitinophagaceae bacterium
CGCTGCGCGGGTTAATAACATTTGTAAAAACACAGGAGGGCCCGAGAAAAACATCATCCTCACAAGTCACGCCGGTATAGAGTGAAACGTTGTTTTGCACTTTTACATTGTTGCCCAATACCACGCCCGGCATGATCACTACGTTTTGACCGATGTTACAATTTTCGCCGAGTTTGCAACCAGCCATTAAATGCGAAAAATGCCAGACACGTGTGCCAGCGCCAATTTCAGCGCCTTCATCAATGACAGCGCTTGGGTGTATAAAAAATTCAGTGTCCATTTTCCCTGCTAAAATAATTTTAAAAAATCTAAAAGGTAAAAGAATTATTTTGAATCAAACAATGCCTGCAACTCCGTATAAAATTTTTCAGCAATTTTACGGCGGTCAAAATTTTTCAGCACATAAGCTTTTCCATTTTCGCCAAGGGTTTTTTGAAGCTCCGGGTCATCATATAATTCAAGGATCGCATTTGCCAGTGCGCCCGCATTCTCAGGTTCAAAGTATAAACCTGTTTTTCCTTCTTCAATAAAAAGTTGCCGGGCCTCTCCATCCACGCCGAGTAAAATAGGTTTGCAAAATGCAAGCGGTTCAAAAAGTTTGGAAGGGATGGCACCTTTAAATAAATCCAGTTTTTTTAAAGGCACTATATACGCATTGCATGCTTCCACTTTGGCCAGCACAAAATCCCTTGGCTTATTGGGGATGAACGTTACATGCTGAAGCGACAAAGTTTCTTTAAGATGAAATAACTCTTCTTTTTCAGGCCCGTCACCAATAATAGTAAATTGTATAGCATGCATTTTTTCTAATTTTTTTGCAGCATATAAAATTACTTCCAGGCCTTGCGCATGCCCTAAAATACCAGCATATAATAATTCAAATTTTTTTTCTTCCGAAATAGTTCTCGGCTGCAAAGTTGGTAAAAAATGAGTGTCATCCACACCATTTGGAAACCAGAATAATTTTTTACCCGGCATCATTGCTTCAATGGCTGTGAGAATTCCTTTGGTTTGCCCACTGATCAATTCAGCATTTTTATAGATCCATTTTGCCAGTTTATACGAACGATGTATGATCCATTTATTTTTGATGATGCCCATTTTCTCCGCACTTTCAGGCCAGAGGTCAGAGACATTGAAAACAAGTTTGCATGCCCATTTTCTTTTCAACATAACAGCCGTGATGCCTAAAAATAAAGGCGGTGATTCGCAAATTATAATACCAGGTTTTGTAATTTTTTTTCGGGCATTCCGCCAGGCATTGAATGTAAAAGAAAAATAATTTGCGAGCCGGTAATACAAACCTTTTTTCCTGCTCACGAAAAGTTTGCAACGGTGGACTAAAATGCCATTGATGATTTCTGAGGAATATAATTTTTTTTCATATCCCGGGTAAATTTCCTGCTTTGGATAATTGGGCAATGCAGTCAACACTTCCACCTCCGCGCCAAATGACTGCAAATGCTCAGCCAGGCTGGATAAGCGGTTTTGGGGTGCGCCGGTTTCGGGCAAATAATATTGCGTTAGGATTAAGATTTTCACCTGCTGATCACATTGCTGATAATGCGCGGAGAATTTTTTCACCAGCCCGCCCATCACCATACAAAGTGGAAGATAAGGGAAAAGGTTTTGATAAAAAAACTTGCGCCATCCGAATAATTTTTTCTTCATCAGCGCCGGCTAGGAAGCTGACTCCATTTTCTACTAGTTCCACCCACTCTGTTTGTTCCCGTATCGTGATGCAAAACTTTTTAAAAAAATAAGCTTCTTTCTGTAACCCTCCACTATCCGTGATGATCAAAGAAGATTGATTGATCAATTGCAACATGTCAAAATATCCAACCGGATCAATGATGCTAAAA
>JBAQJB010000271.1:0-18205 GCA_049289155.1 Chitinophagaceae bacterium
AATTCTCCGTTCGTATTGTTCGGTTCAATTAAAAAAGGTTTTAGCAAAAATAAGTAAGTAGCTTTTAATCTTCATTCAATTAACAACTAAAGACAAATTATTATTTTGAAGTGCCGGGACAGTTACATCCCTTTTGTAAGATTTATTAAATCACATTCCTGAAGTAGCCGATTTTGGATAGATTTTTAGTATTTTGAACCACATAGAATCATAGGCACATAGATTAACACATAGATAAATACGAATAATTACAAAATATTTGAATGAGCTTACGTATAAAGATATTGGTTGCTTAAATGCAAATGTTGCCGAAGCTTAAAGGAATTCATATACATTTTCATTGTGTAAATATTTTTAAAGTTTATTCCGTCAAAATGGTTAGGTCAAAAACCCTTGGTCATTAAACTATTTTCTATTTTATCTAACGAATCATAATCCTATGTGAAACCCTATGTATCTATGTGCCTATGTGGTTCCATTCTATTATGTATAAGTGGTTCATTTATTCCTGGCATGCCTGGTTCAATCAACACCTCAAAATATTAATTAACCCAACTAAACTATTTTTGCAATTATAACTTCCTTTAATTTGCTTTGAAATCTAATTCTCCATTAATCCATTACGCGCAGTTGCATGAAGATCACAGAACATATAGCTCAGGCAAATAAAACCTTGGTTTCTTTTGAGATTTTGCCTCCTTTAAAAGGTAAAAGCATTGGCTCCATATATGAACATCTTGATACACTCATGGAGTTTAAACCATCCTGGATAAATGTAACCTATCACCGCAGCGAAACGGCTTACAAGAAAAAGGCAGATGGCAGTTTTGAAAAAATTGAAATTCGTAAAAGACCGGGCACCGTGGGCATTTGCGCAGCCATCATGAACCATTATAAAATTGATGCTGTGCCACATATTATCTGTGGCGGTTTTGCCATGCGTGAAACTGAAGATGCTTTGATCGATCTCAACTTTCTTGATATTGATAATGTTTTGATCATTCGGGGTGATGCTGCAAAGAATGAATCTTTCTTTGATCCCGAACCCGGTGGCCATGTGTATGCTATTGACCTTTTAAAACAAGTGGCCAATTTGAATCATGGAATTTATTTAGACGATGATATCCGCAATGGCGGCAAAACAAATTTTTGCATCGGTGTTGCCGGTTACCCTGAAAAACATTTCGAAGCGCCGAATAAAGATATTGATCTGAAGCGGCTGAAAGAGAAAGTGGATGCAGGCGCGGAATACATCATGACACAAATGTTTTTTGATAATCAAAAATATTTTGACTTTGTTGATGCCTGCCGCAAAAACGGAATTCATGTGCCCATCATTCCCGGGCTGAAACCGATCAGCAGTAAAAAACAATTATCATTTCTCCCGCGCATTTTTCATGTAGATATTCCCAATGATCTTTCAGAAGCCATACTCAAATGTAAAACCGATGAAGACTGCGAGGCCGCTGGTACGGAATGGCTTATTGCACAAAGCAAAGAACTCATTCAATTTGGCGCACCGGTTTTACATTTTTATACACTGGGCAAACCTTCGATCATCAGGAATGTGGTAAAGGAAATATTGTAAAAATATTTCTACTCTATAAAACTAATTATCCCTGTTTTAATATCATACATAGCACCGACGATCTTAATAGTTCCATTATGAAGCATATCATTTAAAATAGGACTATCTTGTTTGATCACTTCGATCGTATGCAGCACATTATTTTTCGCAACAAGATCTGTGTACGCATCATTCTTGGAAGATTTATCATACTGGAAATTTTGAGATAAGGCAATAGCTGGTTGTATATTGGAAAGCATTGCTGTAATGTTGCCCAACTTTACCTGGTCAATGGCGGACTTCACAGCACCGCATGAACTATGCCCCAAAATCACAATTACTTTTGAACCCATGACTTTGCAGGCAAATTCCAGGCTGCCCAATAAATCTGTATTGACAAAATTCCCAGCCACTCTTCCTACAAACATATCACCGATGCCGGCATCAAAAACCTGCTCCACCGGGATGCGGCTGTCAATACAGGAAATAATGGCGGCTTCCGGGTATTGACCGTTAGACGCAGCGTGGGCCTGCATTACAAGGTTTCGTTTGAGCATATTATTTTGCACGAACCGGCTGTTTCCATCTTTTAGATTTTGCAATACCTGGTCGGGAGTGAGTGCTTGTTGTTGGGCTGCAGTATACACTGTTTGTATGGTTTTACTACTGCTGCATGAAGATATCATGAGTATAGCTGAAACAGCAAAAACCAATTTCATTTTGTTCATTTTTTTGATTTTTAATTTTTAGAAAAAAGAAAGCTTTACAACTGTTTATAAATAGAAAAGATCACATAAATGTTTTCACAAATTCCGTTACGCCATTCATTATAATTTGTCCGCCAATACAAAGCAATACAAATGAAAGAATCTTCATGATCACGCGCCTTGCCTGCTCCGATGCTTTGGATACGAAATAATCCGCTGAACTAAAGCATATATAAATACTCAGCATGATCAAAACAATAGCAATAGCTGATGCGGTATAATGCATGATATATTCATGCGTTTTACCGCCAAGCCCTTCCGCGCTGATCGTGAGTGCAACGGCAATGCTGCCCGGCCCAACTGTAAAAGGAAATGTATACGGATAAAAAACTTTATTCGTATGGTCTTCTTCATTGATCTGGTCACTCAGGTATTTTTTCTTATCACTTTCATTCACCGTATCATCCTGCTGCAGGGAACGCCAACCCATAGTGAGAATCATCGTGCCGCCGCACATTTGCACGATAGGAATTGTGATGCCAAAAAGTTTCATGATAAAAATCCCGACGACCACAGTAAACATGAGAATGATACCTGAATTGAATGCAATTTTCCGCGCCATTTTTTTGCGCAAAGCATTGGGTGTATTTGGTGTAAGGCCTAAAAATAAAACGCCCGAACCGATCGGGTTTACCACGTGAAATAATGCCATAAATGTAGATGGAATGATCAAAAGAAATGTTTGCAGCAGCGGTGGTAAATTTTCAAACATAGTCCTGGTTTCAAAAAAGAAGACAAAATAAGAATAAAAAATACAAATGTATAAAGTTTACTAAAGTACATTACATTCCTTTTTATTTTTCACACAAAAATCTTTTTTAGTTTACTTTCCGTTTTTATAAATAAATTTTTCTAATGAAACTTTTGGCAAGCACCTTTTTTCTATTCATTTTAATACAAGTATCCGCTCAGCAAATCTCAGGTAAAATTTCCGGCCCCGATGGAAAGCCCTTACCCTTTGCTTCCATCACATTAAAAAATTCCGGCAAAGGTGTTACAGCCAATGAAGACGGAAAATACTCCATGCCCATTCAGGCGGGCGACTATACAATCATTGCGCAATATGTAGGCTTTACAAGGGTTGAAAAAAAAATAACCGTAAAAAATCAGCCGCTCATACTGGATTTTAATTTAACCCCGTTATCCAATGATTTATCTGCGGTGATCATTTCTTCCAATGATGAAGACCCGGCGTATGAGATCATCCGCCATGCCATTGCCAAAAGAAAAGATTATCAAAATCCACTGGATTCTTTCACAGTCGAAGCATATATAAAAACCTGGATGAAAAGCAGGAAACTTCCAACCAGTATTCTCGGTCAAAAAATGGATGAAAATACACGCCGCGAAATGGGCGTTGATTCTATGGGCAAAGGCATGATCTATTTGTCTGAATCTGTTACCCGTATTGCGTTTCGCAAACCCAATGACCAGAAATTGGAAGTGATTTCCGGCAGGGAAAGCGGCTCAAATGGCTATGGTTTTAATTTTCCTGTATTCATCAATTTTTACGACAACAATGTGAATGTGCTTACCGACCAGTTTGCGCCGCGGGGTTATGTATCGCCGATTGCAGATAATGCATTGAGCTTTTACAAATATCATTACCTCGGTTCTTTCCAGGAAGATGGAAAAGAAATTCATGAAATAGCCGTTAAACCAAAACGCGATTATGAACCACTTTTCTCAGGAACCATTTATATTACCGAAGGTGACTGGCGCATTCATAGCCTGGATCTTTTACTGACAAAATCATCCCAGCTTGAAATACTGGATACACTTTCAATCCGGCAATTACAGGCGCCGATCAATGAAAATATTTGGCGCACAAAAAACCAGGCAGTTTATTTTACACTGAATATTTTTGGAGCGGACATTACGGGAAATTTTATCAATCAATATAATAATTACGATTTGCATCCGCAGTTTGCCAGGAATTATTTTAATAACGTACTCATAAAATATGACACTGCAGTAAATAAAAAATCTGCGGCATATTGGGATTCCATTCGCCCGATTCCCTTGCAGGCGGAAGAGCAAAAAGATTATCATACAAAAGACAGCGTTTTTAAATCCGAAAAAGATTCCATGTTTTCAAAAAGCAGGATCGATTCATTAAGAAAAGCGCAGGGAAATATTTCTGTAAAAAATGTTTTCTGGAATGGTTTTACGCGATCCAATTTTGACCCGGCAAGATTAACGAGCTTTCAATGGAAAGCCTTGCTGCCGCAGGTTTCTTACAATACCGTTGAAGGTTTTGTAAGCAATGTTTCTTTTACTATTAAAAGGCAATTTCCCCATTCGCTATGGACCTTCACTCCCGTCGCGCGCTATGGATTTCACAACACGCATTTCAATACCTGGGCCTCGCTTACCTGGGACAGGCGTGCTTCCATCAACAATGATATACCGGGAATGAACGTGTCAAAAAGTACCCTTGTCTTTAGTGGCGGAAAAAGAGTGAGCCAGCTTTACCGGGATTGCCCGTTAACGCCATTAAACAGTTTGATCGGCACATTATTTTTTAACCGGAATTATTTAAAGATTGATGAAAATTATTTTGGTGAAATCAATTACCATAAAAAAACAGAAAATGGTTTTGAACTTTCACTCGATGTATTATATGAAGATCGTTTGCCGTTGGAAAATACAACAGACTTTGCAATTATTAATTATACCATTCAAAAATTCACACCTAATTATCCTATTGAAAAGATTAGTCAGAATTTCCCCCGGCACCAGGCATTTGTGGCGGGTATAGAATTGAAATATCAACCCGGCCAGAAATATATACAGTTTCCAAATTATAAATTTTCTTTGGGTTCAAAGGCACCGGTTTTCCAGTTCAATTATGATAAAGGCATTCCAAATATATTTGGTAGTGATGAAGATTTTGATAAATGGAATTTTGCTATTCATGATAAATTTAATTTTCACCTTGCCGGCGAAATGTCCGCCCGCATTGACGTTGGCGGTTTTTTAAACGATAAAGTTGTATACATACAGGATTACAAACATTTCAATGGCCATAAAAATATTTTCGTAAAGGATTATGATAATACATTTTTAAATGCTTTGTATTATGCTAATAGCACTACTGCCCCTTTTTATACAGCGGTATATGTGCAACATCATTTTAATGGCGCATTGACCAACAAAATTCCTTTATTTAAAAAACTAAACTGGAACCTTGTCGTGGGAGCAAATGGTTTTTATGCGAATGCGGATAATCATTATTACGAAGTGTTTGGCGGTATTGAAAATATTTTTAAAGTACTGCGCGTGGATATAGGTAAATCTTATGGCAATGGTGTAACGCAACCCATCTTTTACCGCGTTGGTTTCAGTGGTTTGATCGGGAGTAAAATAAGTTTTGGAAAAAAATAAATATTAGCCTGCCCATCCTTCTCTATCAAGGCTGCGGTATTGAATAGCTTCCGCAAGATGTTCTACTTTAATATCTGTTGTACCCGCAAGGTCTGCTATTGTACGGCTTACTTTTAAAATACGGTCATAGGCACGTGCAGATAAATTCAATCGTTCCATAGCGCGTTTCAATAATGCTTCTCCCGCCGTGCCGATGACGCAAATTTCGCGCAGTTGCTTACTGCTCATTTGTGCATTTGCATATAAGCCGGGTGTGTCTTTATATCTTTCGGTTTGAATATCTCTCGCTTTGATCACGCGCGCACGGATCGTTTCAGAATTTTCTCCCTGCGATAATGTATTACTCAATTCACTGAATGCTACAGGTGTCACCTCCACATGCAAGTCTATGCGATCGAGTAAAGGGCCTGAAATTTTATTTAAATATTTTTGCACAGCACCAGGTGGGCAGGTACATTCTTTGGTGGGATGATTATAATACCCGCATGGACAGGGATTCATGGAGGCAATCAACATAAAATTTGCCGGAAATTCCAACGCCATTTTCGCGCGGGAAATAGTGACCTTTCTTTCTTCCATCGGCTGGCGCATCACTTCCAAAACGGTGCGTTTAAATTCGGGCAATTCGTCTAAAAACAATACCCCATTATGAGCCAGTGAAATTTCACCGGGTTGTGGCATGCCACCACCACCAACGAGTGCTGCATCACTCACTGTATGATGCGGTGAACGAAATGGGCGCTTACTTACTAATGATGTGTTTTCCGGCATCTTGCCCGCAACGCTGTGTATCTTGGTAGTTTCAAGTGCTTCGAGTAAACTGAGCGGCGGTAAAATGGTGGGTAGTCTTTTAGCCAGCATCGTTTTCCCGGCACCTGGCGGTCCTATGAGAATTGCATTATGCCCGCCGGCCGCGGCGATTTCCAAAGCCCGTTTTATATTTTCCTGTCCTTTTACATCATTAAAATCAACATCAAATTCATTCTGTGCATCAAAAAATTCTTCCCTTGTATTTACAACCACAGGTGTCAATGTATTTTCATTTTTAAAAAAATCAATTACTTCTTTCAAATGGTTTACAGCATATACTTTCAGCTGGTTTACCATACCCGCTTCACGTGCATTTTCCTTTGGCACGATCAAGCCTTTGAAACCTTCTTTACGGGCCTGTATGGCAATGGGCAAAGCTCCTTTAATGGGTTTCACGGAACCATCCAGACTTAATTCACCCATAATCACATAGTCACTTAATTTTTCAGCATTGTCCAGTTGTTCACTCGCGCCCAGCACGCCCATTGCAATGGGCAAATCAAAGGCTGTTCCTGATTTGCGGATATCTGCAGGCGCAAGATTGATTACCAGTTTTGTGCGCGGCATATGCAGGTTATTCGTTTTAATAGCGCTTTCAATACGGGGCAAACTTTCTTTAACGGCACTGTCCGGCAGGCCTACGATAAAATAATTTTGGCCGTTGCTCACATTCACTTCAATCGTGATGGTGATTGCTTCTACGCCATAAACCGCGCTGCCAAAGGTTTTTACAAGCATAACCTGGAAAAATTAATTGAGCTATAAAATTTTCTGGTCAATAGGAATAATTTTGTATTAAAATACATCTTTTTCCCGGAATCTAAAAGAAAATTATTCAACCCGGCCATTTGAATAGCATTTATCAATTCATATTTCCATTTAAAATAAAAACCAACCACTACACAATAACTTTTGCAATTTTTGCAAAATTCTAATTTTTCACCAAACCAATCTTAACATGCAGCAAAACTTTATCAAAAGAATTTTCACGATTTCAGTTCTTACTATCTTATGCAGCTTTAGCATACAAAAGACCGAAGCACAAAATTATTTATATTCAGGTTTTGAAAACGCGCCGGTTCCGGCACCACCGCCCGGTTGGACAGTAGAAAATACCGGCAATGCAAACTGGCAAAGCCTGAAAAATACAAGCCAGGGCGGCAATGCATATGCCGGCCTCAAGTGTATGTATCTTGCCAATAGTTATTATGGTGATCAAAGTGATGCATGGCTGATCTCACCTGCTTTCCAGGTAGAAGCCGGGAAAAAATACAGCATTTCATTTTTTTATAAAAACCAAATATATACCTCCAACAAACTGGAAGTAACTATTGGAAATAATGCCACTTCCTCATCACAAACGGAAGTGATCTGGAAAAATAAATTTTCAACACCTTATTTTACTGAAGCTCAAATCAATTATAAAGCAACAGAAACGGGTACAAAATATTTTGCCATTCATTGTATAAGCCCAAAAACATACACGTACATTTATATTGATAATTTCCTGGCGCGTGAAGTAAGTACTTTCGAATCACCGGATGTACAAATAGGCGGAGTAACTACCACTACAGCAAATGCAGACTGGAAGAAAATCGGCGTCGCTGCGGAATATCAATATGGTTTTAATGATAAAATGGCTCCACCGGAAAATCCGGTATCGACTACGTCCACAAATGTTTTACTGACAGGACTTCAGCCAGCCACACATTATTATTTTTATGTAAAAACAATTGATAAAAAAGGCAACTCCTCCAGTTGGGCAATCAAAGAATTTTCTTCTGCGTATGATACCACTTCTATTGAAACGATGGAATGTGGAGAAAAGATATCTCATCTCTTCAAGGCTGTTGATGGCTTGTATTTAAATGTTATTTGCAACCAGGTTTATTTTGGCATAGAAAATTTTCACAAGTTTACGCCAACAGTAAGCGGGTATTATAATTTTAATGTGATTGGTGTTAATACAGGCCAGAACATGGAATTCGCTTATAAAGAAGCCTCTCTTGGTGCAGGCCCGGATGACTGGAATTGCATTGGATCCGGGTATGGCGACTTTGGTGGCAAAGCTACATTCGGACCACTGGTAGCAGGCAAAGAATACCTGATCCTGGAAAAACCGCTGGCATCGCCCGGTTATCCAAGTAGTTATATATTCCAGGTGGAATGTTATAATCCGCCACCGGTGAATGATAATTGTGACCAGGCTTTAGAAATAAAACCAACACCATACAATGATACAACCCGCGGTGTTCGCCTTACAACTCTGGGTGGCACAAAGAGTGACTTAAAAGAAAATTATTCTGTATGTGGTGCCGGTGCAGATGATGATGATATATGGATAAAATTCACCGCAACTTCTGATATACAATTATTCCGTATCCAGGGGATGAATTACAAAAGTTACGCATTTATAAATAGTAACCCGGGCATGTACTTTGATATTTTTGATGAGCCATGTAACCTGAAAAAATCTGTTGATTGTGGGTATATCCAGGTAGACCAGGGCATTACAAAAGATTTCTTTTCTTATAAACTGAAGAAAGGTAAAACGTATTATGTACGCATCTTTACCGGCGATCAGTTCACATATGCCAATTTCAAATTGTCCATAATGGATCTCGATATTGCAAAGGGAATTGGCAATAATTGTATCCCTATTTCTCCATATCCTGTAGATGAATATACAGATGGTGATAACAGGAATCGTTGGGTACCGTTCACTGATAATGCCTATAAATTAATCGCCGAAGTAAATGCAAAAGGTAATACACTCAACCAGGTGGATGGCGGTTTATACAGGAATTCCGGCGCACTTCGCCAGGATAAAAATGGTGTATTTTATCTGGACAGAACGATTACTATAAAACCAGGCACACAGCCAGGTTCGCCGGTGATGGTACGGATAATTATTCCTAATACAGAATTGCAAAAGTTGATTGATAAACCGGGTTCCGGGGTGACTTCAATTAAAGATATACGCGTATCACAAAACAATGACGATTGCGCTACTTCATTTACGAAACATACAACTGCATTCATCGTTCCATCTTTTGCCGGCAACTATGATGCAAATAATAAGATGATCGAATTTGAGGCAACGTACCTGTCCACTTTCTACCTGCATGGTGGGGATAAACCATTGGTTGCACTTCCCGGATTAGCTGGGAAAACAGCCGTGTCTGCCGGTTTTGAGAATGAGAAAAGCATCAATGTTTTTCCAAATCCATTCAAAGATAAATTCACGTTGATGATCAATGAAAAAACGAATTGTACGTATTCCTTCCTGCTTACTGATATGCAGGGCCACACATTACAATCGGCTGAAAAACAAATGGTAAAAGGCATGAATACAGTTTCCTTCAATTGCGGAAATCTCGCGCCAGGCATGTATTTGATGAAAATACAAAAACCGGGTAAAATTGAATTCAGGAAACTGGTTAAATTATAATATATCCTTCTTGAAAAACTAAGAGCCTCCATCCAGGGGCTCTTTTTTATTTTCCATAAGATTAAAAAAAATTTGATTTTATAAATAAAAAATGCCGCGAGTTTTATGTCGTTGCAATTTTTATTACAAGTTGAATTGATAAAGTAATTATTTCACAAAGCTATTGGCAGGTACACGGTTAGCAATGCTGCGTGCAAGCGTGAGTTCATCCGCGTATTCCAATTCCCCGCCAAAGGCAATGCCACGTGAGATCGTAGAAATTGTACAAGCATGCGCGCCTAATTTTTTTTGTATATAATAAATAGTTGTGTCGCCTTGTATATTCGGGCTTAGCGCAAAAATGAGTTCTTCGGTCTCTTCATTTTTTATACGCTGAACCAATGATTCAATGGAAAGCTGGTCGGGGCCAACACCATCTAACGGTGAAATGATACCACCCAACACATGGTAGGTACCATTGAACTGTTGAGTGCTTTCAATAGCAATTACATCACGCACATTTTCCACCACGCATATCTGGCGGTTATTGCGCATGGAGTTGGCGCAGATGGCGCAAATATCAGCATCACTAATATTCTGGCAGCGCTGGCAAAATTGTATATCATTGCGCATGCGCGTAATTGCTTCGCTGAATTTTGTAACTGCACCTGCATCCTGTTTTAATAAATGCAACACAAGCCGGAGCGCGGATTTTTTTCCGATCCCGGGTAATTTAGAAAATTCGTTCACTGCATTTTCCAATAAAGCTGAAGGCAATTCCATGCTCGGTTTTTAATGACGGATAAAGTTAAAACTTCAAAGTGAGAATTAATAATCCAATCAAAAATGATGCGTTAATTTTTATAATTTAATCTCCACTTCATTATCCCAATTCGCTTTCACCGTGATTTTCCTGGGAATAAGAATGGTAATTTCCGGTTGTTTTTTTGTTTCAAAATTTCCCGGGTCCCAGGTGCCATTTTTATTTTCGTCATACAGAATACGAATGGTGTAATCACCGGGCGGGAAAAGTTTACGCGACCATTCTTTCTGTGTCAGCACAACGGAATCCACGATATTGGTTCCCTGCACAAATTGCAATACCGGGTTTTTTGAAAGATCCAGGTTTGTAAAACGGATCAGTAAATTTCCATAATCCGCTTCTGGTTTTGTACTGAATTGAAGTGTATCATTTTTTGCGGGCATGTTACCTGCGCTATCTTTAAATGCTTCTTTTTCCACAACAAGTATATAATCTTTTGCAGGTAACCAGGTATACTGCAATGTAAATTGGCGCCCGGAAGTATCTGCCAGCCAATGCACCGGTATAGGTTTATAATTGGTATCTGATAAAACAATTTTTGAGGAATCAAAATCCGTTACTTTCCTGTTTGTATAAATAGAAAGTGGCTCAAGAATATCCTGCACCCCGCCCGTGGAAAATGCAATGTTCATTACTTCGGGTGCCGCATTTTTTTTAGTTTTCTTCGGTTCAGCAATAACAGGTTTTTCTTTTTGAGTAAATTCACGAAAGGCATACAGCGTAATGGTTTGGCGATTACTATCCACTTGTAGAGGTGCATTTAAGAAGGCAAACATTTTAGTACTGTCATCATATTTTTTAGTATAATCATTGGGCAAAACATATACTGAAAATTGTTCATTGGGCAAATGGTGAAATATAAAATTTCCACTGCCATTTAATTTCGCGAAGTAATCCGGGCGCAATTTTTTTATTGCACTATCCTCCAGGTTGCTATGTAAAATTACAATTAATGTGCTGTCAGTTTGCCCTGTTTCTGCTTCTATCACTTTCCCTGATAAAGTTCCATTCGCGATGTAATTCCCGGTGGAAAAAACATAGTCGAAATTTTTGATCACGTTGGCCTCATTCACATCCTGTATGGCATTGCCAAAATCAATCGAATAGGTTGTATTGGGTTTTAAAGTGTCCCGTAGTTTAATGGTAACAGTTTTCAAACGCGCTTCAAATAATGGCGGTAACAATGGATAAGGCGATACAACAATTTCATCCCCAAAATTGCTGCTCAGTTGTACAAACTCATCAAAATTCAGCGTGATCTTTTTTGTTATAAAATGCAAAGATGAATCTGACGGCATAGCGCCAAACAACACCGGCGCGAGTGTATCTTTCGGCCCTCCGGTTGGAGGAATAATATTTGCGCAACTGCTTAATCCCGATATCCATGCAATGATGGCGGCCAGGGAAAAAATAAGCATGAATTTTCTTAGCATAAATAATGAAGGTGCAAATTCTATGCAAACATAATTGCTTTCTGTCTTTTGATCTGGTAATTCTGTTTTAAAAATCAACCGGGTTTTCTTCAGGTTCTACTTCAAGCAGCGAACTGTATATTTTATTATCTTTTATAAAATTGCACCAACGGCAATCAGGTTTCCCGCAACCTTCATAGAATTCATGCTTTTGTATTTTATCCCAGGCATTTGTAATTTGTTCTTTCACAGCGTCAATTTGTTCCTGGGTAATGAATAATTTCTCTATATCGAATTGCTCCTTTTTATTCATTTCCACAAAGTCAAACTGGATTTCTAACACATGCCAGTTTTTACCCGGAAGATTTTCTGCAAGTATTTTATAGAAAACGGCTTGTCGCCAGTAATTGCCGCCCAGCGGGGCTTTCAGGCTGCCGGGTAAATCAAATTCTCCGCGTGCTTTGGCTTTGGGATAAGCACCGGTTTTAAAATCGGTAATCACAATATCATTTTTCCAGAACTGGATCTTATCCGCAAATCCTTTTAATGGCACATTGTTGATGACGACTTTGCTTAACGGGTATTCTGTGAGTATAAAATCATTCGTTGGTGGCACCGTATAGTAATAGTCGTAATATTTTTCCAGCATATTGCTTCCATATTCCAGGAAATTATCCAGGCTTTTATGCGTAAACACTTCCCTGTTTCGCTGCATATCATACAAAAAACGTTGCAATAAAAAATCTCTTGAAGGATACACATGATTTTCATTCATCATCTTCACAAAAAAATCATTCAGTGCCGCATGCACGGAACTGCCAAATTGCATAGGTTCACTTTTCACGGAAGGAACACGTATGAGTGTCGTGTAATAAAATTTCAACGGGCATTCTAAAAAATTATTCAATGCGGAAACATTCATGGTAAAGTTTTCCAGTAACCGATCTATATATTCCGCTTCAATTTTTTCCAATACAGGTTTTTGTATAATACCAAACCGCAACGAGGCAAAATGTAATTTATCTTCTTCAGAAAGTGTAATTCTTTCTTCAGGAATTTGCCCAGCTATTTTTGTTTCTGCAATGAATTGGGAAGGAATATTTTGTTTGCCATCATTGCGGCTTTCAGGATAGGAAATATAGAGATATTTTTTTGCCCGCGTAAGTGAAACAAAAAATAAGCGGCGCAGTTCTTCTGTTTTTTCAATCGCCTGTTCCTGCTCCACCACATTTGGCGGAAGCCTGAAACCCCTGTTCACATTGCGTTTCCCTTCCCAAAGGTCTGTGCGGGCACACATCAAAAATACATATTCAAATTCCAGGCCTTTACTTCCATGTGCCGTTAATAAACTCACTCCGGCTGCAACACCGGATTGCTGCACGAGGTCGATTGGCAAACTGTTTTGAATTAATAAATCAACCTGTTCCATGAAAGTTTTCAAATTCATTTCCGGGTGCCGGTGTGTTGCGTCTTTGATATAATCAAATAAGCCGGTGAGTTTTTTCATCAACCAGAATTTTTCCGGGTCGTTGAGAATGTAGGCAAGTATGCCGGTTTCATTGATCATAAATTCAAACCATCCCTGCAGGCTGTTATTATTCACTTCTGTGATCAACGATTCAATAATTCCTGCAACGCGGATAAGCGGAATATCCTGTTCATTATCTGAAAATAATTTACCATCATTCTCTTCTTTCAATTTTTGCAGGTAACCCCGCAATGATTTCTCCTTTGCAGTTTTTCCGCGCATGGCCGCGATTTCATTAGATATCACCGCTACGCGAAAAGGTTTTATACCAAAAAAATCAAAGTGGAGCAATTCAAATAAATATTGTTCACCGCTAAACGGCATATCCTGTTCCGCAACAGTGTACCGAATGAGGTTCAATATTTTTTTAATAAAAATATCATCGAGCAAATTGATGGAACGCTTTGCGTAAAAAGGAATTTGCAGTAATTGTAAAAATTTTATGAGCTCATCTCCTAATTTATGTTCGCGGTAAATAACCGCGATCTCAGATGCAGAAACGCCATCATCAATTAATTTTTTGATAGAGATGGCGATGTGTGCATTTTCATCAAACTCATTATTATAAATTCGGATAATAGGATGAATAGTTAATTTGGAAAGTGCAGGATGTGCGGAAATTAAATCTTTAGAAAACCCGGGTATATATTTGATAAGGCGCTCATCATTATTTTCAACCAGGTTTTTCGCCGCATCCAAAACAGGTTGTACACTGCGATAATTTTGTGTAAGTACAATTTTTAGCAGGTCTTTATCAAATGTTTTTAAAAAAGACTGCAGGTTTTGTAAGTTGGCTCCCTGGAATTTATATATGCTCTGGTCATCATCGCCGACCACAAAAATATTTGGCTTTTCATCCTGCCAGTAACTGATCAGCAACTCCACAATTTTATTCTGAGAGCCGCTGCTGTCCTGGTATTCATCTACAAGAATATATTGAAAACGTTCCTGGTAATTCAACAAAACTTCCGGATGATCTTCAAATAAACGGATCGTCCAGTTGATCATATCATCGTAATCATAGCGTTTTTTTTCCTTTAAAATTTCCTGGTATTTCTTAAAAGAACGAATCGCATCTTTCGTTTTTTCCATTCTTTCAATTTCATCTTTTCCTTTCTGCGTAAACTCCAGCTCACCTTTCACTTTTTTTCTTTTATTATAAAATCCATCCGTTTCCGGAAGGATGTCATTTATATATTCATCTATTTGTTTGAGTAAAGTTTCTTCGCTCCAGTTTTCTCTTTTTATGGAAGAAAATAAATGAGCCAGGTTTTGCATATCATAATAAATCTCCCCTTTAAAACGCTTCAGGGAATTTTCGCTTTCAAAACCATCAATAAGTTTTTGTAATACATCAATTCTTTCAAGGTCACTTAACGCATCCATTTCTTTTTTACTGAAATAGCGCGCATTCTCCTGCAGTACCATATTGCAAAACGAATGGAATGTATGCACCTGCACTTTGTAAGCATCGCTGCCCATAAAGCTGATCAGTCTTTTGCGCATGGCCACAACGCCGGCGTCTGTAAAAGTGAGACAAAGAATATTTTGGGGAGCAGTATCTGTTTCCAGTAAAATTTTTCCGATGCGTGCAGAAAGTATTTGAGTTTTTCCGGTTCCCGGTCCGGCAATCACCATCACCGGGCCTTCAATTGTATCTACTGCTAATTTTTGCTCTTCATTTAAGCTCTTATAAATTTGTTGGAATTTTTCTTCCTGGTATTGCCTGTTTGCCATTCTTCAAAGATAATATTTGAAGAAAGAATTTCATTTAAAAAAATGTTCAGGCAGAGCAATTAAATTTTCAAATAAAATATTTTTACCCTGGCATCCTGGAGATATATTTTTCAATATCCTTTATCTGGTCAACAACCTGTTTGGTCGTGGGTTTGCAGGCTTTGGCTTTGCGGAAAAAATCTTTAGCCGCGCGAAATTCTCTTTTATTCATAAAGATCTGGCACATGCTCAGGTAGGCGACGGCTTCACTTTCTTTATCCGGTATTCCGAGGCGAATAGCGGCACGCATATAAGATTCGCCACTTCTGAAATCTCCTTTTTGCAAAGCCATCATACCCAATTGTAATTTATTCGCGCCTTCAGCTTCCGGCATTGCGGAACCCAATGAAGAACTTTTTTTCAAGTGCTTTTCTGCGGAATCAAAATCCTGTTTCATCATGGACATATTTCCCAGCAATGTGTAATAGGTGGAGCGGATGGGTTTGTATAATAAACCGGGAAACCAAATTGTTTTCATGATCTTTTCTACTTCTTCTACATTTCCTTCTTCCATGGGTTTTTGAATCAGCCGCATCGGGCCTATAAAGAAATGACTGGCTATACCGATCAGTGCTACAAAATATAAAATGAAGGCAGGCCAGAAACCATTGGTGACATTTACCAGGATCGCTAATGCAAGCGCAACAAGGCTTAGCCAGAAACGGTATTTGATGATGATGTTATAAATTTTCATTATTACTAAAAATATTTAAGAATTTGAAGGCCTGGAAATACTGTGTTTTTTTATTCCGGGCTGCAAAGATAATGGTTGAATTTTTATTTGCGATTTTGTCTGTACATTTGCGCCTGATTTTTGCTGAAATGTACTGGTAAAAGGCATTTGCAAAAAGGTCTCATAGTTCAACGGATAGAATAGGAGTTTCCTAAACTCTAGATCCAAGTTCGATTCTTGGTGAGACCACTTTTCCCGGCTTTGGATTTTTAAATTTATTTTACAAAACTTCCGCCATCAACATCTTTGATAAATTGTATTACACCGGGATAATAATTTTTCTGATCGTCCCACATAGCGAGATGGCTTCCTTCCGGGCAATATAAATAGCGGCCTTTCTGTACTTGTGTACTCATCCATTTAATATATTCAGGATCCATCGTATCATATTTTGCGCCGATCATCAATGTAGGAATTTTAATTTCTTTCAGCCTGTCTTTAATATCCCAGTTTAGCAAACGGCCTGAAATTCCAAATTCACTCGGGCCCTGCATCAGCGTATAAATTGTTTGGTTGATGTGTTTAAAACTTCGCAAAACCGGGTCAGGAAAAGGATCCAGGCGACAAAGATGCTGGTGGTAATAGCCATCCAGTAAGGCTTCGAATCGCGGGTTATTTGTTTGCCCGGTATTTTGCAAAAGCATAATACTATCAACTGTTGATTTATCCATTTGCTTTTGAAGTTCGAGATTATATTTTCCATAATCCGGTCCACTCGCCATCATATTGGAAACAATTAGTGCTTTGGCATTGTCCGGGTATTTCAACACATATTCCATTCCTAAAATTCCACCCCAGGAATTTCCCAGGATATAAAAATTATCTTTTGTAAATCCGAGTGCCTTGCGCACCTGTTCCACTTCATCTACGAAACGGTCAACTGTCCACAAACTGCTATCCGTTGGCTGATCGGAATAATAGGAACCGAGCTGGTCATATTCGATCATTTCAAATCCTTCCTGCGGGAAAAAACTTTCAAAACATTCCATGTATTCATGCGTCATTGCAGGGCCTCCATGCAGTAACAATATTTTTATACGTGGATTATTGCCAATAGTTTTTGTCCAAACATGAAAATTTCCAACGGGCGTGGAAATGGGTACCATCTTTATTCCGGCGGTTTGCAAACCGGTATCCTGCGGTGCAAAATAATCTTTGACCAGCATTCCACTTTCGGGTTTATTATTTGTACAGGAACAAGCAATAATACAAAATGCGATGAGAAACTTTTTCATTAACATGAATTTAATATTATAATTAATTTTTATTTTTCCTCAGTTTTCGAAATACATCCAGGCCAAATTTCACAGAGCCATCACTTGCATTCCTTGCGCGCAAATACACGCTGGCACCGGTCTTCGCGTCAATACCTTTTTTCTCTTTGCGCGTATCATTTTTTGATTTACTCAAATTATTTAAAGGTACCTGTATACTGATGTCCGTATTTTTATGGTTAAAATCATATAAGCCTTCCACATAAATATGCAAAACAGTAGAAGCAATTTCCATCCTGTTGATTTGCATTTCACCTTTACTAATACTCAACTTATTATTGATCTCGGCAAATTGAACATCTGAAAAATCACGATTTTTAAAAACGATATCATTGATATTTTCAAATGGTTTAAAATTAACGAGTGCGCCATTTTTCAAAGAAAAATTCATAGTGCCACTTAATGATTTGCTTTGGAAATTTCCTTTTTTATTCACTAAAAAATGAATGTCTCCATTCGTATTCAACGTGCCACGAATATTAGAACCTATAATTGCATCCTGGCCAAAATTGTCGAATGCATAAAAAACTTTTCGTACATCTACCTGGTCCAGTTTGAATTTTGCAGTTGCATCACGCACCCCATTTTTAAGTGCATTAAAACTTGCCGAAAGTGAAAAATTACCGCCTGCATGTTGCAATGATGCATTTTGTATTTCCCATTTATCTGTTTCAAAAACTAACGATGCACGGATATTA
>JBAQJB010000272.1:0-1864 GCA_049289155.1 Chitinophagaceae bacterium
CGGGCTTGGGGCTACACCCAAAAGTTTTGCAAGAATGCTGCAACGACTGGTTTATTCCCCGGGACTATACGACTTCATAGCACAAGATAAAAAGAAATGAAAAAGGAATGGCTTGAGATCAAAGGCCTAAAATTTTGAATGGAAAAATATCCACTTTATCTATTCTGCAACGATAGGTTAATTAAAAACACTTGTGGGTAACAAGAAATTGAATATAATTTTTTTAAAATATAAGTGCTTGTTATAAATCTTGCGCTCCTATCAAATGGAATCATTATAGGAATTTTGTTCATCATTAAATAAATAAATGGTTGTATGAAGCTTAAATATTTTTAGATATTGTATTAAGCAAATCTAAAATAGACGTAGACTGCAGACAACGCCTATCAGCTAAAACATTCTCCTTTGAGCTTGGGGCTACACCCAAAAGTTACACACTCTTCACTTAGATTATGTTCCGTTTATCAACCCCCGAAATTGTATGGCTATTTCCCAAATCATTCGTAACCTCAACCCCGTAACGTATTGCATCTTCAAGTATAGCAATGTTTATATCTTTAATAGTTTTGAACTTAATACAATACCCCGTTACACTCGCTTTGCCGAGTTTTTTTCCATAGGTTTCGGCTAAGTATTTTTTATCCTTAATGCCAAGTATATAAACGGAGATGCCGGTTGTGTTTGCACTCAAACCAATTTGATAAAATTCCCTGGTGGATCCATCAGCATATTGAATGTTGTAAGATCCATATCCTATATTAGGATTAGAAACAATTTTACCTGTATCGTCTTTGCCATCTAAGAACCATAATTTACATTTTGGGAGCACCTTATGTATGTGTTGATGCAACGCCTGCATCTCACTGCGTTTAGGTTCAGGTTGACTGCTGATATACTCTTTGATTTGTTTTTCTATGTTCATATAAATATAAAATTGCAGGTTGCTTACTTTTGTTCGTTGGATCTTGAGTCAAAGTCCACCATCCACTCAATACCATATTTGTCTCTGAAACAACCAAAATAAGTACCCCAGGGACTATCACCAATAGGACCTTCTATTTCTCCGCCTGCTGAAAGCCCGTTAAATAATTTGTCCGCTTCTTCTTTACTTTCCGCGCTAATTACAATTTTACTCCTGTTCTCGTTTTCATTTGTTTTTCCCATGATCTCCGGAACATCATTTGCCATCAGCATATTATCTTTACCGATAGGTAATGCAATATGCATAATTTTATTTTCTTCTTTTTCAGAAACCGGGAACCCGGCGCCAGCAAGGTCTTTGAAACGAATGATCTTTGCAAATTCACCGCCAAATACTGATTTGTAAAATGTAAATGCTTCTTCGGCATTTCCGTTGAAGTTGATGTGTGGATTGATACGTGCCATGTTGTTGTTTTTTTTAAATTATGAAATTGTTTTCTTTTTTAAAATTCTTTAAATCCTTTAAATACGATACCGAATGCTATCGGGTCATTTATGTGATAAAGTTGCCAATAAATTTTCCAGGTTGCTCAATGACATTTTCATCCCTTGTGTAAAGCCCTCCAATATTCTCTCTAACCTTTCAAGGGATTCATTGTAAATGCTAATGCTCACTTTTGTAATACCGTCTTGTTCACTGAAAGTATGATCCCATTCAGAGCCTGGCAACTCGGGGTTTTCAGCTTCGTCTGCAAAAGCATTATACATTTTAAAATTGGTCTTCGGCGTAATGGATGTGTATTCCTGGATTGACCAACGCTCCTGCCCTTCAGGCGTTATCATTGCATAAAATCTTTTGCCGCCCACTTTGAAATCCTGGTATTTTGTTTTATCTGTCATGGGTTTTGGCGCAATCCATTTGTCTATCAGTTCTGCTTTGGTA
>JBAQJB010000273.1:0-6074 GCA_049289155.1 Chitinophagaceae bacterium
TTAATTTTGGAAGGCCTAAAACCGGCAGTGGCGTTGAACTCTGGGCCATTTATGTAATTTGGATATGTGTAGTAATAGCACTCTATCCTGTTTGCAAATGGTATGGAACTTACAAAAAAAATCATAAAGAAAAAAAATGGCTGAGTTATTTGTGATGAAAAAATATTTTTATTGTAGTTCAATATTATTTGATCAGTAAGGCTTTCCTGTAATTGCCTGTTTGATGTGAAAAATATTTCTTACAATAATTATTCTCTCTATCATCAGAATAAAATAAACGCAGCTTCATTGACTTCATTATTTCCCGAACCTCTATCTTAGCCGGATGCATTTATTATGGAAATATTTACAGCCGCAGAAGAAAACAATTTATGTGGCACTTTTATTCGCAGCACTCAGCCAGGTTTTGTCGATGATAGACCCAATTATATTTGGTAAGATCATTGACCAGTATGGCAAGCCTGCTGCCGGTATGTCACAAAACGAATTGATACAAGGCGTGCTCACCTGGCTGCTCATTGCGATCATTATTGCATTATTTGCAAGGCTCGCAAAAGCTGTCCAGGATTACTATACAGGGCTTTCCGTTCAAAAATTGGGCCTGCAGGTTTTTAATGACGGACTAAAACAAACGCTGCGTTTATCCTTCCAGGAATTCGAAGAACAACGCAGTGGAGAAACGCTTTCTATTTTACAAAAAGTAAGAACGGATATACAACGCTTCATGCAATCCTTAGTGGGTGTATTGTTCAGTTCACTGGTAGGTATTTGTTTTTTATTATGGTATGCCATCACCAAAAACTGGATGCTGATCCCCGTGTTCCTTATCGGTGTATTATTTCTCGGCGGTTTAACTGGTATGCTCAGCCGAAAAATAAAAACGATACAACGTTCCATTAACCGGGAAACAAATGTGCAGGCAGGATTGATCACCGAATCATTGCGGAATATAGAACTGGTAAAAAGTTTGGGGCTTACTTTCCCGGAAGTAAGGCGATTAAAAGAAAGAACGAAAAATATTTTTGACCTGGAACTTTTTAAAGTGCGCCAGGTAGCACGGCTTTCTTTTGCACAAGGCACGATGATGAACCTGTTGAAACAATCCATCCTTTTCATTTTGCTTTGGCTCATCTTTAGAAACGTTTTGAGTACGGGCGAATTGATCACGATGCAATTTATTTCCACAGCGATCTTTGCGCCATTATCAGACCTGGGAAATATTATTTTATTATACAGGGAAACATCTTCTTCGCTGCAAAGTTTTGATGAACTGATGCAAAAACCGATTGAGCAAAAACCCAAAGATGCAGTGAGAGTCGGCGCATTACAAACACTGAAATTTGAGCACGTTATTTTCCGGCATAAAACAGCGATTGTAAATTCCATTGATGATTTGTCATTCCAGGTAAGCAAGGGTGAAACGATTGCTTTTGTAGGGCCATCGGGTTCCGGTAAGTCCACGTTGGTGAAACTATTGGTTGGCTTGTATCAACCTACTTCCGGGAACATTTTATTCAATGACATCAATTCCAAACACATTCACTATAATGCATTCAGAAGAGAACTCGGGTTTGTAACGCAGGACACACAACTCTTTGCAGGAACCGTGAGAGAAAATTTATTATTTGTACAACCAGCTGCCACAGATGAAGAAATAATTTCAGCGCTTCAAAAAGCTGCATTTACAAAAGTGCTGGAGCGCACCGGGAAAGGTATTGAAACCAGGCTGGGTGAAGGTGGCATGAAATTATCCGGCGGTGAGCGCCAGCGCCTTTCTATCGCGCGTGCCCTGGTCAGAAATCCGCAGTTGCTGATTTTTGATGAAGCCACTTCTGCATTGGATTCCATCACGGAAGAATCAATAACAGAAACCATCCGCAGTTTGTCTTCCAGCAAAGAACGTATCACTATTTTAATAGCGCACAGGTTGTCCACGATCCTGTATGCGGATTGCATCTTTGTTTTAGAGCAAGGAAAAATTGTAGAAAAAGGAACGCATGAAACCTTAGTCAATGACAAGGGCTTATACTATGCGATGTGGCGCCAGCAGGCCGGTGAAAGAAAAGTTATCGCTTTTTAAGTGAACGCTCAATAATGAATATTTAACTGCAAAAACATATCAACCTATTTCAATTTCTCAAACCTCGCCTGGAAAAAACGTAAATATTTTGGCTCATACACCATCTTCATGCCTTTGATTTTTTGGCGGCGCTCAAATACATAAGCAGCCGATTCAGCAATCACATCCATATGTGCCTGTGTATATACACGGCGCGGAATGGTGAAGCGTACGAGTTCTAATTTTGGAAAATAATTTTCACCATTGGCCTTTCTTCCGGCAGATACAATGCCGCGCTCCATGGTGCGCACACCGGCATCCAGGTACATTTCTGCAGCTAATGTTTGTGCCGGGTAATTTTCCTGTGATATATGTGGTAAAAACTTTTTTGCATCTACAAAAATTCCATGCCCGCCGATGGGTTTCACAATGGGTATGCCATACTCCATCATTTTATTGCCCAGGTAAATCACCTGCCCTACCCTTGCTTTGATATGATCTTTGCTTACACTTTCCCCAATACCAATTGCCATGGCTTCCATATCTCTACCGGCGAGTCCACCATAAGTATGCAGGCCTTCATATACCACGACCATATTCCTGGCTTCTTCAAAAATTTCCCATTCATTGATTGCGAGGAAGCCACCAATATTTACCAGTGCATCTTTCTTCGCGCTCATGGTGGCGCCATCAGTGTATGAATTTATTTCTAACACGATTTCTTTAATACTTTTTTGATCATACCCTTTTTCTTTTTGCTGAATAAAATAGGCATTCTCAGCAACCCTTGTCATATCATGTATAATGCGGATCTTATGTTTTTTGGTAAATGCGCGCAGCTCTTTTAAATTCTTCATGCTGATGGGTTGGCCACCTGCCATGTTCACACTGGTGGCAATACTTACATACGGAATTTTTTCAGCGCCATATTTTTTTACCAGTTTTTCCAGTTTGGATAAATCCACATTTCCTTTAAATGGAAATTCATTATCCGGGTCATGTGCTTCATCAATGATGATGTCTTCAAATTTTCCACCGGCAAGTTCCTGGTGCAAACGCGTAGTAGTGAAATACATATTTCCCGGGATGATATCTCCTTTTTTTATCAGGATCTTGGATAAAATATTTTCTGCACCACGCCCCTGGTGCGTTGGTATCAGGTACTTGTAGCCATATACTTCTTTTACCACTTCTTCCAGGTGATAAAAATTGCGGCTGCCTGCATAGGCTTCATCACCCATCATCATGCCGGCCCATTGCCTGTCGCTCATAGCGGAAGTTCCGCTGTCTGTCAGCAAGTCAATATACACATCATCCGACCTTAATAAAAAAGTATTATAGCCGGCTTCATGCAAGGCTTTTTTTCTTTGTGCGGCAGTTGTCATTTTCAATAACTCCACCATCTTCATTTTATAGGGCTCTGCCCAACTGCGTTTCATATTTTTCATACGTATTATTTTTTATGCTTGTTCTGTGAATGGTTTTAATTGTACCGTAAAATGCCTGAGTGCAGGCGCTTCTTGAATAATTGTCATGCCTTTTATTTGATCTCTTTTTGCAAAAACTTCGATCACCACTTCCGCCACATAATCAATATGGCTTTGGGTATAAACCCTTCTTGGAATGGCAAGCCTTACCAACTCCAAAGCAGCAGGAATTAATTTTCCATCCGCGTCATATTTTCCAAACATGAGCGAACCAATTTCCACCGAACGAATGCCTCCTTCTTCATATAATGCACAGGCCAATGCCTGCCCGGGATATTGCTCAACCGGTATATGCGGCAGAAATTCTTTGGCATCTAAATACACCGCATGCCCGCCACCAGGGCGCATTACAGGCACACCGGCTGCTACTAATTTTTCCGTGATATATTCAATACTGCGGATGCGGTATGCCAAATAATTTTCTTCCATCACTTCTTTTAAACCAATGGCAATCGCTTCCAGGTCGCGGCCGGCAAGCCCGCCATAAGTTGGAAAACCTTCCGTAATAATGAGCAGGTTCCTGCATTTCAATGCAAGTGATTCACTATGCATGGCCAGGAAGCCGCCAATATTTGCAAAGGCATCTTTTTTCGCACTCATGGTGCAACCATCTGCATAAGAAAAAAGTTCCTGCACAATTTCAGGAACCGTTTTATTAGCATAACCTTCTTCACGAATTTTTATAAACCAGGCATTCTCCGCAAAACGGCAGGCATCAATGAATAAAGGGATTTTATATTGCGTACAAATTTTCCGCACGTCCTTTATATTTTGCATACTTACCGGTTGCCCGCCACCGGAATTATTAGTGACAGTGAGTATCACAAGCGGAATATTTTCAGCGCCTTTTTCCCGGATCGTTTTCTCCAATGCCTGCACATCCATATTACCTTTGAAGGGTGCAGGAATGGAAGGATGTTTTCCTTCTTCACAAATAAGGTCAATGCCTTCAGCGCCCGAAAACTCAATATTGGCGCGGGTTGTATCGAATAATGTATTGCTTATAAAATATTTTCCCTGGCCACCTGAGAGCTCAAATAAAATTCTTTCTGCCGCTCTTCCCTGGTGTGTGGGAATGATAAATGGCATGCCCGTAATTTCCTGTACAGTATCACTGAAACGAAAAAAACTGGGACTGCCTGCATAGGATTCATCGCCCTTCATAATGCCTGCCCATTGATTACTGCTCATGGCACTCGTGCCGCTATCCGTTAAGAGGTCAATCAGGACATCATTGGAATGAATGAGGAAAGGATTATAAAAAGCTTTTTCTAAAATTAATTTTCTTTCAATGGCTGTGTTGAAATAAATGGGTTCAACGGATTTTATCCGGAACGGTTCAATGATCGTGCGCATAAATGGTTTGAGAAATAAATGAAAAAATATGGATACTGCTGAATGAAGATTGCAGCTAAGAAGGGCGGGAAATAATATTCTTCCAAATTTGCATGGCGCAAAGATGACAAACTTTCGGCAACGAAAACATGATTTTTATCATACGAAAATAAATACCATTTTAATGCGTGTAGATGCATTTGCGCCATTATGCAAAGGTATTTCAGGAGAAATTAAAATGCCTTTAATAAATAAGATGTAAATAAATTTCATTTTGCAGGGAATGAAGGAAATTTCTTTCTTCAACTTTTTGTTTTTAATTTCAACGTTTCACCTAAAATAACCTGGCTAAAAATGAATATTAATATTCAACCGATATTAGAAAACGAAAATTTAATCCTGTATCCTTTGCAGGAAGAGGACTTTGAAGAAGTTTACCTGGCTGCTTCGGATCCCGCAGTTTGGGCACAACAGCCCAATAAAGAGCGTTGGCAAAGAGATGTATTTAAAAACTTTTTTGATGGCGCCATGAAAAGTGAAGGCGCTTTTAAGATCGTGGATAAAATTTCCGGTCATGCAATCGGCAGCACCCGTTTTTATGATTACAGCGAAGCGGGCAATAGCATACTAATCGGCTATACTTTTTTCGCCACTGCATATTGGGGAAAAGGTATCAATCATGCTGTGAAAGCGCTGATGCTGGATTATATTTTTAAATTTGTATCCGCGGTTATTTTTCATATTGGCGCGGAGAATATCCGTTCGCAAATATCTATTGGCCGTTTAGGCATTGCAAAAACCGGTGAAGAGGAAGTGGCATATTTCGGGGAATCATCCAAATTAAATTTCGTGTATCGCATCACGAAAGAGGAATGGCTTTTAATTAATAAAGTAAAGAAATAATTTCCAGGGCATCTCAGGTAAATGCAGGAAACAAATAATAGATTAGTAAAGATTGGATTGTCCTAACAACAATAAAAAAAGTATATTGATAAATGTTTAATTTTCAAGAACAAAGTTTTTTTATGTGATAGTAGCTTATAACATAAATTTGTGTGTTAGCGGTAATTTGCTACACAGCTTCTTTAATAATGAGTGATGATGAAATGTCTATTGATATTCAGTTTGTCTGCAATAGTAATATTGGGTTGCAAGTTTAACAACGGGCCTAATGTAAGCAAGCGACCTAATCT
>JBAQJB010000274.1:0-2669 GCA_049289155.1 Chitinophagaceae bacterium
ATTTACCATATGGATTTGTACCGGTTAAAAAACGAACTGGAAGCCATGCAGGCAGGCGTTGAAGACAGCATTTACAGTGGCTCTTATTGTTTTATAGAATGGCCCGAAAAAGCGCCCGGGCTCTTACCCGGAACTTATGTAGAATTGAAACTGGAGATAACAGGTGAAAATGAACGCAGGATTTTTGCAAACATTTTGAAATGATCCGGTCACAGAAGGAAAATTTTATCCGGGAAAAAAAGTATCTTTAATATTACAAATATTTAAATCAATCATGGCTGCTTCAAAATCAAAACCGGTTGTAAGTTCTTCATTTAGTTATGAAACACTGGAAGAAACACTGGATATAAAACCCAAAGGCATGCACCTGCACATTGGTATTCCAAAAGAAACTGCATTCCAGGAAAACCGCATCGCGCTGATCCCGGAAGCAGTGAATGTATTGGTAAGCAATGGCCATGATGTGGTGGTAGAAGCCAAAGCAGGGGAAGGAAGTAAATATTCTGACCGCGATTTTAGTGAAGCAGGCGCAATGGTTGTGCCCGATAAAGAAACAGTTTTTAAAGCTTCCCTGATCATCAAAAGTGCGCCATTGGTGCAGGATGATATGCCTTTTTTAAAACCGGAACAAACCATTTTATCACCCATTCATTTGCCCATCATAAAAAAAGAATTGCTGGAACAAATGATCGCGAAACGCATCAGCGCATTGGGTTTTGAAAATTTAAAAGATGATAGTGGTACTTACCCGATCGTGAGGAGTATGAGTGAAATTGCGGGTTCTGCGATCATGCTCATAGCGGGCCAGTATTTGAGCAGCCGGGATAATGGGAAAGGTGTTTTGCTCGGCGGCATCAGCGGTATTCCACCAACAAAAGTAATCATTATCGGGGCAGGTGTGGTGGGCGAAAATGCTACGCGCACAGCACTTGCGTTGGGCGCATCTGTAAAAGTTTTTGATAATAATGTATACCGTTTAAAGAGGCTGCAAAATAATCTCGGCGTGCGCGTTTGGACCAGCGTGATCGAACCGAAAATTTTAGCGAAGCAATTAAAAACCTGTGAAGTCGCTGTGGGCGCATTGAGTAATGAAACTGGCCGCAGCCCGATCGTTGTGACTGATGAAATGGTTTCTTCTATGCGCAAAGGCAGTGTGATCATTGATGTAAATATTGACCGCGGCGGATGTTTCGAAACAAGTGAAGTAACCACGCATGAAAACCCGGTGTTTGAAAAATATGGCGTTATTCATTATTGTGTACCCAATATTGCCAGTGGTTTTGCGCGCACGGCCAGCCAGGCCATCAGTAATGTATTGATGCCATTATTACGCGAAGCTGGTGATGAAGGCGGATTGGAAAAAATGGTCTGGCACAATTTCAATCTGCGTAATAGTGTGTATTTGTATAAAGGTTATCTCACCAATTTTTATATGAGCCAGCGCTTTGGATTAAAATATACGGACCTGAATTTATTGATTGCGAGCAGGCGGTGAAAAACAGGAAAGATAAAAATGAAAAGTGAAAAGATAACAGTTGAAAACCAGGAACCGGTTCACACATTTCAATTTTCAATTTTAATTTTTTTTTATTAATAGTTAATAAAAAAGGTTTTCCATATTTTCGATCTTTTGCAGAGCCGTATTTTCGGCACGTATAAATAATCATTTCGAGTTTCTTGAATATATGAATGCAAATATATTTCCCCGCCATTTTTGGTCGCCTGACCAAAAATTTATAATCATTTTTTATTCGTGATTTTTACGACTTCGATATTGTTGGTCAGGCGACCAACAACGGCATCAAAGTGAAATAAGAAAAGTGAAAAGATAACAGTGAAAACCAGGAAACAGTTCTCATGTTTCAATTTTAATTTTTAATTTTTTTTATTAATAGTTAATGAAAAAGGTTCCCATATTTTCGATCTTTTGCAGAGCCTTAGGCGCGGGCCATTTTGTAGCAACGGGTTTTAACCCGTTGTAATGAAATATGAAATGAAAAAGAGAACCGTAGGTTCGGCACATTTCGAGTTTCTGAATATATGAATGCAAATATTTTTATTAATGATAATTTGAGGAAAAATGTTATGTATGTTACTTTTCTCTTGAAAGAAAAGTAACCGAAAGTTCAAGAAGAAAAGAAAGTCAACACTTTTCTTCTACGCCTTGATTAAGCTGCATAACATCTGAGACTTCGGCTTTTGTTCACTGAAAAAGTGCGGAAAGCTTTAATTAATTTTTGACAACTTTTGGTTTTGGTTTCTATTTAAAATATTGTAACCGGAAATATTCTCAACTCCCGGTTTCAAAAAATTAACCATTCACCATTATCCATTCACAATTATCCTTTAATCACTCTCCATTTCGCAACACTTCCATTTTATAATCCATCACCTCAATAATATTTTTGCAAAAAGAAAATTCCTTGGTGTCATTACTACCAATAATTAGAATTTTTTCAGCAGAGAATTCATTCACCAAATCATAATACAATGTATAGCCTTCCGCATCGAGATTGGTGCAGGGCTCATCCAGTAAAAGTACCGGCACATCAGAAAAGAAACCCTGTGCGAGTTTTAAGCGTTGCTTCATGCCACTGCTGAAAAAACGGATTTGTTTTTTATCTGCATTTCCCAGGCCGATCCTGTCCAGGATTTGAAGAATTGTATAC
>JBAQJB010000275.1:0-2294 GCA_049289155.1 Chitinophagaceae bacterium
GATGCCGTACATCCCGGCTATGGCTTCCTGGCGGAAAATGCAAAATTCTCCCAGATTTGTCATGAACATGGTATCAAATTTATTGGCCCCACACCAGATATGATTAATGGAATGGGTGATAAAATAACCGCCAAAGAAACGATGATCAAAGCAGGAGTTCCCGTGGTTCCCGGAAGTGGTGGCCTATTGAAAAGTGTGGAGGAAGCAAAGATCCTGGCTAAAGATAATGTTGGTTATCCGGTTATTTTAAAAGCCACGGCCGGCGGTGGTGGAAAAGGGATGCGCATTGTATGGAATGAATCCGAAATGCAGAAAGCCTATGAGACGGCTAAAATGGAAGCCGCGGCCTCCTTTAAAAATGATGGTATCTACATGGAAAAATATGTGGAAGAGCCCCGCCATATAGAAATTCAAATTGCAGGTGACCAATACGGAAATGTGTGTCATTTAAGTGAGCGGGATTGTTCCATTCAACGCAGGCATCAAAAGCTGGTGGAAGAATCTCCATCACCATTTATGACACCTGAATTGCGTGAAAGAATGGGCGCTGCGGCAATTAAAGCAGCATCGGCTATCAATTATGAAAGTGTAGGTACCGTGGAATTCCTGGTAGATAAAAACAGGGATTTTTATTTTATGGAAATGAATACCCGCATACAGGTAGAACATTGTGTAACAGAAGAAGTGATCAATTTTGACCTCATTAAAGAACAAATAAAAATCGCGATGGGAGAGAAGATCTCCGGGCAAAATTACCTGCCTCAAATGCATGCGATAGAATGCCGTATCAATGCGGAAGATCCGTATAATGATTTTCGCCCATCACCGGGAAAAATTACAGAATTAAATACACCCGGCGGCCATGGTGTGCGCGTGGACAGCCACGTGTATGCGGGTTATGTGATACCACCTTATTATGATTCGATGATCAGCAAACTCATTGCCATCGCACGAACACGTGAAGAAGCCATTCATACTATGTACCGTGCATTGAGTGAATATGTGATTGAAGGCATCAAAACTACAATTCCCTTTCATTTGCAGCTTATGCAAAATGAAGAATTTATAAAGGGAAACTTTACAACCAAATTCCTGGAAACATTTAAAATGAAATAAGTCATATTGATTTTTTCGGAAGACTTTTGTAGAAAAAATTTCCCGTTTGCTGTATATGTGGTGGCACGTTTTCAATTATTACATTGTATTTTTTATAAAATTGCATTGGCTTAATTGTTGACCATTTTACATATTCATCAACAAAATTAATTTTATGAAAAAATCATTCAACTTACAAAACATTCGTTCCTTCAGCCTGCTGGTGCTGGCATTATTTGTTCATGTAATTATTTTTGCACAAGACAGTTCCGGCACTACAAGAGTAACGACAACAACGCATACAGAAACACAAACCTGGTATATGGAACCATGGGTTTGGGTAGTTGGTGCCGCAGTATTTATTTTAATATTAGTGGCCCTGGCACGCAGTGGAAAAAGTACAGACAGGACAATTATTTCAAAAACAACGACTACGCGTGATACGGATGTTTAATTAATTATTCATCTTAAATTGAAACAGCCATTCATTTGAATGGCTGTTTTGTTTCCAGGATGTAAATTGATTTATAAACCTGTACATAAATATTAAAACCAGGATTTGTGTTTATTAAAATGAAGATAAAATGATGTCGTATTGTCGAAATTCTTGCGTTAGACTGAATTCAAAAACGTGCAAATTTAATATATTATTTGTAATTAAAAAAGGTGATTTTTCACCATTTTTTTAAATTATATAAATTTAATTTAGTGTTTCATTTCTTTAAACTAAAAAACAATTTTATGAAAAAGAAAATTACACTTTTGATGGCAGTAGCTGCCCTTGTTTTTGCGGGTTCCAACTATGCAAAAGCACAAAATGCAAATCCATGCAACACATCTTATAACAGGATATGCATGGATGATGGTTTTGGATATCATTACAATTCGAGGGACATAACAGTTACAGATTGTAATAAAGTGTACGCTACCGGCACAGCAACGAATATCAATTCAACTAGCTGGCGTACAGAAACCTGGGCAGATTTCTCAGGCACCCGGGATGGTTCTTTTGAAATGCATGTGGTAAATCCCGCACCGGATGGCTGTACCAACTACTCGGATTCATTTGTGTATGTAGGTAACATGTCCATCTTATATGCGGGTGGCGTTCGTTCCTATTCAGGGAGTGGTAGCTGGACTAGTTATTGCAGTGGTTCAGCAATCAATACTGGTACATGGACAGCCTCAGGTCCTTGTGG
>JBAQJB010000276.1:0-4951 GCA_049289155.1 Chitinophagaceae bacterium
GCATGATGATATGTATGCCGGGATAATGTTTTTTAATTGTCGCTAATATCTCCATTCCATTGGCTGCGTCTTTCTCAACGCTGTTCAGGTAATAGTCAAGGATAATAAAATCAGGCAATTCCTGTAAATGTTTCAAACATTCTTCGCCGGTATGAAATGCCGTAATAACATGTGCAACCGAACGGGTTAGATAATCTGTCAATGCTTCTGTAAGCATGTTGTCATCATCTACAATAAAAATCTTTTTTGGCTTTTTGAAATTCATATGTTGTTTTGTTTTACAAATGTATTGATTAGTTAAGATTTTTTGCCAGGCTTACAACAATTCGTTTGTGGCTCTTTTTATTTGTTCAAGCAACTTTAAAATATTTTCTTTAACAGAACTACCGGGAGTTTCTTCCCTGCACTGCCGCTCGACCAGGAATGCGAGTTCCTTTGTTACATTCATGCCCATCATGATCCATTTTGTTTTATACCCATGAACCTGGTTGGCAATCTCTGTAAAATCATTCCTGGAAAGTGCTGCTGTTATTTTTTCAACCAGGCCGGGAACTGTGGAAGTAAACATGCCGATATATTTCTGCATTTGTTTTTTATTGCCCTGGCAAAATTTTTCAAGGTAGGAGAGATCCGTCAATGATGATTGATTGTCGGTATCCGGTTTTATTTGATTTTCATTTTTTGCCATATACTTCATTTCCCTGCCTGCTGCCTTCGCAAGGGCTGAAATAAGTTGCGCAATTGTAAATGGTTTAGGTACATAATCATTCATTCCTGCTGCACGGCATTTGTCCAGGTCACTCCGTATAACGCTTGCCGTAAGTGCAATGACCTGTGTACTGTTTTTGGGCGCACTCATTTTTTCACGGATATATTTTGTGGTTTCATATCCATTCATCACGGGCATTTGAATGTCCATTAAAATTACATCAAAATTATTTTGCTCCACCGCGGCAATAGCTTCCTTGCCATTTATAGCTTGAAAGATTTCCACCTCCGCCATTAATTTCAACGTATCATTTACCACTATGCGATTATACTCATTATCATCAACCACTAAAATTTTTAAACCGTTTAATGTACTTCCATCAATTTGTTGTGATAGCTTTTGATTTTCCATTCTTTCTTTGGAGCCAGCAGGTAAATTTATTTCGAAAGAAAAAATTGTTCCTGCACCTTCCACGCTTTTAATAGAAATATTTCCGCCCATTAGTTCTACCAGTTGTTTGCTGATACTGAGTCCTAAACCTGTTCCGCCATATTTGCGTGTGTCCGATGTATTTGCCTGTGAAAAATTCTCAAAAACTGATTGCAACTTATCCGGGGGTATTCCAATGCCTGTATCAATGACCGAAAACAAAAGGTTATTTTCAACAACAGATTTTTCAATTTTAATATGTACACTTCCCTTTTCCGTAAACTTAATGGCATTGCCGGTAAGATTCATCAGTATTTGATTGAGTCTTGTAGGGTCACCAATTAATACTTCGGATATTTTTGAATCAATATCAATAAATAGTTCCAACCCTTTTTCGGCAGCTTTAAAATTCAATGTTTGTTTCACCTGCTCTGCCATATCACGAAGGGAGAAATCAATTTTCTCCAGTTCCATTTTGCCTGCTTCAATTTTTGATAAGTCAAGAATATCGTTAATAATATGCAACAAATTATCGGATGATTTATTGATTCCATCCAGGTATTTAAACTGGTCGTTGCGGGGATTTTTTTCTATCAGCAAACGGGTCATACCCATTACAACATTCATGGGCGTCCGGATCTCGTGGCTCATATTGGCCAGGAACTGTTGTTTAAATTTTTCACTTTGCTCCGCACGTGTTCTTTCCGTTTCAGCAATTTCTTTTTGTTTGCGTAAAGCTGCAGTGCGTTGCTCAATTTTGTTTTCCAAAATTAAATTCTCTTTTCGCAACGCTTTACTATGCCGTCTTACATACCACCATATACTGCCGCCAATGAGTAACACATACAAGCAATAGGCCCACCATGTTTTCCACCAGGGCGGTAAGATGGTAATGGAAATGCTTGCGCCTGTTTCATTCCAGACACCATCGCTGTTGGCAGCTTTTACTTTAAAGGTGTAGGTGCCCGCCGAAAGATTTGTGTAGGTGGCAGTTCTTTCTGTGCCTCCCTGTATCCAATCTTTGTCATAACCTACCAATTGGTAAGCATATTTATTTTGCGATGAATTGGCATGATGCAAAGCCACAAACTGAAACTCAATCTTGTTTTCGTTATAGTGTAGGGTGATTTCCTGATTGGCCTGCGTGTATAAAACTGTATCCTTATTGGTGTTTGCAACTTTGTAATGAATGGCTTCTATAATTACCGAAGGGGGAATGGTATTGGGTTTCAGTTCTGCGGGATTAAAACTTACCATACCATCGGTATAACTCTGGTGCATGGTGCCTGAGGAATCTACATAAACATAATCAAGATCGTCGGTTCCACTAATGCCTGAAGCCATCGGAAAATTGACGAAGCTGTTGTTGGCCGGGTTAAACCGGGAGTAACCTCTCAATGTACTGCACCAAATATTACCGGCGGCATCTTCTGTCAGTGCTTCAATGTCATTATGCAAAAGGCCATCTGCTTCGGTATATCTTTTTACGAAGCCTTTTTGTTTATCCATAAGATACAAACCCGAAAGGTAAGAACCAGCCCATATTCTTTTTTTACTGTCTTCTATTATGGCAGTTATGCATTGAAAGTCCGGGTCTTTTGTAAGGTATGATCTGAACTTTTTTGTTGCCGGATTATAGCTGTTCAATGCGCCACTATTCGTACCAATCCAGATGATGCCTTCACCGTCAATCATTAAACTGGCTACCTGGTCATCATCCAGGCTGTCTTTAGGAACCCGGTTGGTATAATCGTTTATTATAAAAGGATAATTTGTAAAGCGATTTGTGGCCGGGTTGAAACTGATTAACCCATTGCCCCATGTGCCAAGCCAGATGGTGCCATCCTTGCCCACTGCCATCTTTGTGATGGTAGCACTGATAATTGAAAGACTGTCTTTGGGATCATTTTCCCAATGTTTAACTGCCTTTGTTTTTGGATCGTAATTGAATAACCCATAATACGTGGTGCCTATCCAGATAATTCCATCTTTTCCTGTCACCACATTATTAATGAATTTATAAGCGGCTGCATTTTTTAGGTCTATCCTGTGGTATTGGTTGGTACGGCTATGCCAGGCATATAAGTTGGCCGTATCGGCAACAAAGCAAATGCTATCTCCCTGGTGCCCTTTTATATATAATTGGTTGGTTTTATCTTTTATAAAGTTTGAGGAACTTACAGGACTGAGTGGCAAAGTAGTAAACTCGGTTTTTACTTTGTCCATGTAAGCAATACCTGCCCATGGCATACCTACCCAAAAAGTACCTGACTTGTCGTAATATAAATTATCATAGCCTGTTTGATGGGCAGGCAGGCTTCCTTCATAAGTATTCATTTCTATCTTTTCATATTTGGATGTTTTGACATTTAAATAAAACAAGCCTGCATTGCTTCCTACCCAGAGATTGCCTGCGGGATCGGCACAGACCGTGACCTGGCAAAGACAGTCCTCGGGTGTAGGCACCGCATAATTTGTAAAGCTATTTTGTGCTGCATTGTATAATGAAACGCCTTTGATCGTAGTAAACCAGTTTCTTTTTAATGAATCCGTGAACATAAAAATACAGTTGGCAGGAAGCGAGGCCGGATTCTTATCATCTGGTGAAAAATGCTGGACGGCTTTTGTTTTGGTATTAAAACGTAGTATCGTTTTACCCACAAGTTCTTTTTGTATATGGGTGACGGAAGTATCTCCGTAGGTATTTATCCAAATGATATCAGGATCAGCAGGGTCGGCCTCTATCATTGCTATAATACTCCCGTTCAAATTTGGAGGCAGGGTATACCAAGCCTTAAAACGCTGTGTCGATTCCTCAAAATAACTGAGTACATTATCTCCCGCCCGCCAAATTTTACCTCTTGCATCTTTAATAATGGGAAACGGCCCCATTACTATTCGTTGCTTTCCTGTATCCCTGGCACTATAATCCACTAAGGAATTATTAAGGGTGTTGAACTTAATTATACACATTGTTGAATTACTGCGGTTCGCGGTAAGTATCCATTGAGTATGATGAATACCATCATCTATAATGCCACCATACTCACAGTTAATAAGTAGATCTTTATATTTTTGCGCAAGCGGAAGCTGTATAAATTTATCGGTCGGCGGATGGTAATAAAATATACCTTGCTCTGAAGTGTAGGCCCATATTTTTCCATTGCTATCCTGCATAAATTTTTTTACATGGAAAGTGCCCACCTTATTGTCGCTGGTATACATAGGGTAGGAATTAAATTTATAGCCATCCCAGCGTACTAAACCATTTTGCGTACCCATCCATAAGTAGCCATTATTATCTTCCAGCATTGTTACCACTCTTGCTTCGGGCAAACCGCTTTTTACATCAAGGGTATGAAAGAAAGGTTTTTTAAACTGTGCACGGGCAACGGTGCAGCAGAATAAAAGCAAAATGGTTAATAATTTATTCATTGTATATTTCGGTATTAATTGAAAACACACAGTTTAACTTTTAGGGTTACATTTTTGAAAGAGGTGATCAATTTTGCTATTTAATTATTACGAGGTGTTTGGTTGAATATGCATTACAAAAAGAGAAAGCAAAAAGGAAGTTTGTCAAAGAGATCAATGTAAGTTTCATTATTTTAAATATTAGTGCGTAAATCAAGGTATTGCGCCAGTGTGAACCACAACACAATATTAAACGAAATCCCATAACCTGGCAATTTTTTCATAACAATAGATCAACACCACTGTATTGTATTTATTCAATTGGTATCGCGGAGTACAAAAATTAAAATTTTAAATTATTTTCATCGTTGCACGAATAAAATCTGTTTAATGTATGTG
>JBAQJB010000277.1:0-3696 GCA_049289155.1 Chitinophagaceae bacterium
CAAGCACATCCTGTAATAATGAAACGGGTGTATGCGGATTGATGGCAACACTGGCTTTCATGCCGAGTTCTTTAATTTGTTGTATATTGCGATGGAGGTTGGGACAGGCTTCCAGGTGAATGGATAAAATGTCCGCACCCGCTTTTTTAAATGCTTCCGCATAATTGCCCGGATCAAGGATCATCAAATGCACGTCACAAATCTTCGTGGTGGCTTTACGAATATGTTCAATGATGGGAATACCAAAACTGATATTCGGAACAAAGCGACCATCCATCACATCCAGGTGGAACCAGTCTGCTTCACTTTCGTTGACCATCCTGCATGTTTTTTCCAAATGTAAAAAATCAGAAGCAAGGAATGATGGGGCGATGATGGCCATGTTTTTTTTTATTTATGCAAAAATAATTCTTACTTATGTAAATTTTTGAAACACGTTTTAATCTTTTCCACCCATTCTCACCACCGCTGCTTTAACCTGCGGGTCCGATCTGTCCAGGCTATAAGATTGCTGAAATCTTATTAAGGCGCTGTCCTTTTTATTCATCATCTCATAACAACGGCCCATCCAGTAATAGGGATCCGCATCCAAAGTATTTACACCGGAAGCAAAGCGAAAAACGGCGAGTGCATCGGGATAATTTTTTTTATCAAAATATAAGAGGCCCTTTTCTATATATGCTTCCATATAAGTATAATTCATGGCGATACAATTATTGAAAAATTGCAGGGCTTTATTGGTATCACCTGTCCGTGCATAATATACGCCTGAAATAAAATTGCAGTGTGCATCGTATTCCCGACCTAAACCCATTTCATTGATTCTCATACATATTACAAGAGATTCATTATTCTTTTGTTCAGCATATATATTGGCTAGTGCGAGTAATGCATCGGGTGAATTGTAAATAGAAATTGCTTTTTTATAACTCGTAATTGCCCTGGCAGTATCCGGGATATCTTCTGCTATTTGGCCATGGGTATACCATAAGCCATAGTTCAAACTGTCTGCATGTAATAGCGTATCTACTTGCGCGATGGCATCTTTGGGTTGCCCGATACTATCCAGCAAGATTGCAAGTTTTAATCGTAATCCGGCACTGTCCGGATGTGAAATCAATAGTTCCTGTAAGCCGGTAACCTGGGGAGAAAACCTTTCCCTGGCTTCGTTCGTAACTGAATCGTTGTTATCAATTTTATCATCATTCTTACAGGAAAAATAAAATGCAGGCACGCACACTAATAATAAAATCCATTTTTTCATGTTGCGAAGGTAAACAGTATTGTAGAATATGACTAAAGTCTGACAATAGATACATTGGGATAAATCTATTTTTGCAAAAAATTAATAAAGCATTTTTATCATACATATAGAATTCATTCAATGAAAAATAAAAACATTACTACAGTTCGTAAAAAATTCATACTCCCGGTGATTATCCTTTTTTCGATATTGTCGATTCAACAAACGGTCACTGCCCAAACTGCAAAAGACAGTCTGCGTTATAACGATGAAAAACATTTTAAAAATATCCAGCAACTAACATTCGGTGGCGATAACGCGGAAGCTTATTGGAGTTTTGATGATAAAAAAATAATTTTCCAGCGTAAAAATCCTGCAGAAGGGATCGAATGCGATCACATGTTTGTAGGTGATGTGCCGGCTTTAGGCCAAACCTTTACTTATAAAATGGTGAGCAATGGGCTTGGCCGCACCACCTGTGGCTATTTTACCAAAGATGGTAAGCACATACTTTATGCCTCCACATATCTTGGCGGTGATAGTTGCCCGCCGGTTCCGGACAGGAGTAAATATGGAAATAAATATATCTGGCCGGTGTATGAAACCTATGATATTTTCATGGCAGATGTGGACGGTAAAAATATTCAGCGCTTAACTGATACTCCTGGTTACGATGCAGAAGGAACTATTTCTCCGGATGGTAAAACAATGATTTTCACCTCAATGCGGGATGGTGATTTAGATTTATATCTAATGGATTTAAAAACTAAAAAAGTGAAACGCATTACTTCGGATCTCGGCTATGATGGCGGTGCATGGTTTAGCCCGGACGGTAAAAAAATTGTTTGGCGGGCCAGCAGGCCAAAAACCCCGGAGGCTATTAAAGAGTATAAAGATCTTTTAGCCCAGGGAATGGTAATGCCCACTCAAATGGAAGTTTTTATTGCCAATGCGGATGGCACTGACGCCAAACAAATCACTCATTTGGGAAATGCCAACTGGGCGCCGAATTTTACGCCAGACAGTAAACATATTATTTTTTGCAGCAATCATGAATACACGTATGGTTTCCCTTTTAACATGTACCTGATCAACCTGGATGGCTCGGGTTTAGAAAAAATTAGCCACGATAAAGGCTTCGATGCATTCCCTATGTTTAGTTATGATGGTAAAAAAATTCTTTTTTCTTCCAACAGGAATAATGGGGGCGGCCATGATACTAATATGTTCATTGCTGAATGGGTAAATTGATAATACATTTTTTCTATTGACACCAATCCAGTAGATTTGGCAAAATGAATAATCATGGAAAAAGGTATACTAGACCTGCATAATTTCTTACGTTGGGTAATTTTAATTTTATTATTAATATCGATCATTAAAAGTTATTCTGCCTGGCGCAGTAAAAGAACATTTACAAAAGGAGATGGAAAATTGTGGCTCTTCACTATGATCAGCGCACACATCACTTTATTGGCAGGTCTCTATTTATTGGTTTGGGGGCCGCTGGGAATTGTGCATACAACTATCCCTGAAGGCCAGTCTATCATGGATATGCCCGTTTACCGTTTTCAATGGTTGTTTCATCCGATAGCCATGATCATTGCCATTACCATGATCACGCTTGGAAGAGGGATGGCTAAAAAAGGAATTCCCGATGAAGCAAAATTCCGAAAAGCATTTGTATATTTTTTATTGGCATTAATTCTTATACTGGCAGCAATTCCATGGGATGCTCCCATGATCCCGGGCATGCCGGCATAACCACTATTTGCAAAGCATTATTTTTTTCCCAATTCAATGACTGCGCAGTTTTTTATATCTGCTCCTTCAATGTCAAAGCGCACGAGTGTGCGCACTTTTTGCCAGCCTTGTTTTCCCGCAGCACCCGGGTTGATATGCAGGCAATTTAATTTTTCGTCATACATAATTTTTAAAATATGTGAATGCCCGCTGATAAATAAAGTTGGCTTTTCTGTAATGATCGCATCGCGGATACCAGGTGCATATTTCCCCGGGTAACCTCCAATATGCTGCATAAACACTTTTATACCTTCGATCAAAAAAATATTCCTCACAGGAAAAAGGGCGCGTATGCCCTGCCCATCAATATTTCCATAAACGCCGCGAAGTGGCTTGAAAGCGTTTAATTGTTCTACTAATTCAATGTTTCCAAAATCGCCCGCATGCCATATTTCATCACAGGCGGCGAAGTGTTTGTAAATGGCTTCATCTAAATTGCCATGCGTATCTGAGAGTTAACCGATTTTCTTAATGATAAATTATATATTTAATTTCTCTGTAATAATACTTTTAAAAAAAGTGGCAGCATTAATTTAAGAATATATATTAGCCCGGCGCACAATTTTTAATTATTTTTGAAGATGCTGTTTAATAGAAATTTCATTTACTGGATTGATAAAAGAAAATGGAAATATGTTTTCCTGCTAAAC
>JBAQJB010000278.1:0-4094 GCA_049289155.1 Chitinophagaceae bacterium
GCATGATCTTTTTGTGCATTTGCGCGATACATTTAATCAAACATTTTTAATTGTGACACATAATGAAGAGCTTGCACTTATGAGCGATCGGACGTTGCACATGAAGGATGGGTTGATTTTGTAAAAAAAATATTAAGAGATTTTGTTATTGAACATATCATTTATTATGATATTGTCAATTTTTTAGTTGCCAGCTTTTGAATTTCATGGCAACTTCGTTGTGTCACTCACTTGTGCTTCATTTTCTTTTGTAAACAACTGTTATATATTAGAAAGTTTTCACGTTTCTATTTTATTGATAACATCCAGGCCTGCATGATCATTCACATGAATGCCAAAAATATTTCCATAGCTTAACTTTTGCAGTTCCTTTCTTTCTATATCAAAAAAACGATAGCCCAGGCCATGTAAAATGCTATGAATTTCTTCATAATTTCTTGATACTTCAATCATAAAACGCGGCTTAAAATTTTGAAGCAATTGGATCATACCTTTTATGGCGAAAAGTTCGGCCGCTTCAATGTCAATTTTTATAAAGTTTATTTTATGCAAATCTTTTTCATGCATAAAATCGTCCAGGCTTATTGTTGGAACTTCTATCACTGATTTTTTTGATTCGTCACTTATGTTTTTATGCGAATTTGGCCCTGCATGATCCGGCACTAAAGAGTTGTTCTGTCCCGTTACTGTTTCTACATAAAACGTAGCAGTGCCTGTCGTTTCGGATACCGCCTTTTCTATAAGTACAATATTTTTAAAAGATGCGGTATCAATATTTTTCCGGAGGAAATGAAGATTATCTTCCGCCGGTTCAAACACATACACGGATCCGGATTCTCCAACGATATATGAATAAAATTGTGCCATATAACCAATATGAGCGCCCACTTCAATAACGGTATCTCCTTTATTGATCAATACACTAAACATGTCCATTGAATCTTTTTCAACCAATTTTCCGCGATACCAATAACCTTTATGTGTATAGGCGTCGAGTTTCAATTTTCCCCCGGTAAAAGGATGTTTAATTGAGATGGCGCCGGGATTGAATGTTTTGAGTAAGCCTACTGCCAGTTTACGCAAACGTTTATTTTTGGAAAGTTGAAAACTCATTATTTATAATGGAATGCATTACAAATATACAGTGCGTTTGTATGTGCGCAAATGAAAAGCAGGTATTTACATTTTTATAAATTTAATAAAAGAAAAAGCGCCCATAAAAAACATATGCAGGTAACCAGCAGGAAAAGCATTTCTACCAGGTTGGCTTTCCGCATTTTTTTAAAAGCGCTTTTCTTCAAGGTTATAATCATTTAGCTAAAATCATTTTACGGGAACCAATTAATTTTCCATCCACCATTAAAGTATAATTATACATGCCGGCGGATAATGAAGACGCATCCAGATGCAAAACACCTTTTCCTTGCCCGGATACAGGAATTGTTTTTAAAGTTTTCCCGAAAATATCTGTGATGATAATTTGCGCGGAAGAAAATTGTTGTGGCAACGTATATGAAATAGAGGTGCTGCTGTTATACGGATTGGGTACATTTTGTTCCAGCGAAGCGGATGAAACGGATGCATTTACTGAAGCATCAGAAATATTCACGCCTGCTTTAGTGGCAAGCATTTGAATAGCCGCATTCATTGAATTTAATTGCGTTTGTAAAGATGCATTCGTTGCTTTCAGTGAATCATTTTGTGCGGATAATTCCTGCACGGCTTTTACAAGAGGAACTACGAATGATGAATAACTTAATGCATAAAAACTTTTATCGTTTTCCGGTTTTTGAATACCGCTAAAATCATATCCTACCGAATTTGCTGCAGTTTCTACTTCCTGGGCTATAAAGCCGCTATGCAATTGCTGCACTTTTGCTTCTATAGATTTTGCGGGCATTTTTGTTTCGTCTATTCCTAATTTTTTGTCAATGCTTTGAACATCGAGCGTGTATGTAACCGGGCGAAGTTTATTTATGAATGCCAGTCCGGAAACATTTTGTTTAATATTCTGTTTATAACGCCCATCTGAAATATTAAAGAAATCGCAAAAAGCATCAATTGCTTTAACAACGGGATTGCCGAGAATTATTTGGTTGGCTATTGTTGCTATTGCCTGGTATCCAAAACCAGAACTATTACTTATTGATGGATCACCGGATTCTGTGTTGCTTTGATAGCCAACAAATGTATTATTATCGCCGGTAGCCAAATATCCAGCTTCGTAACCTAAAAAAGTATTTTGATTACCTGTTGCATTTGAAAGGCCTGCACCATATCCATAATAAGAATTAAAGCTTGCAGTAGTATTGCTATATCCGGCATGAAAGCCGCCATAGCAGTTAAAAGATCCGGTTGTATTTGCATAGCCTGCCTGCTCACCTAAAAAAAGATTTACACCACCACTTGTATTTGAATAACCTGCCTGGTAACCCAGGGCAGTACAATAGTTTCCTGAAGTGGTGCTGAAAAGAGATTGAAACCCAATAGCTGTACCTCCATTGGTAGCATTATTTTGCAAAGCGCCAGATCCCAGCGCAGTATTATAACTTCCCGATGTGTTAGCCTGCAGTGCTTTTTCACCGACCGCTGTATTTGAACTGCCGGTATTATTTAATAATGCTGTTGAACCAACTGCAGTATTATAAGCGCCGGAAACATTATTCTCCATTGCCGCCTTTCCAATTGCAGTATTATTAAAACCTCCGGCATTAATATCAAGACTTGCCCAGCCTAATGATGTATTTGCGGAGCCGCTTGTATTTAAATGTTGTGAATTATAGCCAACCGCTGTATTGGTACTCGCTGTTGTATTGCTGTATAAAGCCCCGGCACCAACAGCAAGATTTCCGCTACCCGTGGTATTACTATATAAAGCCAGGCTTCCAATCGCCGTATTTGAATAAGCTGTATTGTTATACATACTTCTATAGCCAATTGCAACATTGTCGCCGGCATTGCTTTTATATAAACTTTGGTAACCTATTGCCACGTTATCGTTTGTGGTAGTTCCGGTATATAATGCGCCGGAACCTATAGCTGTATTATAACTGCCTGTTGTATTGGAAAAAATTACTTTCTCCCCAACTGCCGTATTTGAAACTCCGGAAGTGTTTGCAGTTAAACTGTTTGCACCAACGGCTGTATTATAATTTCCAATTGTATTTTTATTTAATGATAATGGGCCAACCGCTGTATTATTATATCCGGTATTTAAAATGCCTGCATTATCGCCCACAAACATATTTTGATTGGGCGCGTCATCTTTAAATACTTGTTGTTTATTTATACGGAAAACACTCCCGCTACTTATATTGATATCACCTTTTACATCAAGCGGGTAAGCCGGTGCCTGTAAACCAATGCCAACATTTCCCTTGGTATAAAAAATTTTTGTGCCATTCACAGTCCAGGGTGAAGAGGATGATGAAGTGCCAGCAACAGCCTGCCAGGCAGTGCCATCAAAATAATAAAAACCCGGTGTTGAATTTGTCTGGTAAATCAATAAGCCTGTTGCTGGAGAAGCAATGGCATCGCGTTTATTTTTTACCATACGTGGAATCAGCAAACCTTTATTACTCGATTTTATTTCCAATAAAGAAGATGAATCCGGCGAAGCTGTACCAATACCTGCAGCGCCGGAATTTGGAAATGTGTTTGTTTGTGCGTTTGAATTTTTACTGATGATGGACAGCATCATCACACATAAAATAGTGATTGTTTTTTTCATGATTTTATTTTTATTTTTGTAATACAACAAAAGTTTTTATAAGCATGTCTTCCGATTGAAGTGTAATAACATACATACCTGAACTTAAATTTGAGAGATCAAGGGTTATAATATTTTTTCCTTTTAATAAATTTTCCAGTGAAACTTCTTTCATCATCTTCATATTCATATCATACACTCTAATCAAAATTTTATTTTCGTTATGTGCAAGATTTAAGGCAAGATTTATTGTTGAGTTTGTTGGATTAGGATAAGCAATAATTGAATTTTCACTTTTATTATTTAATTGAATTGAACTAATTGCATTGCTTTCTTTTTTTGAAAAAGATATGGCGTCTCCACATTGATCTACTCTAACTAATAC
>JBAQJB010000279.1:0-3440 GCA_049289155.1 Chitinophagaceae bacterium
GTAAATGAGCTGATGGAAGGCATCCGCCTCCGCTGGCTCGGCCAACGCATGGGCCTGGAGAAAATGATCCTCAAGAAAGGCGACCTGCGTGGCACCTTCATCGCCGACCAGAAGCATCCGTTCTTCGAAAGTGACTCATTCAATGCAATCCTCAGGGCCGTGCAAGCCCAGCCCCGAAGGTTCAAGGTGTATGAGAAGAACGGCACGCTCAGGGTGAGCATCCAGCAAACTAAGACGATAGGTGAGGCAAAGCAAGCCCTTGAATTCGTGCTGAAGGTTACAGTGTAGCACCGCGAAATCGGATGCAGGCTGAGCGGAGCGAAGTCCCGTAAGCGGGATTGAGCGGAGCGAAGTCCCGCGCCAGCGGGACGCAACCCAAGCGCTTCAAGGTGTACGAGAAGAACGGCACGCTGCGCATTTCCGTGGCGGCGATGAAGAACATCGGGGAGGCGAAGCGGGCGATGGAAAGCATAGTTGGGTGAAAGCGCATCCGCTACCTTCGTAGCACCATGGCCAAGAAGAGCAAAGCGGCAAATGCGGTGAAGACACGGGCACGCATTCGGCCTGTGAAAACCTCACGCACCAAAAAGGACGTGCCGGCGGAACCGATCAGGCATAGCGCACCGAAACGTGGGCAGAAAGGCTATGATGCGGAAAAGTACACCGGAGCGATCCCGGGCCTTGCCGACCGGATGAAGGAGTACTTGAAGACCGTGCGCGATGACCGATGAACGTTTGCTTGCCGACACCAATGCGCTCATCCATCAACTAAGCGGGGATGCCCGTATCGGAACCCTGCTCAAAGGCAAGAAGGTCCATATCTCCTTCGTGACCCAGATCGAACTTTTAAACTGGTCGGGATACACCGTGCAAGGTAAGCCTCCGGCCAACTACCCCTTGCAAGGGTGAACTACTTTTCTAAGGGCTGCCAGTTCTGGGGCAGCAGCTCGGAGAGCTTATTGGCCTTGTGCTCAGGGATGCGTGCGATCACATCGCTGAGATACGCGAAGGGTTCCACGTTGTGGAGCTTGCAGGTGCCCAGCAGAGAGTACATGACGGCGGCTTGTTGCGCGCCCCGGTCGCTGCCAGCGAAGAGATAGTTCTTGCGCCCGATGGCCAGGGGCCGGATGGTATTCTCGATGCGGTTATTGTCGATCAGGTAGCGGCCGTCAAGCGTGTAGGCGCGCAGGCGCGGCCACAGGCCCAAGGTGTAGGCAATAGCGGTGCCGATGGGGCTCTTGGGGGCCACCACGTTGATCTCCGTCTTGAGCCATTGTTCGAGTTCATCGAGGATCGGCACGGATTCCCGTCGTCGGTACTCCTGGCGCTTGTCCGGCGGATCATCGCGTTCATCACACCCTCGTTCGATGGCGTAGAGCTGCTGGATCTTTTCCAGCGCATGCGTGGCGCGGGCCTTGTCGTTGTTCAGGGCCTTGTCGAAGTAGCGCCGTGCGTGGGCCATGCAGGCCAGGGCGGTGATGCCCTCCTTGGCGGCGAGCTTCTCATAGCCCGCATAGCCGTCCGTTTGCAAGGCACCCTGGAAGCTCTCCAGCATTTCGGTGGGGAAGTCCGCACTGCGCCCCGGGCGGTAATCGAACAGCACGGCCTTGACCAGCGGAGCGTGGTACACCCAGTGGTAGCCCTTGCGCAGCGCGCCTTCCTGGTGGTTGTCCTGCACCGGGATCGGGCTTTCGTCCACCTGCAGGTAAGGCCCCGCGAGCACTTCCTTGCGCAGGGTGGCGCCCAAGGGTTCGAGCAAGGTGGCCGTGGCCTGGAACCAGCCGCCGATGGTGCTGTCGCTTACCTCCAGGCCGGCACGCTTGAGCTGCGTTCGCTGGCGGTACAGTGGCAGGTGGTCGGTGAACTTGCTTACGCAGATGTGTGCCGCCAGCGATGCCCCCAGGTTGCTCTTGGGGAAGGGCATGGGTGGCAGCGGTGCGATGCGTACGGCAGCCTCCACCACGTACTTGGGCCGCACGATGCGGTCCACGTGGATGCTGCCGGGCGTGTACGCAAGGGTTTCGGTGACCTCCTCACCGATCCTTTTGGCACCTTCGGGGATGTTCTCCGGCTCGATCACGCACTCCACGCGCGGCAGGTGCGCGGCGATGGCCTCGCGCACCGGTTGTTTCTTCTCCTGCGGCTTGGTGCGCGTATAGCTGATCGCTTGTGTGGGCGGCGGTGCCGTGGCCTCCGCCTCGAAGAGCGTGCCTTGTGCAAGGTCGGCAGGCACGAAGCGCTCGCTTCTGCTGCCGAAGATCATCCGCTTGAGCTGCTCGAGCTGGAAGGTCAACAGGGCAACCTGTTCCTGCGAACGGCGCAGTTCCCCGCGCAGTTCCTCGATATCGGTGGCCTCGGCGATCACGGCGCGAAGCTCCGATCCACGCGCCGGACCGTCAAGATCCAGTTATGAGCGTTTCTCAACAATGCGCTGTGATCTGTGCCGGTTCCCAGCGGAGCCGCGCCCGGGGCTGTTCCAGCGCGATGCCTTCGAGCATGCGCACCAGTTGCCCCCAGGAGAGCTTCACCGCGCCATCACCCCGGGGCAGTTCCAAGGTGCCGCGCTCCAGGCGTTTGTACCAAAGCACATAGCCGCCGCTCTCGTACAGCAGCAGCTTGATGCGGTCGCGCCGCGAACCGATGAACACGAACACTTCCCCGCTCAGCGGGTCGCGCCCGAGCTCATCACGCACCAGCCCGCACAGGCTGTCGAAGCCCTTGCGCATGTCGGTGGGCGACTTGCGCAGCAGGTAATGGTGGGCGCTGGTGAGCGCCAGCATCAGTAGAGCCGTACATAAGCAGCCACTTGGGCCATGCTTGTCCCCGTGGGCAGCAACAGGCGCACACCGTTGGGATAGCGCACCTCCAGTCCCTCGAAGGCGCCGACTTCCAGTGGCACAAAGCCTCCCGGCACCTTCTGCTGCCGCGCCTTGGCGCACCAGTAGTTCAGGGCGTGAAGGCTCAACCCATGCGCCGAACAATAGCCCTTGCGCGGTTGCCCGCTGGCCTTCCATGCCGCAACATGGGCCAACATCTCCGTCTTCCGTTCAACGCGTGTCATGGCCGCAAACCACGGCATGCGAGCTGAACCTCACAAGATGTGGTTGGCCGGAGGCTTACGCAGAAGCTGCAAGTAAGAATGCTCGGCGCATGGTTGGTCAGGGTTTGATCACCACGCGCTGGGCATCCACCAATTTGCCCGCGTTGTAAAGCTCAACCACATAGGTCCCGGCAGCGGTCCCTCGCGTGTCCCAGATCTGCTGCCCGGGGGAAGCCTTTACCTCGCTGGTGTAAACCGCTTTGCCCGAAGCGTCCATCACCCGGAACTGAGCCTGAACCACCTTGCCGGGCAGGGCATGGCTGAACGCCACCCAGGTGCTGGCGGGGTTGGGGTGGAGCACGAGCGTTGGAACTGGTGCCGCCTCCGTACCGGGTAGACC
>JBAQJB010000280.1:0-3351 GCA_049289155.1 Chitinophagaceae bacterium
CCAAAATATTTTGGATACGATGTAAGCCTGAATAAAAAGGGCGCGGATAATTTTATGGAAAGTATTGCAGCTATAAAAAAACATGCTGCGATCACAGATGCAGACGCAGCAAATACATTGGATGCAAATATTCCCATCATTGATACACGCCCTGAAAAACAATTCAAAAAAGCATTTTTAAAAAATGCCATTAACCTGATGAAAGGTGGAAGTTTTGAAACATGGCTGGGAAGTATTATCACACCGGGTGAAGCATTTTACCTGGCCGCAGAAAATGAAGATGCATTAAATGAACTGATCGCGCGGGCTGCGAAAATCGGTTATGAAAAACAAATTAAAATGGCGTTCGTCCTCGATTATGGCAACCTTGAAATGCCTTTATTTGATGATGAATTATTGAAACATAAAGCAAATGATTTTAACATCATTGACGTGCGCAATTATAATGAAATAAATGCAGGGAAAATTTTTCCAAATGCCATTGGTATTCCTTTACCTGAGCTGCGCGAGCGTACAAATGAAATTCCACTGGACAAACCAATCGTCGTGCATTGTGCTGCGGGCTATCGCAGTGCAGCGGGAAGCAGCATCATCAAAGCCGCGCTGAACGGGAGTTTACAGGTATATGATTTGGGCGAAGCTGTTAAAAAATATCAATAACTTTTTATTCAGCCCCTTATTTGTTTTAATAAAACAAGCAAAGGAATTTTAGTTTGATAAATAATTTTTTAAAAACAAATATGGTAAACCTGCTTCATTCAAACATTGAAAGAACGACTGATCAATTATTGACTGGAGAGGAGTTTGCATTATTTAATCAATTCTTTTTCCCAAAATCTTTTGACAAAAAATCGATCATAGCGGAAGAAGGTAAAACCTGTAAGTATGTTTATTTTATTTTAAAAGGTTCCGCTTACTCTTATTATATCAACGAAAACGGTGAAAAAACGGTCATTCAATTTGCTATAGAAAATTATTGGATTACAGACCAGTACAGTTTTTTTTCTCAAAAACCCGGGATCTATTTTATTGAAACACTCGAACCAATGGATGTGCTTGTATTGAACAGGGAAAATTATGACAAGCTTTGTTGTTCCAGCCAGCTTTTTGAAAAATTTTTCAGGTTATTATTACAAAATGCATTTATTGCATTACAATACCGTTTGGCCAAAACAAACAGTGAAGAAGCCGAAAGCCGTTACCTTGAATTTTCAACCTTGTACCCACATTTTGTGCAACGCATTCCTCAATATTTAATCGCTTCTTATCTTGGCATCAAACCACAATCGCTGAGTCGCATCCGTAAAAAGATATCTGATCAAAATATTTAGAACCCGGTATTTTTATTTCTTAACCTATGTGAACGGTTAAGGCATTGTATTGCGGGAACTTTGCAGTATAAAAATAAATAAAAATGGATACTACTACAACAACAGCAACTAATTTAAAAAGTTCAACAACTGCAACCTGGGCCATAGACCCGATGCATAGTGAAATACTTTTCAAAGTAAGGCACCTGATGATTACAAATGTGAAAGGAGAATTCAGGAAGTTCAGTGCAAATATTATTTCTGAAGGAACTGATTTCAGTAAAGCAAAGGTGACCGCAAATATAGATGCAGCTTCTATTTTCACCAATAGCGCTGACAGGGATACACATCTTAAAAGTGCAGATTTTTTTGATGCTGAAAAATTTAAAGAAATACTTTTTGAAGGAACCTCATTTACAAAACTGGATGAAGAAAATTACCAGTTAAAAGGCATGCTTACCATGAAAGGTGTTTCAAAGGAAATTGCATTAGAGGTAGAATTTGGTGGCTTCATTACAGATACATATGGCCAGGAAAAAGCCGGCTTTTCTGTATCAGGAAAAATAAACCGCAAAGACTGGGGATTAAACTGGAATGCAGCTTTGGAAACAGGCGGTGTAATGGTAAGTGAAGAAGTGAGGATCAATGCGGAGTTGCAATTTGTAAAACAATAAATAGTGTGATTAGGTAGAATGAGTGCTATATAAAGTTGATTTGGTTTTTGCTTCGGCCTCAGAAAAAAAGCGTTAAGAAAATTTGAATGAATGCCGTTAATAAATGAAATTGATGTTACCACAGCTCGGTATAGCAAGTTGCCGGTAAGTCGCACTATAGCTGGGATATATTCTATTGATTGAGCTAATTTCATTTTAGGCAGGCATTTAAATTTTTAGCTTTTTTTATGCAGCCTTGACTTTTTTGGTTACTTTTTTGTGTCAAGACAAAAAAGTAAATGAAGGGTAAGCAAATACAGATGATGGTTTGAACTTATAATACCTAATCCTTTAAATAATTTTGATTTAATATATGATATTACAATGGCTATGAAAAAAGTACTTTTTTTCATAGCCATTTTTAGTTGTTTACCTTGCACGAAAAAATAAACAATTTTGGAAACTAAAAATTCAATCATATCTATACTTGGCCGCACAGATATTTATTTGATCGATCAAATCATGAAAGGAAGATATGTGCAGGGAAATAAAATGCTTGATGCCGGTTGTGGTGGCGGCAGGAATATGTATTGGTTTATACAAAATGATTTTGATATATATGGAACTGACTGGAGTGAAGCAGCCATCCTGAATCTTAAAAAAGAATATCCCAATTTACCCGCAGAAAATTTACAGGTTTGCCTCGTAGAAAAGATGCCATTCTCCAATGATTTTTTTGATCATGTAATCAGCAGCGCGGTATTACATTTCGCCAACAACGAACAACATTTTAAGGAAATGCTGGGAGAAATGATCCGCGTATTGAAACCCGGCGGCAGTTTATTTATCCGTATGACTTCTGATATTGGTATTGAAGATAAAGTGAAATTACTATCTAATGGAAATTACAAAATACCGGATGGCTCAATGCGCTTTTTATTAACGAAACCTTTACTGGCAGCCTGTGTGGAAGAATTCAACCTGTCCTTCCTCGAGCCCTTAAAAACGGTGAATGTAAATGACCTGCGATGCATGAGTACGTTGATGCTGTTGAAAAATTAATTGTAAAATATATTATTCAATATTTAAAATCGCATCAACAGGTTTTGAAGCGCCGAGTTCCAAACTTCTTTTCGAAGGCAATGATCCCGCAATACTTATTTTGATTTTCCCTGCATGTAAAACATGTTCACCTTTTTCATTCACCAGTTGCATCATATCAGGCGTTACAGAAAAATTTATTTCTTTTTTTTCACCGGGCTTAAGGTGAATGCGTTGAAAACCTTCCAGTGAATACCTGGGAATATCTTCCTGTGCCGGCAAATGTGTAAAATATAATTGCACCACTTCATCACTTGAATATTTACCGCTATTCGTAACAGTTACAC
>JBAQJB010000281.1:0-10725 GCA_049289155.1 Chitinophagaceae bacterium
TCTATATATAATGCAGCGAGCATGCACCACAAATAATTTCCATTTTCTAATGGTGGAGATGCGGGTGGAGAAACAGGTGGAACAAATGATACAGGATTGTGATACACAATTTGCCGTGGAATTTTTATGTCAAAAACATGTTCAAATATTTCAAACACTTTTTTTGCATCTGCTATATTATATGCCGCATGCATGACCCAGGCTTCCATGCTTTTCTTTTTTTTCAAAGACAATTTTGCGGACGCATCATAATTGTGATAGCTGATCATATAGCGCGGCAATTTTTTGTAAAAATTGCTGAAAGGTGCATGGGCAATATCTTTCCAGCCTCCCTGGTTCACATACACCCAATCAAAATCTTTGAAAGGAATTTGATGCAATAGCTTTTTCAGTTTCCATTTTCCAAAAATATTTTGCGTTTCCTTTTTGCCGGGTAGCAAATAAATGGTAGCGCCTGCCTTTTCCAAAGGCTGTAATTTTTCTTTTTTCCCTGGCCAGTCATGACATGCTACTGCAACGCGGAAACCTTGCTGCAATAAGCTTTGCGCAAAAGCAAACCATTGTTCTTCACTGCCGCCCCAGGGATCTGAATTCATCAATGATAAAAAAAGAATGGACGGCATATTTATTTTTTAGCAACAACGATATAATTTAATGTCCACCATTCATCAAAATATTTTTTATCCAGGCTTATCGCAATTTTATTCAGCAACCAGGTCAGGCGTAATTCCATAAAAATGATCTTCAATATTTTTGCACGGAATGTTTTATAGGGAAATGTTGAATGCACGGTATTGATGAACATTTGAAAAACGCATGCCCATTTTCCGCCGTTGGCTTTTAGTTCAACTATCTCAAAACCCGCGGCTTTAAAGGCTTCTGTCAATCCATATCTTGTAAAACGATAAAAATCATAAGGCTTTTCGTGAATTTCCCAGGTGAATGGAACTGTCAAAATTATTTTACCTCCGGGTTTTAATACACGAAATGCTTCGCTCAAAACACCACGCGTATCAAATACATGTTCCAATACCTGCGTGCATAAAACCGTATTGAACTGCCCTTCTTCAAATGCAAGTTTATTCGCCGGGCATAAAGTATCCACGAGGTTTTTATCACTTTGTTCCATATCACAACCCAAAGAATTTTCTGTTAGCGGCGCATACCAATCTTTATATGGTTTATTCCCGCAACCAATATCCAGCAAACTTCCCGAAGCATGCTGATCTATGGCATTTTTAATATCACGCATCAGGAAATAATAATGAATATAATGCGGGTCTTTCGAACGGATATGTGTACCGCTATGACGGGGAAGTGCTGAATCAGGCATATACTATAAAAAAATATTCATCCAAAACTACTGTATTATCACATTCAATAATTTTGTCAAAGTAGTTTCTTAAAATTGCCTTACGACACGCGATCTTCTACACATGTTTCAACAACATTGATTAATTTTACACCATTTAAAAGTAGAAAAATACATATGAAAAAAAATAAAAAACTGGTTGATGTGCGCACACCCGAAGAATTTAAAGAATCGCATGCACCGGGAAGCATCAATATTCCTTTACAGGAAATTCCGCAACGCGTAGAGGAATTTAAAAAAATAGAACAACCATTCATCCTTTGCTGTGCAGGTGGCACAAGAAGCGGGAAGGCTGCTGATTATTTAAATGCGCAGGGAATAAAGTGTGAAAATGGTGGAAGCTGGAAAAATTTTATGGATTAAAATACATTGCTATGTCAACATTCACAGAACTTATACAAAGCGGGAAACCACTGCTGGTAGATTTTTCAGCTGAATGGTGTGGCCCCTGCAAAATGATGGCGCCTATTTTAAAGGAACTTAAAAATAAATTTGGAGATAAGGCAACGATCATTAAAATAGATATTGATAAAAGCCCGCAAACCGCAAATACTTACCAGGTTCAAAGTGTACCCACGCTTATATTTTTTAAAAATGGAAAAATCGCCTGGCGCCAGTCGGGAGTTATTCCTGCAAATCAATTGGAGAAAATCCTTCAACCTTATTTATAATATGTCAGCAAAAAAATTATCAGTATTCAGTATTTCTATTTTCCTCTTCTTTGCCTGTTCCGCTCAGGCGAAACAGGGCGTTGAATTTTTACAGGCAAACGATTTTTCAATACGAATGGATTCTTCGAAAGATGCGGTAATACTTGATGTGCGAACGCCTGAAGAGTTTGCCAAAAACAGGCTTGCCAACGCTGTAAATTTTAATTGGCTGGATACTGATTTTGAAAAGAATGTTTCGCAAATAGATAAAACTTCTCCGGTATTTGTGTACTGTTTCAGTGGTGCAAGAAGTAAAGCTGCTGCAGAGAAAATGGCTGTTCTGGGTTTTACAAAAGTCTATGCATTGGAAGGGGGTTTACTAAAATGGGAAGCAGCAAAATTGCCAGAAATAAAAACAGCGCTTTCCTCTGAAGGAATGAGTAAAGCTGAGTTTGATAAATTAATATTACCCGGTAAAACGGTGTTGGTAGATTTCTATGCAGACTGGTGCGCTCCATGTAAAGAAATGGAACCATTTATCCATGAAATTGCCACTGAAAATGCTAACAACCTGGTTGTATTGCGCATCAATATTGATGAGAACCCGGCATTAGCCGACTCATTGAAAGTGTACGCGATTCCTTACTTACAAGTCTATAAGAATCAAAAATTAACCTGGGAGAAAGAAGGCTTCTCCGGGAAAAAAGATATTCAAAAACATTTATAATTTGTAATTACAAATTTTAACTGCGATCTCATTTATGCAATTACAACTCGCATCCCTTAATTCAGGCAGTAATGGAAATTGTTACTATATCGGCAATGAAACGGAAGCTGTTTTAATTGATGCCGGGCTTTCCTGCCGGGAAACGGAAAAGCGTATACATCAGCTCGGCCTGGACATAAAAAAAATCAAAGCCATTTTTATTTCGCACGAACACAAAGACCATATTTCCGGTGTGGCAGTTCTTTCCAAAAAATACCAGCTGCCGGTTTATATCACGAAAAAAACGTTGAACAATTGCTGGCCGGGAATAGAAAATCACCTGGTTCATTCATTTGTTGCGGAAGAAAAAATTTCCGTGGGAAACCTTATCATCACTGCATTTACAAAATCACATGATGCCAATGACCCGCATAGTTTTATCATTCATTGCGCGGCAAATTGTATAGGGGTTTTCACAGACATCGGCCATGCGTGTAAAAATGTAATTCAATATTTCCGGCTATGCCACGCGGTTTTTTTAGAATCCAATTATGATGAAAGAATGCTGGACAATGGAAATTATCCCATTCATTTAAAGCGAAGGATCACGGGCGGAAAAGGCCATTTATCCAATACACAGGCACTGGAATTATTTTGTGAAAATAAATGGATGGGTTTACGGCTTTTAATTTTATCGCACCTTTCAGAAAATAATAACAGCGAAAAAATTGTGGATGAACTTTTTACAAAACATGCCGGTGCAACAGAAATATTTGTGGCTTCCCGGTACAGCGCTTCGCGTATTTTTTTAATCAATGAAAAAATAGGCCGCATAGAAAATGTGCGGATGCAGCAAATGCGTTTATTTTAAAAAGATGATTTATTTTCTCCTGTTTATTTAAACTGGAAATTGAAAAACGAAATCTTAACCCGGTTCATTTAATTTTCTTTTTTCATCCTGGAAAATGGGTAACCATTGCAGCCTTTCATCGGATCATTCCTGTCGGCTGCCGCTTTATTTTTAGCTTCTTCCAAAGTTGCTGCATTGTAAGACGTCAAACAAAATCCCCAGTTATATGGTTTCATATTTTGGAAATACATATAATCAATGCGTGTGTATAAACCGGCATCGCCCGGGTTATTCGCATCATTTTTCGCCAGGATATATTGCGCTGTAGAATCAACTGCGATGATATGGTATTTCGTATTTGGAAATTGTATCCAGAGCGAATCGCTTATGGAATATTGAATATCATAATCATCTGTAAAATTACCGGAAAGTACAATCGGTATTATTGTATTAGCAGCCTTGTTATTTTGGGCTGAAACAGAGCTGTGGAAAAATGAAAACAATAAAAGGATTGGTATGATACGCATGAATAATTTTTTTAAAATACTATAAAAAAACGTAGATGCCTTACACTAAAAAAAATAGAAATCTTGTTAGATAAAAATTGGCCCACCTGGACTTGAACCAGGGACCACCTGTCCCGAAAGCTTTCGGGAGAGTCAGGTGCTCGAATTTATTATATAAAAAAACCGCATATACAATACGGCTTTTTGTTTGTGGGCCCACCTGGACTTGAACCAGGGACCACCTGATTATGAGTCAGGTGCTCTAACCAACTGAGCTATAGGCCCAATTACTTTTTAAAGTAATTTTTGGAGTGCAAAAATAGAAAAATCCGCCTATTGAAAAGAATTAATTTTCTTTGCCCATGCAAAAAATAAAAAACCTGCTTCTCGACCTCGGCGGCGTAGTGCTCGATATTGATTTTTCAAAAACTAAAATGGCTTTTGAAAAACTCGGCGTGGAAAATTTTGATGCATTTTTTTCGCAGTACCACGCTTCGCCACTCTTTGAAAACCTGGAAACCGGGAAAATAACACCAGCCACATTTTACGAAGCTTTCCGCAATGAAACAAAATTGAATACGCCTGACAATGATATAACACTTGCCTGGAACGCCATGATCGGTGAATTTCCAAAACAAAGAATTGATTTTATAAAAACACTTTCCAATAAATACCGCGTTTTTCTTTTATCAAATACCAACCAGATTCATTTCGATGCATTCATCGAAAAATTTTTACAGGAAAACGGTTTTCCATTCAATTCTCTTTTTTCAACAGCCTGGTATTCCCATGAAATGGGCCTGAGAAAACCCTATGCCGAAGCTTTCCAATATGTATTGGAAAAAGAAAATTTAATGCCTTCGGAAACGCTGTTTATTGATGATACAAAAACGAATACAGATGCTGCGAATGCACTGGGTATACAGGTTGTACATCTCATCCCCCCGAAAACAATCATGGACCTTGATTTATAAAATGCATGAAAAAGCCAGGCGATGAATCACCTGGCTCTTAATTGTATTTAAAAATTATTTCAACTGGTCGTTAATATATTTTTCTACATCACCACCTTTCGCTGCGGCTAATTTTTCTAAACTTCCTTTCAATGCAGGGTCAGTAAAATTCCAGTATTGTTCAGGAATCTGCTTCCTGAATTTGATGATCATATCAACACCAGCTTTGATTTTCGCATCATCAGTCAATGTAGCAAGATAATCCGCAAAGCCAGGCGTAGCCTGCAGCTTAGCCTGTGTTGGCGGCATGTCGCCATAGCCTTTGGAAATAAAATCATAATCTTCCGGTTTGCCATTTTCCATAATTACTTCTGTAACTACATCTGATAATTTGCCGCGCGCATCACTGCTATATTTTTTGGCCATCGTGTATGCATTTGCAGGATCCAATTTACTCAAACCCTCCAAAGCCGTTCCGGATACGGAATACGAAGAATCATTCACGAATTTCTCATACAAGGGTTTGTATTTCGCATCTCCTGTATTTGCCAAAATTTCAATGGCTTTCGATTGCGTAACCTTATCTTTTTCAAGATTTGCCATTGCAGCAACCTGCGCCATGATACTTTCATTTGTCAGCAATAAAGAATCATTTGCAAGCTGGTCCAATGTGCGTGAACGAAGCCCTGCAAATTTATCTTTGAGGCCAAGCGCCAATTCCGGCATATGGTTTTTAGCAAAATAATTATACGCTTCGCGCCTGTCCATATATAATGGCGCATACTTTAACTGCTCACGGAAATTGTCCGCAGTTTTATGATCTGTTTTTTCGCAAAGCAAAATTTTATCCGCATCAAAATTTACCAGCGTAGGCCGTTGCGTATATGCAAAAGTAAACGTGTCAATTTTATTTTTTACCCATACATGATAGCGTGTTTTATTCGCGCCATTATATACATCCACTGCAACCGGCAATGTGAATATTTTACCGGAAGCTTGTTTTTGTTCTACGATTACCGTTTGTTTTCCGGCTACATCATCAAAATCATAGCGGATGTCAAGCACCGGGTGGCCACTGCCATAATACCATTGATTCCAGTACCAGTTCAGGTCCTGGCCGGTAACACTTTCAAAGGCAAGGCGCAATTGTTGTGCTTCTCCTGTTTTAAATTTATTATCTGTCAGGTATTTTTTTAAGGCAGCAAAAAATGCGTCGTCTCCCACATAATTGCGCAGCATATTTAAAATGCGCCCGCCCTTCTGATAACTCACGCCATCAAAAACATCTTCTTTATCTTTATAATAAAAACGCACGAGGTTCAAATCATCACCACCACTATTGAGATAGCCATTCATGCCATTCAAATTTTCTTCATCACCGGCATCTTTACCATGCTTGTATTCTTCCCATAATGTTTGGCTATAATCCGCAAAACTTTCATTCACCGTAATATTGCTCCAGCTTTCAGTAGTTACTAAATCTCCAAACCAATGATGAAAAAGTTCGTGCGCAATCACAGTTTCCCAACGGTTTCCGTCGACGAGTTCACGCCCGTTTTGATACGCGCTTTCCTGGTGCAATGTGGCGGTAACATTTTCCATAGCGCCACTCACATAATCACGCCCTACGATCTGCGAATATTTTGGCCATGCATATTCCACGCCGAGCCTGTCTGAATAAAATTTTATCATTTCCGGTGTAAGCCCGAAAATTCCCCGCGCATAAGGAGCATATTCTTTTTCTACATAATAGCTCACTTCTTTTCCTTTATAACTGTCTTTGATAATTGCATAATCACCTACACCCATAAAAAATAAATAGGGCGCAATGGGCAGATCCAGTTTCCATTGATCCGTGCGTGTACCATCCGCATTTTTTTTCTGATTCACCAGCAAGCCATTGGAAAGCGTTACATATTTTGATGGAACAGTCATGGAAATATCTACCGTACTTTTTTGATTGGGTTTATCAATCGTTGGCATCCATGCGCTGTTGGCTTCCGTTTCACCCTGTGTCCATATTTGTGTAGGCTTATCTTTTTCTTCCCCTTTTGGATTAATGAAATATAAACCTTTGGCGTCCGTAATAGCCGCGCTGCCCTGCACTTTCAGCTCATTGGGCTTTGACACATAATCTATATAAATGGTATAGTCTTCTCCACCTTTGTATGTTTTGCCCAAATTAATGCGCAATTTATTATCTGTATACTTGTAGGTAAGCGGCATTTTTTTACCGGCACTCATCATGGCTACTTCGTTGATGTCCATACCTTGTGCATCAAGCGTTAAAGAATCTGTTGGATAAAAATGCGGGTGCAATGTCAGCCATTCTTTTCCATACATATAAGATTTGTCGTAATCAAATTTCACGTCGAGTTTTGTATTCACGACGTCATTGATTTTGGTTGCCTCACCGCGGTACTCATGGCGCCAGGCGGTATCACCGGTTTTCACTATAACTTCCTGCTGTGCAAAAGACACCGTGCAGAAAAACAGTGCGATCCCTGTTATTATTTTTTTCATCAAATTATTATTTGCGGCGAAAATAGCCATTTGGGCAATGATAAAAATGGATTAGGTATAAAAGGTTTGAAAAGAGTAATAATGGCAAATACCTGTGCAAATAATTTGTTGTAAGAAAATCCTATTTACGGTTTTCGTAAAATGCAATATTATAATTACTGATCAGTTCCAAAATTTCTTCCTTGCCTTCATTTTTTGTGGCGCTCGTAATAAAAGCCTGCGGGAGAAATTGCCATTTTTCGAGCAATGCATTTTGGAAAGCTTCCACATTGCGTTTTACAACACCGGGTTTTTCTTTATCAGATTTTGTGAAAACCAATGAAAAAGGGATTTGCGCATTGGCGAGGTTTTCTACAAATTCGAGGTCAATTTTTTGTGGCTGATGACGGCTGTCGATCAACACGAAAACCTGCAACAGATTTTCCCTTTTCAATAAATAATCACGGATCATTAATTCCCAGGTGCTGCGTTTACTTTGTGCCACTTTTGCATAACCATATCCCGGCAAGTCAACGAGATACCATTTTATAATTGGTTTTTTTTCTCCCGTTTTACTTTCAATTTCAAAATGATTGATGAGTTGTGTTTTGCCTGGGGTATTGGAAGTTTTGGCCAGTTTTTGTTTGCCGCAAAGCATATTGATCAAAGTCGATTTGCCCACATTGCTCCGGCCAATAAAAGCATATTCCGGCCTGTCGGGTGCCGGGCAGTTTTTCATATCCGGGTTAGAGATCAGGTAGTCTGCCTTTATAATGTGCATCAGGATTTTTTGATTTTTTTATTGAGGCTTTTTAATCTCTAAGCTATCCGGCGGATATTTTTCCTGCAATGTTTTTTGAACGGATTCACACCAGCTAATAACTGTTTGCTTATCGGCCTCCGATAATTTTGCATCCCCGTGCAAAAGCGTATATGAAGTAATGGGCATCTCTCCTTCCTTTATTTCTTTGATGGTTTCTTTCATTTTTTTATTTTGACGCGCAATTCTATAGGTGCCAAACTCACTGAAATTGAGTTCGTCCTTTCCATCTTTTACATGGTCTGCCAGGAACCAGGCGATAGGTTGCACTTCCGCGTACCAGGGATACTGTGTATTATTAGAATGGCAATCATTGCAACTTCTTGCAAAAATTTGTTGCACATTTTCCGGCACAGGATAAACCATTGTAATATCATTTGCAGACTTAGTCGCCGAAATATTTTTTTCGGGACGAAAAAACTGGATAACAATAAATGCAACCAGCAACAGTAAGAGGATTTTCCGGATCATGATTTTTAGTTTTGATTCAACAATAAAGGTAGTTTGTAATTTTTAATATTCAATTTCATCAAAAAATCTTCCTGTGGGTCTTCCCCGAATAAAAAGATATGCTCACTATAAATTTCAAAACCCATTGCTTTATAAAACCGGATCGCTTTTTCATTTTTTTTCCAAACCCCCAGCCACAAAACGTCATAGTTGCCAGATGCAGATTCCTGTATACAAAACTTCATGCAAAAAAAACCGAGTTTTTGTCCATGGTATTTTCTCAAAACATAAAACCGTTCCAATTCTATTTGGTGCAGATCCTGGAATGCGGGGTCTTTATGGTCGGTGCGCATTTTAATATACCCGGCTGCAGTTTCGTTTACAAATAAAATATAAAAAAAATGGCCTGGTATTTTATATTCCCGCAGCAAATTTTCCACGGAAAAATGTAACTGTACGTATTGCAATATATTTTCAGCGGTATTCACATGCTCGTACGTTTCATAGAAGGTCTTCACAGAAAGTTCGCTGATCAACTGCATGAGCGCGGCATCTTCTACTTTTTTAATTTGAATTTCCATATTCAACTTTCAAGCAAAGCAATAATTTTTTCCAAATATTTTTTATCAGTTTCATCAAAATAATTTTCCAGGTCATGGTCAATATCTAAAACAGCGCAAACTTCTTTCCCCTTAAATATTGGCAAAACAATTTCTGATTTTGAAAATGCGCTGCAGGCAATATGCCCGGGGAATTTTGCAACATCGGGCACGATCAGAGTTTGCGCATCTTCCCACGCTTTTCCGCAAACGCCTCTTCCTTTTTGAATACGCGTACAAGCAACCGGCCCCTGGAAAGGGCCTAATACCAGTTCACCATTTTTCACCAAATAAAAGCCGGTCCAAAACCATTGAAACTGTTCTTTCAAAGCAGCCGTGATATTCGCCATGTTGGCGATAAGATCCGGCTCTCCTTCAAGCAAGGCCTGAATTTGCGGGAGTAATGCGCTGTATTGTTCTTCCTTGGTACCGGTTACCCGGTTTATATTTTCAGACATAATTTTATTTTAAAAAATGAGTTCCAGTTCTTTTAAATGATGCACTGTAAAAGTTGGTTTCACAATTGTCTTTATCTGCAGGTGGTTTACAAAAACCGTGTCAAGCCCGGCATTCATAGCGCCTTGAATATCCGCATCCGGGTTATCGCCCAGCATGATACTATGTTTTTTTTTAGCGCCTGTTTTTTGCAAAGCAAATTCAAAAATTTCCGCCTGCGGTTTTAAACTGTTGGAACCTTCCGAAGTAATCACTGCTTCAAAAAAATGAGTTAGTTCACTACTCTTTAATTTTTCATTTTGAATCTGATCAAAGCCATTCGTGACAAGATGAATGCGATAATTTTTATCCAATAAATATTGAAGGATTTCTTTGGTATGTGGGAAAATATTTTTTTTATAGGGAAGCCGTTCCAAAAATTCTGTGGCCATTTTTTTGGCTAGTACTTCATCCGCGATTTTAAAATCAAGCAGTGTAAGCCACATTCTTTTCCACCTGAGTAAATCCTGGCGGATCGTTCCTTCTGTATATTTTTTCCAGAGGCAGTCATTGTGATAGCAATATCTTTTAACAAAAAAAAGCCGGTCATCAATGCCCCTTTCATGCAAGGTATTGATTTCAAAAACTTCGTGCAATGTATCCCTGGCATTGGTTTCAAAATCCCATAAAGTATGGTCAAGGTCGAAAAATAAATGCTCGTAACGCATGGCTGCAAGGTACAAACTATTAAAAAGGGAAACTCAAACAGCGGGATAAATTGTACTTTTACAAAGTTAAATACAGCATTATGCAGGAGCAAATCGCAGGCATTCGTAAAGAATATAAATTAAAGACATTGCTGGAAAAGGAAGTGGCCAAAGA
>JBAQJB010000282.1:0-12131 GCA_049289155.1 Chitinophagaceae bacterium
GCAAATTTCTGTTCGATTGTTTCATGTTGTTTCTCTGCTAATATTTTTTCACTTTCAAAAATCAATTCTTCTTTGTTATTTATAAATTCACTCCAGATTGGCTCTACTTGTTAACTTCCACCAGACATTCCCTTTACGCCTCTCTCCTGATGATAAGGATCAATGTGTGCAAAGTTGGTTAGTCTTATTGCAACTGCATTTGCAGTTCTTCCAATGATATTTGCTAAGTGAATTATTTCTGGAGTACGGCTATGCATTTTACCAAAATCTAATTGCCAGTAAAGATTAAAAGCAAGAATTAATTCTTCCCTGTCCAGTTTTTTTAGCCATTATAATTTTTCATTTGCAACATAATTAATGTTTATGAATGCTAAAGCTCAATAGTAGTAATGCCGATGAACGGATTGCGACATAACGATTCTCAAGTAAGGCTTAAATGCTGGTATTAAAATATTTGCATCCCTCATGTCTGCGCCAAAAACAACTATGAACAAATATTAAAGCTAAGCAATTTAGTATATGAAATTGCTATTTGTTTAAATAAAACTAAAATATTTTTAATGATTTATCATATTAAAGTTTATAAGTTTTCAATATGTAAAAATGGGTGCTTATATTTGCAGCCAATTTTAAAAATGGCCCCGTAGCTCAACTGAATAGAGTATTTGACTACGGATCAAAAGGTTCCAGGTTTGAATCCTGGCGGGGTCACAAAGCGAATCATTTAACTGGTTCGCTTTTTTTATGGAAAAAATTTCACGCTTCTGCGGCGCATTTAAAAATGCCAGCGCACAAATGCCTCCAGCGCTGCATATTTTGTCATACCCAAAACCGCGTACAGGTCTGCGGTATGTGCATTGCGTTCTTCGGCACGCTGCCAAAATTCCCGCGCATCCGTGCCCTGGAATGGCACCATATCTTTTTGGCTCTGGTGTATAAAAATGCCATTTCTTTTTTTAATTACCTGGTCCGGGCTCATGGGCACAGCCATTTCTATTTCATCAATTTCCCATTCCTGCCAGGCGCCTTTATACAACCAAACCCAACAATCATTCAACCATTTATCCCCCGCGGCTTTTATCCGGCGAATGCTTTCCTGCACAATGTCCAGGCAAACTTTATGCGTGCCATGCGGATCGGCAAGATCGCCCGCACAAAATACCTGCTGCGGTTTTATTCCGCGGAGTAAAGCCACCGTCAATTCAATATCTTTTTCACTCATTGGTTTTTTTTCAATGGTGCCGGTTTCATAAAAAGGCAGGTTTTGAAAATGCCTGTTGCCAGCGGGAATGCCGACATATTTACAAGTGGCATTTGCTTCGCAACGGCGTATCAGCCCTTTAATGGCGCGGATCTCCGGCGTATCCATGTCATTGAGTTGCTTGGACAATAAAAATGTTTCCGCGGATTTTAAAATGGTATTGCTCTTATCATTATTGATTCCAAACATGTCTTCAAAGCCTACGGCAAAATCCAAAAAACGCGTAACAAATTCATCTGTCACGGCAATGTTTCCACTCGTTTGATAAACCACATGCACATCATGCCCCTGGTCCTGAAGCCGCATAAAAGTGCCGCCCATACTGATGATATCATCATCGGGGTGCGGGGAAAATACCACGCTCCTTTTGGGATAAGGTTCGCTTCTTTCCGGGTGATGCGGAATGATGGCTTGCGGTTTTCCGCCCGGCCAGCCCGTAATACTATCGCGTAGCATATAAAAAACCTGCAGGTTGATTTCATACACATCTCCTTTTTCTACAAGCAAATCCCCGAGGCCGGTAACATTATAATCATGCATCGTTAAACTGAGTACCGGCTTCTTTAATTTCAATGCCATATTAACTACGGCACGCTTAATCATTTTCGGCGTCCAGTTTACATCACCCGCAAGCCAGGGAGATTTAAAACGCGTGAGGTCCGCGGCGGCAAACTGGTCCAGTACAAACTGGCAATGATTATGTTGCTGTAAAATACTTGCCGGTACTTTTTCAGTTACATGTCCTTCCACGGCCAGTGCAACGATTGGCGCTTTATGCCCCCAAGCCATGAGTATCACGCGTTTTGCTTTCATGATCGTTTGAATGCCCATCGTAATAGCGAGGCGTGGTACCTTGGAAATATTTTCAAAATCTTTTGAATTCGCCATACGGGTGCTGATATCCAAATTGATTAGCCGGGTTTTGGAAAAAATACTGCTGCCGGGTTCATTGAAACCGATATGGCCATTATTACCAATACCTAATATTTGTAAACCAATACCTCCTGCATCTTCAATCATTTGTTCATAAGCGATGCAATGATTTTTTATTTCTTCTTTCGGCAATTCACCATTTGGAATATGAATATTTTCCGGCAATATATCCACATGGCTGAATAAATGCCGCTGCATAAAACTCCAGTAACTCTGGAATATTTGCGGGGAAATGGGATAATATTCATCCAGGTTAAATGTGATCACGTGTTTAAAACTCAGCCCTTCCTCGCGGTGCATGCGCACCAGTTCCGCATACATGTCCACGGGTGTGGAACCCGTTGCAAGTCCCAGTACGCAAGGCTTTCCGGAATCGGCTGTTTCGCGGATATAATTTGCAATTTCCAACGCAACAAATGTTGAACCTGCTGCAGGTCCTTCAAAAATTTCTACCGGTATTTTTTCAAATGAATCTACCATATTATTTAATAAGTTGATCATGCAAATGTATTGAAGTTCCATTCAATCGTTCCCGATATTGAATGTTTATCAACAAGTGCCCACATCTATTTTTTTGTAATGAATTTCCGGAAGAAATAAAATTCAGGAAAGCCAGGCTGGCTTTTGTTTTACTATTTTTTTATACACCGGGCAATTGGCCGAATGTGCGCCGGGTAAATAACCGCTGCTCATTAAAAATTCATTGACAATTTCACCGCCGGTAAATTTAAAATGCACTTTGAATAATTTCACCCATTCATTTTTTTCCAGCGGATGATTTTTTTCGATCCAGTTTTTAAAGGAACCAAATTCTTTTTGCAATTGTAAAATTGCCTGCGCATTAAAAATGGCTGCATGTATTTTCAGCTTGTTACGAATAATACCCGGATCTGCTAAAAGCTTTTCAATTTTTTTCGTTGTATAAGCAGCTACTTTTTTAATATTGAATCCATCATAGGCTTTAGAAAAATTGTCTTTCTTTTTAAGGATAGTTTCCCAACTCAAACCGGCCTGGTTGATTTCTAAAATCAGTCTTTCAAATAAAGCATCATCGGATTCTATGGGAAAACCATATTCATAATCGTGATATTTCCTGTGCACATTTTCTTTGGGAAGTGTTTCTACAAAACTGCAATAATTTTTTACCGGTGCCTCCATACATTTATTGATTCATATTTCTTTTTTCAATAATCGCTTTTATAAAATCGCTGACGAGATACGAAATCAGTTTACCGGTTGCAGGGCTTTTCCGGTTGTCTGATAATTGTGTGGCTCCTTCACAAATATGCAGGTAAGCCACGTTGGAGTTTTGCGCAGCATATTGTACATATTGCCGGGCATGAACAGGAGAAATACCTACCGGCGTGAAGGCGCTGCTAAGTACATTTTCAATACTATCCAGGTCAAGCTCTATCCCGCAATAATTGAATTCTGTAAAACTACATGCATGGGCAAGTGCCTGGCGGAAAGTTCTTTTTTCATGGATAAAAATATCTTCAAATGTGATAAAATCAATGAAGGGATTATTGGCAATATCAAGACACATATTTTGAGTGAGATAATTTTCATGCAAACCCACGATACAATATTTTTCCAGGTAACCATCTTCTTCCGCATATCGAAATGAATTGCCGCTATGCCTTCCTTCCAATGGCCTGTAATCCGCATGTGCATCGAGGTTGATCGCATTGATCTCTGATATGGGTAAAAGCCCGGAAGCATACAAGCCTTTGGCAGCGCCCTTTATACAGCCATACGCATTATTATGTCCGCCGCCAATGATAACAGGAATTTTATTGTTGCGCGTAATAATGCTTACGAGCTGTTCCACTTCATCATCAATAATTGCTGTAGCCTGGCGATAGGCTTTTATTTTTTCTTCATAATTCACACTGTTTTTTTCAATGAGTTCATTGATCTCAGAAAAATCAAACTGGCCTAATAATAAAATTTCATCACCATGCAAAAAATCATTGCTTTGTGTGTTTAAAAATGATTGCAGGAAAGGGTGCCAGGCTGTATCAGCCCCACCCACGCCGAGGTTTCCTTTAATACCAATATCTTCCGGTATGCCGGCAATCACGAAAAGCGCGTTACTGTTCCTGATACGTTCTTCAATGCTTTCAGCACTTTCTATGACCTGTATCTTTTCACCCAGTTTCGTTTCAAAACGCCGGATATGTGTGTTGCTTAAAATATTTTCTTTTGTAAAAATTTTTAAATGCTTCATAGTTTTGTCTTTATATGTCTGTTATACCGGGACTTTCATCATTTGCCGGTTTATAAAACAACATTCCAATCATCATGATCAAACTGGTCACCAATATTACAAAGAAAAGTATTCCGTCATTGAAACTTGCCAATTTATATTCCGCCGGAATTTTATAAAATAATAAGATTGTCACCAGGCCACGTGGAATAAAAACAACTTCGGGATACACACTTTCTTTCAAAAAGAAACGCAAATATAAAAAGCGTGTTATTAATAAGATCACAACAATGGCGCTTCCCAACATGAGTACATTATTATCCGCGATTACATGCAGGTCAATGGTAAAGCCAAACAATACAAAAAAGAAAGTGCGGATTAAGAATGAGCTTTCCGCTGTGACCGAATGCAATAAATTAGTAGTGGAATCAATTTCATCTTTAGAAAAAAACTTTCGCAAATAAGGAATGCGCACGAGGTTCCAGTTACGCATCATCAAACCAAAAACTAAAATAATAAGCAATGAAGGCAACGATAATAATTTGCCGCCTTCATACAACATAATGAGTAATGCAAAGACGAGAAATATTTTTACATTTAGTTTTGATTTCACCAAAATAAGAAAAAGTACCAGTGAAAGGACTATTGATAAAATAACCGAAATGACAATGGCCAGGAAAAATTTTCCTATTGCCAGCATAGATAAAATTTCTTTCCCGATAAAATAATTAAAAATAAGGATGCCAATGATGTCAGAAAAAGAAGCTTCATATACGAGGAAATCTTTTTTGGTTTCATTCAGGTGATGCAGGCTGGGCAGCACGATTGAACTACTCATAATAGAAAGCGGGATACTATAAATGATGCAATGAATCAATGGTTCCTGTAACCAGTAATGCAATATCGCAGAGATGACCAGTGCTGAAACAATGAAAATAATAAGTGCTGATAAAAAAGCCTGGCGGATAAGTTTGAGTTTATTTTTGGCAAGTTGTAAATCAAGCCCCGCTTCAAGTACGATCATGATCAAACCAATGGCGCCGAATAATTCCACAACAGTACCGGGGAGTATAAAAGGGAATTTAAAATAATCCGCAAGCGCGCGCAGGAAGATGCCGGTTACTAATAATAAAAGTACGGAAGGGATTTTTGAAACTCTTGATAAGATGGAAAATAAATAGGAAAGCACAATGAGTGCGCCCATTAAAATGAGAATTATTTCAGTAGATATTCCGTACATACAATTTTTTCCGGGTTATACAATTTTTCCATTGATAAATACTTTATCAATGAGGTTACTGCCGAAGGAATACGGAATATAAGCGAGTGAAGGCAATGTTTTTGTTAAAATAATATTTGCATTTTTACCTTTAGTAATGCTGCCCACACTGGCTGCACATTCCATGGCATACGCACCATTGATTGTAGCCGCATTGATGGCCTCTTCGGGAAGCATTTTCATTTGAATGCAACTCATAGAGACAACCATATTCATATTTCCACTCGGGGAAGTTCCGGGATTAAAATCGGAAGCCAGTGCAATCGCACAACCCGCATCGATTAATTGTCGCGCGGGCTGAAAAGGCATTCTTAAAAAATAAGCTGCAGTGGGCAGCAATGTGCCGATCGTTGCAGATGCAGCAAGCATTTCAACCGCTTCATCATCCATCGTTTCCAAATGATCCACGGAAATTGCACCCAGCCTTACGCCCGCCTGTACACCACCGGAAGCATGTAACTGATTGGCATGAATTTTTGGTTTCAGGCCATATTGTATGCCTGCCCGGCAAATCATTTCTGTTTCATCAACAGAATAAAATCCTTCTTCACAAAACACATCAATAAAATCTGCAAGGTTTTCTTTTGCAATAGCAGGCAACATTTCATTGATGATCAAATTAATATAGCCACGATGATTTTGTTTGAATTCCTGCGGAAAACTATGCGCTCCAAGAAATGTAGCTTTCACGGGAATGGGTGCGGTTTCTTTGAGCCTTTTTATAACACGCAACATTTTCAATTCACTTTCAACCGTAAGGCCATATCCACTTTTTATTTCAATGGCACCGGTTCCCAATTGCATGACTTCCTGCAATCTTTTCCAGGATTGTTCAAATAATTCGCCTTCAGGCATTGCTCTTAATTTTGCAGCAGAATTTAAAATGCCGCCGCCTTTAGCTGCGATCTCCGCATAGCTGACCCCTTTGATCTTATCTACAAATTCCTCTTCCCTGCTGGCCGCAAACACAAGGTGTGTGTGGCTATCACACCAGGCGGGCATAATAAACCGCCCGGTTGTGTCATGAATTTCTGCCTGTACATATTCACCAGGCATCTCATCCATTTTCCCATAATCAACAATTTTACCTTTATTCAAAAAAAGAAATGCATGATTGATAACGGGCAATTTCGCCAGGCTGCTGCCTTTTAAAACAGGTGCTTCTTCCCGCGTATTTACGAGGCTTTGAATGTTGGTGAATAGTTGCTTACTCATTTGGCAATATTACAAATACGTTGGCAGCTTCTTTGTGTTTTTTGCGCGTAACTTCAAATATATTTGCGCTTACTTATGAAATCATTTTTCGCATTACTATTTTTTATACTTTTTTCCCTCACTGCCTTCAGCCAGCAACGCCCCAAACTCGGCCTCACATTGAGTGGTGGCGGTGCTAAAGGACTGGCGCATATTGGTATTCTAAAAGCTATTGATTCAGCAGGATTGCATATTGATTATGTGAGCGGAACCAGCATGGGCGCTGTGATTGGTGCCATGTATTCGATAGGTTATTCTGCCGATACTTTACTGGAGATCACAAAAAAAACTGATTGGGATTTATTGCTCAGTAATGCGGCGTCTTTAAAAAGTTTATCGATAGATGAAAAATCGGAATACGATAAATATGCCGTTGAACTTCCCTGGGAGAATAATGGCTTTCGTTTGCCCAGCGGTGTTTTGGAATCAGAAGAACTATGGCTTACCTTAAGTGAATATTTTTTCCCCGTTTATACCATCAAAAATTTCTCTAAATTTCCCAGAAGCTATGCCTGTGTGGCAACAGATATATCAACTGGTGAAGGCGTTGTACTTGATTCGGGAGAAATTATCCAGTCGGTACGCGCCAGTATGACGATTCCTTCCGTATTCACAGCAGTTAATATCAATGGCAGAAAATTAGTAGACGGCGGCATCGTGAATAATTTCCCGGTGAGTATTGCAAAGAAAGCGGGTGCGGATATCGTAATCGGCAGTAATGTGGCAGGCAACTTACTGGCGAAAGAAAAGATCACAAATATTTTCCAGGTATTGCTGCAGGTTGCTTTTTTCCGGGAAGACAAGGATGCTAAAGAAGAGAAAAAATTGTGTGATATTTATATCCCACACCAACTGAATGATTATAGTATGGGAAGTTTTGGTTCGATCGGTCAAATCATAGATGAAGGCTTGTTGCGTGGTGATTCTGTTTATCCGCGTTTAAAAAAGTTTGCAGATTCGCTGGACCTTGTATATGGCCCGGATAAGCGTAGTTATCCAATATTACCGAAAGTTGATTCAGTGAAAATTTCCGCATTTGAAGTGCATGGACTTGTGAAAACCAATGAAGCTTTTTTCCTGCACCGCATAGATATGTTACCCAATACATTTTATACGGCAAAAGACATTTCCAGCCATATTCGAAAAGCATTTGGAACAAGGTATTATAAAAAAATTATTTACGAGTTGAAACCCCAGGATGACGGAAGTGTAAAAATCATTTTTGAAATAGAAGAAAACCCGTTCACGTTTGCAAAAGCTACACTTTCCTATAATTCATTTAATGGCATCAGTATAATCGGCAATATTACTTCGAGAAATTTTTTCACACCCTATTCAAGAAGCCTGGTGTCTGTGAATTTAGGAGAAAATTTACGGGTACGCGGAGAGCACCTGCAATATTTTGGAAAATTTAAAACACTCACTTTAGCGGGATCCGTTGAAGCAGCCAATACAGGCTTTACCAATTATATCAATTTTATAAAAGACGGTACATATAAACAAAATTCTTTTTCGGCTGATGTAAATATGCACTGGACTTTGAGAAGAAATTATGCGATCGGGATCGGCACAGGTTTTCAATCTTATTATTATAAACCGGACATACCTTCAAAATTTGAATTGCGGGGTTATAATAACTTTTTAAATAGTTATGCCTTTATTCAATTGAATACGTTAAGCAATACCATATATCCAAAAAAAGGCATTAAATTTTTCGGACAGGCCGGTTATAATTATAACCAGCATCACGATTTAGAGTTTTATAAAAATGGAAATATTATTTTAAGTGAAGATTCTTTGAAAGGCCAATTTTCAGATTATTGGCATGTACAGGCCGATTTCAAAAATTATGCACCGCTATCTTCAAAATTCACCTTACTTACTTCCATGCAATTAGGAATTGCATTTCATAGCAAATCTATATACAATGGTGATTATTATATTGGCGGCCTCACGGAAAGTTTTTCCAACCAAATCGTTTTTGCAGGCTTAAATGAAGGAACTATCAGAACCAACAGTGCCCTGATGTTGCAGTCTGGCCTGCGTTACAAGCCATTTACCAACCTGTATCTGACGGCTAAAGCAAACGTGTTGGCGTATGATTTTATTAAAAATTCTGAATTTTCTAAACCCGGTAATTTTTTATCTGGTTACTCAATTACACTTGGCTATAATTTTATTTTGGGACCTTTGGAACTGAGTGCCATGTATAGCGACCAGTCAAAAAAATTATTACCCTATATCAACCTGGGCATACCTTTTTAAAAAAGCAGGCTACAAGAAATTTATGAAATATTTTAAAGACCAGATGAATCGCGAAGTCAAGTTGCCCCGGTTTCCTCCGCAAAAAATTATTTCTCTTGTCCCTTCGATCACTGAATTATTATTTGACCTGGGCCTGGAAGATCAGGTAGCAGGTGTCACAAAATTTTGCGTTCATCCAAAAGATCTAAGTAAAAAGAAGGTCATTGTTGGTGGCACAAAAAATATTCATATTGAAAAAATAAAACAAATAGACCCGGATCTGATCATTGCCAATAAAGAGGAAAATGAAAAAGAACAAATTGAAATATTAGAAAAATTGTACCCCGTTTGGATGAGTGATGTGAATGATTTTCCAGGAGCAATGGATATGATCTTAAAAATTGGTGACATCACTGGAAGCATGCAAACTGCAATAGAAATAAGCCAGACAATACATTCCAATTTTTCCAAAATAAGGACGACAGAAAGAAAGCATAAAGTTGCCTATCTCATCTGGCAAAAACCATATATGTCGGTGGGTGGTGATACATTTATTCACAGCATGTTGCAACGGGCAGGTTTTGACAATGTTTTTGAAAATGAAAAAAGATACCCGGAAATTTCCCTGGAAAATATTGTCGCCAGGAAAACAGATATATTGTTTCTTTCATCAGAGCCATACCCCTTTCAAGAAAAGCACCTGGCCGAATTTGAACAACTCCTGCCCGGAATAAAAATAATGCTGGTAGACGGGGAAATGTTCAGCTGGTATGGCAGCAGGATGATGATTTCTGCGAAATACTTCATGGAATTACAAAGAAATTGCGCCGGATCCATGAATACATAAGCCAATTTCATTGGTCATTATCAGGCGATTCCTTATATTTGCCACCTGGAATTTTTCCGGGGAAAATGCGTTAAAGATTTCTCATTTTCCGAAATACATAAACCAAATTATTCAATCAATTTTCCCGCTATGGCAAATGAAAAGATTCTTCAAATTATGGGTGATAAAGGTGCAAACCTGCTGAATCACAAATGTACTACCATTGATAAATCAATGCTCTCATTACCTTCTGTTGACCATATTGATAAAGTATGGGCTTTTAGTAACCGCAACACGCAGGTAATGCGCAGTATGGAACAATTGCTCAGTCATGGCAGGCTTGGCGGAACCGGTTATTGCAGTATTCTGCCGGTTGACCAGGGCATAGAACATAGCGGGGCCAGTGCTTTTGGGCCAAACCCTATATATTTTGATCCTGAAAATATTGTGAAATTAGCGATAGAAGCAGGCAGTAATGGTGTTGCTTCTACCTTTGGCGTACTGGGTATGATGAGCCGGAAATATGCGCACAAAATTCCTTTCATTGTAAAAATTAATCATAACGAATTACTTACTTACCCAAATAAATTTGACCAGACCTTATTTGGCACCGTAAAAAATGCCTGGAACCTGGGTGCCATGGCAGTTGGCGCAACGATCTATTGGGGCAGTGAAGAAAGCACCCGCCAGTTAAAAGAAATTTCAGAAGCTTTTGAACAGGCACATGAATTGGGAATGGCAACTATCCTTTGGTGCTACCTGCGCAATGATGCCTTCAAAAAAGATGGTATTGACTATAGCGCTTCAGCCGATCTTACAGGCCAGGCAAATCACCTGGGCGTTACAATCCAGGCTGATATCATCAAACAAAAATTACCTACAAATAATGGCGGCTACAATGCCATTAAATTTGGTAAAACAAGTAAAGCCGTATATGACAAGCTTACCACTGATAATCCGATTGACCTTTGCCGCTATCAATTACTGAATTGTTATATGGGTAAAGTTGGTTTGATCAATAGTGGTGGTGAAAGTAAAGGTGCAGGCGACTTGTATGATGCAGTGGAAACAGCTATTATCAATAAACGCGCAGGAGGTATGGGTTTAATTATGGGCAGAAAAGCTTTCCAGAAACCTATGAAAGAAGGAATCGAGTTATTGAATACGGTACAGGATGTTTATTTAGATGAGTCTATAACCGTGGCTTAATAAAATAGATGAATGATCCTGCTGCAACAATTTCGTGCAGCAGGATTTTTTTTTCAACTTGCTGCAATCCATAAAGAAATTTACTTATTGCTTTTTACTTACCTTCATTTTCCCAATCCTGAAAAATAATGAATAAAGAAAATAATAAGGAGCCTAAAGAACCCCAGGAAGACTTTTTTGAATCATCTCTTTCCGGCGAGGAAGATGCCATGAATAAAGAATCTGCGCAAAGGCAAAAATGGTATAAGAGATTGCGCAAAGGCATCACCACATCCACATCAGATAAAAAAGAAATGCCGGAAGGGCTTTGGACCAAATGCCCGGAATGCAGTTATATATGTACCACTACAGAGTTAAGGGAAAATTTATTTGTTTGCCCAAAATGCAATTATCATCACCGCATCGGCAGCCTGGAATATTTTGATTTTTTATTCGATAATAAAGAATACATAGAATTATTTGACAATATCCGCAGCAAGGATTTTTTATCATTCACTGATTTAAAACCGTATGGAAAAAGGCTGGAAGATATTGAACAGAAAACCGGGCTCACAGATAGTTTGCGCGTGGGAGCAGGAAAAGTAAATGACGTAGAAATGGTTATTGCCTGTATGGATTTTGCATTTATCGGCGGGTCACTGGGCAGTGTGATGGGAGAAAAATTCAGCCGTGCCATTGACTATTGCATTGCACATCAACTACCTTATGTTGTTATTTCAAAAAGTGGTGGCGCACGAATGATGGAAAGTGCTTTCAGCCTGATGCAACTGGCGAAAACAAGCGGAAAATTATCCCAGTTAAGCGATGCAAAATTACCTTTCATTTCTGTATTGACAGATCCGACTTTTGGCGGCATTACGGCAAGTTTTGGCATGCTGGGCGATTTAAATATTGCTGAACCCGGCGCCCTGATTGG
>JBAQJB010000283.1:0-1599 GCA_049289155.1 Chitinophagaceae bacterium
GCGTTGGTGATTTCCGCAGCAGCCATAATGTGTGGAATATTCAGGTATGAATCTGCACTTTGTGGCCGGCCAATGCAAACAGCTTCGTCTGCAAATTTTACATGAAGACTGTCTTTATCAGCCGTGGAATAAACGGCTATAGTTTGAATACCCATTTCCCTGCAGGTACGTATTACGCGTAGCGCTATTTCGCCGCGATTGGCTATAAGGACTTTTTTAAACATAAAAATTTTTTTGTTTGGAAAATGCTGCAATAATTAAACACAATTCAACATCAACTGCGCATTTTACTAAAGGGGTTCTACAAGAAATAAAGGTTGGTCAAATTCTACCGGGCTGGCATCTTCGGCAATTACTTTTACGACGCGGCCACTGATCTCGCTTTCAATTTCATTGAATAATTTCATCGCCTCAATAATACATACAACTGACCCCACAGACACTTCATCCCCTACTTCAATAAATGAAGGTTTATCCGGTGAAGCCTTACGGTAAAAAGTGCCGATCATCGGGCTTTTTATTGTCAGCAGGTTATCTGCTTTTGCTTTCGCTTCGGGAGTTGACTGGCCACTTTGGCCTGGCAATTCCTGCATAGCAGGCATGGATTGCATTTGCGGCATCATTTGCTGCATCGGCATAGAAGCATATACAGTTTCTGTTTTTTCTTCTTTTTGTTTTATGGTGATCTTAAAATCTCCTTCTTCAACGCTGAGTTCACCAATATTGCTCTTATTGACCAGTTTTACTAATTCCTGAATTTGTTTGAAGTCCATAAAATACGATTTTAATTTTTAATGATTTTGCCGGATTTTTATTGAAAAGGATTGGCAAAATAGTGATTTTTTAAAGAAATGAGGTAAAAATTAAAGAATTTTATAAAAAAACTAAATTTCGCGCAACCGGGAAAATTACTTCACCCTTTCTATATATTCCCCATTTTTTGTATTGATGCGAATGATCTCACCATCGTTTACGAATAAGGGCACATTTACCGTTGCGCCTGTTTCAATAGTGGCAGGCTTAGTGGCACGTGTTGCCGTATCGCCTCTTAAACCCGGCTCACAATACGTGACCAGCATTTCAATTTTTTCAGGCAATTCGGCACCAATGGGTAGTTCAGTTTCTGTATTAATAAATACAAAAACGGGGTTTCCTTCTTTTAGAAATTGAGGTGCATCAATCATTTCATCGCCGAGTATGATTTGCTCGAAAGTCTCATTGTTCATAAGGTTATAGCCACTCTCATCTTTATATAAATACTGGAATTCCTTTTTCTCCACCCGTATCGGGTAAATGTTTTCCCCGCTGTTCCAGGTTTTTTCAATAGATCTTTTATTATCCACGCCTTTAAGCTTTGCCCAGACTTTAGCGGCGGCGCGGGCAGTTTTATTTTCCCCAAATTCCACCACGGAATATAAATTATCATCCAGTTTTAAGATCATCCCGCGGGATATATCAGAAGTATTGGCCATAAAAAAATTTTGAGCCGCAAAAGTAATGAAAGCAGCTCAAAAAATATATTTTAACAGGTTTTGGTACCATCTATTTTTAAAAGGTATAAAAAAAACTGCGATTTATTGGAAAGTTCATTACTTTTGC
>JBAQJB010000284.1:0-1644 GCA_049289155.1 Chitinophagaceae bacterium
CTGTATGTGCTGCTGCTTGAGGTGGCTCGAAAATCACGGACACAAAATTCCGTTAGGTTAATGAATAAGAACTAATTCTTTGGGTAATGCTGAGCCGAATTGTTTGTGCTTAATTGAAAGGGGTTCGATGCCCCTTTCAATTAACGATTCTTCGGTATAAAGCATCGCCGTTTGTTTGTGCATTTCAAAAATACATTGTTTTTCATAACTTTTTTCAAAATGATCCGGGCTTTGGTAATTCAATGATGAGTGAAGCCTGATCGTGTTGTAATACATCTCAATGAATTCAAAGGTTTCTGTGCGGGCATCTTCTATCGTTTCAAAAATACCATCTTCCAATACCTCGGCTTTGAATCGGCTGAAGCATGATTCCATAAAGGCATTGTCATAAGGGTTGTCAGCACGGCTCATACTTTGCAGCATTTCCTTCTTTGCAATTATATCTCTGAATTTGTTACCGGCATACTGTCCTCCTCTGTCTGAATGTATAATTACACCCGGCTGAATTTTTCTGCTGTTGATAGCTTTCTTATACGCAGCAATAATTAATTGTTCCTGCATGTTATCATCTAAATGCCAGCCAATGATTTTTCTTGAAAACAAATCCATCCATACAGCCAGATAACACCATTTTCCGCCAGCCAGCGGTATATAAGTAATATCACCTACCCACACTTCGTTTGGTCTTTGTGGCTTATCCCTTTCCAGCAGCAGGTTTGGACTTATTTTATAGGCGTGCCGGCTGTCTGTTGTTTTAGGCACAAAGCTGCGTGGCTGAATAGCTTTTAAACCATACTTATTCAACACTTTCCCGGCTTTATAACGGCTTACCTTTTGTGGAGAGCCATTGATTGATTTAGAAATACGCCTGGCACCATAGCGGCGTTTGTGTTCATTAAACGTATCAATAATTGTTTGTTCCATTTTTTTATCATTTGCTTTTACCTGATGAGTTTTACCTGTGCGCCAGTTATAATATCCACTGCGGCTTACTTCCAATACCCGGCATTGTTCCTTGCAGGGAAAATGCTGTTCATTCACCTGAATAAACTGGTATACTTTTGTAATATCTAACGGCTGAAAATGCCCAAGGCTTTTTTTAAAATATCCCGTTCCTGCTCCAATTCCTTTATTCGTTTATGAAGTGCAACTTTATCTTCATCAAAGGAATCTGCAGAATGAATGCCATCCACTATAGTTTTCTTTTTTGCACGTTTTAACCAGTAATAGATCAGGTTGGTCCCTATGCCCAGGGAATTGGCTACATCGGGAACAGTGCGCCCCGATTCAATCATTTTAATGACTTCTTTTTTAAACTCGGCGTCGTACTTGCGACGACCTGTTTTGACAGATTTACTTTCCATAAATTGTGTAAATTTATTGGAATTTTGTGTCCGTGGAAATTAGGCCATCTCACCGCACCTGCTTCAATCATTTCAATTATATTCCAAACTTTATTAGAAGCGGTAAATACTATTACTGGCGTTGAAAAATTTAACGACTTAAAGGATGAACGCATTTCATCTGTTAGAATTTTGTATCCACTCATTTTATGAATATCTATCGCCTTATGATCTGCTTCACCAAATCTAATATCCAAAAAAATTAAATCAAACTTCTTATTTTTTATTGTATCTATTGCAT
>JBAQJB010000285.1:0-2388 GCA_049289155.1 Chitinophagaceae bacterium
AATCATGACTAACATCAAAATCCTCATCACCGGCGGTGCCGGCTTCATCGGATCTAATCTCGTAGAGAAATATATGACCGATGATAGAATTGCTTTAGTGCGTGTAATTGATGATTTATCTAATGGCTATTATGAAAATATACAAGAGTTTGAAAACAATCCGAAGTTCGAATTCATCAAAGCAGATATTTGTAATTATGAAGCATGTATTGCCGCAACAAAAAATATAAACAAAGTTTCTCATCAGGCGGCGTTGGGTTCCGTTCCCCGCTCAGTAGAAAATCCCATGCGCACTACTGAAGTAAATATATTAGGTACAGTAAATATTCTCCATGCATGTGTTGTAAATAAAGTAGAGCGAATTGTTCTTGCTTGCTCTTCATCTACTTATGGTGATAGTAAAGAACTTCCGAAAGTGGAAGACAATATTGGTAAGCCACTCAGCCCTTATGCTATTACAAAGTTTGCAGTAGAATTATATGCCGATGTATTTCAAAAAACGTATGGTTTAAATTATGTAGCCCTGCGATATTTTAATGTCTTCGGTCCGAAACAAAATCCGGATAATCCCTATGCCGCAGTTATTCCTATTTTCTGTAAGGCATTCTTAGAAAATAAGCCCGCAACAATTTTTGGTGATGGAGAAACAAGCAGAGATTTTACTTATATAGCAAATGCACTTCAGGCAAATGATCTTGCATTATTTACTGAAAATAACGATGCTTTAAATCAGGTATATAATGTGGCATGCGGAGAGCAAACTACATTAAATGAAATGGTGGAAATGCTTCGGCAAATTTCAAACAACAACATGAATGCGCAATATGCAAATGAAAGAAAAGGTGATGTAAAACATTCGGAAGCAAATATTGATAAAGCAAAAAATTTATTACAATATCATCCCGACATCTTATTTAAAGCAGGCTTAGAAAAAATTTATCAATGGTATCAGTCTGAATATAGCAATGGATAAAACAAATAAAATATATATCGCCGGACACAATGGTATGTTGGGTTATGCTGTGAAGTGTTATAGCATATTCGTTTTGACTTTAATTATTTCAAAAATATTTTATGAATTTAAATAATAAATCGCTTTTAATTACGGGTGGCACAGGCTCACTTGGTAAAGCACTTACTAAACATATTCTACTCACTTCGCCTGAAGTAAAGCGATTGGTAATTTATTCCAGAGATGAACAAAAACAATTTCAAATGGCGCAGGAATATCCGCCGTCAAAATATCCGCAAGTGCGATTTTTTGTGGGTGATGTGCGAGACTTTGACAGATTGAAACGAGCCATTAAAGGAATTGATTATGTAATTCATGCAGCAGCTATGAAGCATGTACCTATTGCAGAATATAACCCAATGGAATGTGTGAAGACCAATATTATGGGTGCTGAAAATGTGATTAATGCATGTATCGAAACTGAAGTAGAAAGAGTAGTTGCATTGTCCACAGATAAAGCAGCAGCACCTATTAATTTATATGGTGCTACTAAACTTGCATCTGATAAATTATTTGTTGCAGCGAATAATATTACCGGATGGAATCCAATTAAATTTAGTGTGGTGCGGTATGGTAATGTAATGGGATCCAATGGTTCTGTAATTCCTTTCTTTATTAATAAAAAGAAAGAAGGAAGTTTACCGATTACAGAGCCTACCATGACAAGATTTAATATCAGTTTACAAGGGGGTGTGGATATGGTGATGCATGCTTTAGAACATGCATGGGGAGGTGAAATTTTTATTCCTAAAATCCCATCCTATAAAATTCTTGATGTGGCAGAAGCAATAGGTCCTGAATGTGAGAAGCCGGTTATCGGAATTCGTCCGGGTGAAAAAATTCATGAGGAAATGATTACCTCTTCCGATTCGTATTACACGTATGATTTGGGAAAATATTTTGTAATAATTCCTTCCACACATAAATGGAAAATAGAAGATTTTATTTCTCAATTTAATGCAGAAAAAGTAGCTATGGGGTTCTCTTATAATTCCGGACAAAATACAGAATGGGAAACTGTAGAATCTCTAAGAGCTTTAATAAAAGAACACGTTGACTCAAACTTTAATTAGAGTTATGAAACCTATACCTTACGGCAGACAATATATTACAGATGAAGATATTCAGGCTGTAATTGAAACATTAAAATCTGACTACCTGACTCAAGGTCCTAAGATTGCAGAATTTGAAACTGCCTTTGCAAAATATATCGGTTGTGAATATGCAGTTGCTGTTTCCAATGGAACTGCTGCCTTGCATTTATGTGCATTGGCTTTAGATGTAGCACCCGGGCAAAAGTGGATTACTACACCAATCACTTTTGCAGCATCCGCAAATTGTATTCGCTATTGCGGTGGGGAAGTTGTTTTTGCAGA
>JBAQJB010000286.1:0-16364 GCA_049289155.1 Chitinophagaceae bacterium
AAGATTGCCTGTATTGAATTACAGCCGGATTGTAACCTCGCTTGAAAAAAAATGCCTGTTACTTTGTAGTATTTCTTACATACCTGCTTTGGTTAACCCGCTTTAATTTTTTAGAGAAATAATTTCATTCAGCAGCTTTTCACTGAATGAAAATTGAAACTTTTTTTTGATGATGAAGCGCCCGGATTTTTTAAAAATTTTTAACCCAAAAAATGAAAGTAGTTCATTCATTCTGCTGCATTTAATTTTAAAAAAATATACAACTTCAAAAATTTATTTAGCTGTTATTTTTAATGCAGTTAAAAAATTTTTTGAAAATAATCAGTAGCCGGCCAATAAATTTAAAAATCAAAAAATGCTCTTTTTTATGAAAAACGGGCATTTTCATAGCATCCGTAAAAAAATTTTAAAAGTTTTTTTTATCCTTTTTCAACAAAAAATAATAGCCTATTTTGCAACATGGTCAACCATGAAATAGCTAATAATTTTTCCCTGCTTGCAAAGCTGATGGAGATACATGGAGAAAATAGTTTTAAAATAAAATCCTATTCCAATGCTGCTTTTGTAATTGAAAAATTACCGGTGGAATTGTCCATGCTGCCGGAAGAAAAAATTTTTTCTATAAATGGAATTGGTGATGCAATCGGTAAAAAAATTATCCGCCAAATAGAAACAGGCTCCTTACAATTATTAGAGGAATACCTCGCAAAAACACCGGCGGGCATTTTAGAAATGCTTCGCATAAAAGGTATCGGGCCTAAAAAAATTGCCACTATATGGAAAGACCTGGAGATTGAAAATATCGGCGAATTATTATATGCCTGTAATGAAAACCGTTTACTTTTATTCAAAGGTTTTGGCGCAAAGACGCAACAAAATATTAAAGCTGCTATCGAATTTTTTCAAAAAAATATGGGTAGCTATCAATACGCGGCTATTGAAGATTATGCAAAGGCTTTTACGCAAAATATACAAGAGACTTTTGCGGGGTTTGAATGTATCCCAACAGGAATTTTCAGGAGAAATATGCCAGTTATTGATAAACTGGAATGGGTAACGACCATTGAAAAAAACAGCCTTATCGATTATTTTGAGAAAAATGATTACAAAAAAATAAATGAAGCGGATTCATCCCTTCATTTTAAAGGGGCGGAAAATGTCTTACTCATTTTTTATTTAGCTAACAAAGAAACCCTTTTTACAACACTTTTCCGGCATTCCTGCAGTGAAGCATTTTTAGCTGCCTGGCTTCAAAAATTTCCACACGATGAAAATTATGAAGATGAAGCAGCCATTTTTTCGGCAGCCGGCATATCTTATATTCCCCCTTTTCTCCGGGAAACTACAGCGATTATCCAAAAAGCGCTGGAGGGCAATTTGCCGGTACCAATAGAACCAACTGATGTAAAAGCAATAATACATAGTCATAGTAAATGGAGCGACGGTGTAAATTCTATTGAAGAGATGGCTGTGGCTGCAAAAGAAAAAGGCTATGAATATATAGTGATAAGCGATCATTCCAAATCCGCTTTTTATGCCAATGGCCTGGATGAAAAAAGAATTTTTGCGCAGCAGGAAGAAATTGATGCGCTTAATAAGAAACTTTCTCCGTTTAAAATTTTCAAAAGCATTGAATCTGATATACTGAATGATGGCAGCCTGGATTACCCGGAAAATATTTTAAAAACATTTGACCTTGTCATCGCATCCGTGCACTCCAATTTGAAAATGACGGAAGAAAAAGCGATGGCGCGTTTGATGACAGCGATAGAAAATCCTTATACGAATATCCTGGGCCATATGACAGGCCGTTTATTACTCTCCCGGGAAGGATACCCGGTTGACCATAAAAAGATCATTGATGCATGTGCCAGGCATCATGTAGTAATAGAAATAAATGCGCATCCAAAACGCCTGGATATTGACTGGCAATGGATCCCCTATTGTTTGGAAAAAAATGTATTGCTCAGTATTGACCCCGATGCACATAGTGTTCATGGTTTTGCAGATATCCGGTATGGTGTATTGGCTGCACAAAAAGGAGGTCTTACAAAAGAAAATAACCTGAGTAGTTTTTCATTGGCTGCTTTCGAATTGTTTTTAAAAGAACAGCATGCAAAAAGAAATAGTTAAGTAGAAAGCGGTAATGTGACATAAAAAGTAGTGCCTTTATTTTCTTCCGTTTGAAACCAGATCTTTCCGCCGGCATTTTCTACAATGCCTTTACAAATAGCGAGGCCAAGGCCGGTGCCGGAAGTTTTTGTTGTAAAATTTGGTGTAAATATTTTTGTTTGCATTTCCGCGCTGATACCTGCGCCATTATCACTAACTGACACCAACACTTCATCTTCTTTAATTTCCAGGGTAATATTAATCATGGCCAAGCCAACCTCCGATGAAGCTTCTATTGCATTTTTTATAAGATTGGTAAATAGCCTGTTCACCTGTATTTTATCTTCTTTTAAAATACATTCTTTTCGAGGAAATTTCAATTGAATGTCAACACTGTCTTTTGACTGGAACAATAATGCTAATGATGAAAGCATTTCATTCAAATTAAAAGATTCTTTTCGCGCAGTCACAATATTTGCGAACTGCGAAAAATCTCCGGCTATTTGTGAAAGCTGGTCTATTTGTTCTACAAGCGTTGCAGCCACTTGCCGGGAAAGGTCTTTTACATTCGGGTCGTTTTTATCAATCGCTCGTTGAAGGTATTGAATACTTAGTTTCATGGGAGTGAGCGGGTTTTTTATTTCATGAGCCACTTGCCGGGCCATTTCCCGCCAGGCTCCTTCGCGCTCACTCCTTCCCAAAGCCTGTGCGCTTTCATCCAGTTTTAAAAGCATTTTATTATACTCTTTAACCAGTAAGCCCAATTCATCATTTCTTTTCCAGGAAATTTCTTCATTTACTTTTCCCAAACTTATTTCCTTCATTTTATTACCGATCAGGGAAAAGGAGGAAGTGATTCTTCGCGTAATAAATAATGCAATGGTGCCGGCTAAAATAAAAATGAGCGCATTTAAATTGATAAGAGTAACAAGGAAATTGGATATTTCCTGCTTCAATTCATTTTGAGAATTCAGGTAAGGCACATTCAGGTAAGCAATGGTCACACCCTTTTCATCTTTCACCGGTTGATATATGCTTAAGAAAGAAAAACTGGCTGCCTGTTCGTTTTCAATGACTTTGATCAGGTAATTATAATGCATCTGGTAAAATGCATCCGGGTTCATTTTATCACTCAACACCTGCCTGTTGAAAATATAAGGTTGCGAACTTGCTTTCAGGTTTCCATTAACATCATAAAAATTCACATCTGTATTTTGTACTTCGGCAATTTCTACAATTTTTCTTTCCAAATCCCCGCTGATGCCGATACTGCTGATGTTCAGGTTATCATCAAAAACCAATTCACTTTTTATCACAGCTTCAATTTGATTGACCATGATATTGGAAATATTGGTGAGTTTATCCCTGTTGTTTTTATCAAAACGGTATATAAAAAATGAAATGGTGGCCACACCAATAATGATAAAGGAAAAAATGCTGACGCTCAATATGATGGTTTGAATTTGCGCACGGATATTAAAATTGAAAACCTGCCGCATATACTTCCACCTGAATCTTGCTTTGAAAAACATACCACCATAATGGAATAAAACAACGACCAGGATAAAGAGGCAAAAGAGGTATGCAAAAAGGGTGAGTGATTCTAAAAACCAGTTGTCGTTTTTTACAACAATGATTGTTTTTTGATTATTCGGGTAGTACCATAATTCATTAAAACCATTTATTTTTTTTGAATAAAATTCAGCAGTCACCTTGTCCTGGGAAATCAAAGTATCTGAAAAGGTATAATCTGCGGAACTGCTTACCAAATGATTTTTATTATAAATTGCAAATGAATAACCCGTTGGAATAATTGAAGAAAGATCGTCGGACTCTTTGAACAATTCCGGAACCAGTGCCTGGTTTTTAATGGTCTTCGGATCTACGATCACAAAAATATTTCCCTGTAAAATATTATTTTTATCATACACATTTTTCTGATATATATAACCAAAATGCTCAGAACTGTTTTCATAATAATACAAGCAGGGAATATTGGATAACCTGCCCTGCGAGGTGATGATCGCCATGATCACATCATAACTTGTATTGTCCTGGTTATAAAGCGGCTGATGATCGTTGTCGTACGTATAAATCCGCGTTTCATATTTATTTAAATAGCCGGAAAAATTATTATTGGTAATACTGTCTTTTAGAAATTTATTTTCCTCTTTGTCTGTAAAGCGATAAAAATTTCCTGCAAAGAAACTACTGGAAAAGCCCGTTATGGCTGTCTTTAATAGAAACTCTTCGCCGGTATCTGATTGCAATGCCAGTTTATATGCATAGTTTTTCTGATGCGCATTTTCAATGAGCCGGTTTTGATACGTCACCAAAATAGTGACCGGTACAATAAAAAATATTGCCCAGAAAATAAAAAAGGCAGACCGGTATAATGAAACCGAATAATCTGCATGCCGGAAATATAATATGACCAGGTATAACAATAGCCAGATCAGTGTAATGAAATAAACAAACAGGTTTTCATTGCCAATATTGAATGAAAGAAATAGCAGGCCTGCGACGGCAGTAATCACGATCCGCCAGAAAAAAGAAATGCCTCCTGCTATTTTTAATTGTTCCAGCATATTCATCAGGTAGTAAAAGCTGAGCACCAGGAAACACATAATGATGAGTGTGATGATTGTATAAATATTGATGGAGAAAAAATCGGTTACATTAAATGGTACTGTTGAATCTTTAACCAGGCTGCTGATCAGGTCAACGAAGTAAAATGCAATAAGCGGCAAAACGATCATTGCAAATACAGAAGCATATTTTATAAAATTATTTGTCTTCACACTCCGCACTGCTGAATTGGATTTATAATTGAAGCGGATAAAAGTGAGCAGCCAAAAAAGTATCACTGCATTGATGAGTAAATCCCCCAAAGAAGGATGTAATGCACTCGAGGCATATATCAACGGATCAAAAAGCGGGATACTCCTGAAGAGTGCTGGTATCGTAAAAAAATAAGTGAGTACCCGGCATATAAAAATAGTGATCGCCAAAGTAGAAAATCCTTTTAAAAATCCATTCACTTTTACGATCCCTGTAGCTGTAAAATTCAGGAAAACCATTAAGCAGATAATGGCTGCAAGCCGCAGTATCAAAGGGAAAGCGCCAGGTGACCCGGGATGATAATCATACCTTTTTATTATTTTAAACAGGGTTTTCCCGGAAGCATTCATTACAGGTGTTCCGGTAGCAAGGCTTGTTGTATCGTACCCATTTCCCAATTGCGGGAGTGCCGCGAAATGAGTTTGCAAATATTTATTTTCAATAAAATAATGCCATTGCACAGGGATCAGTGCGGCAATAATAAATGTGTTATTATTCCTTTGGACAGAACTTTTAATAAACTCAAAATAACCGTTTTGATTGTTTACCATATAATGCCCATCCGCCCGTTTGAGATCTTCTTTACTGACCGCCATTGCATTGCTATTCCAATACAATTGGAGTGGATTTCCCACATCATTCAGTTGGTACACAAAGATTCCCATGCCATCATTGACCAAATCCTGTTTTATTTTATCCGCATCATCTGTGATAAGCCCGTTTACTAATGCTGTATCCTTTAGTAACTGATCAAATGATTTTTCACGCGATATAATATCCCGGGATATAAGACGGCTCACACTTTGCGGGCTGGAACCGTAAGAAAAATAATTCGTGAAAAGAAATGAAATAGTGTATAGCCATGCTGCCGCAATGAGCAGGTAACCGTGCCGGTAAAATATTTTTTTTAAAGTAGCGATCAACGCGAATTATTTTTAATGGTATTCCACATGGCATCCATTTCTTCCAGTGAAAGTGCATGGAGTGAAGTTCCATTTTCAGCAGCCATTTTTTCCATAGCCTGGAAGCGAAAAATAAATTTCCTGTTTATTTTTTCCAATGCATTTTCCGGGTCTACATGCAAAAACCGCGCATAATTTACCAGGCTGAATAATACATCGCCCAATTCTTCTTCAATTGCGGGTTGATTTTTATGCTCAATGGCCTCCTGCAATTCATTTATTTCTTCTTTTACTTTTTCAAAAACATCTGCTGTTTCTTTCCATTCGAAACCGGTTTGTTTGGCTTTATCCTGTATGCGGTATGCTTTTACCATCGCCGGTAATCCAACAGGGACGCCATCCAGCGCTGAGGTCTTGCCTTCATCCCGTTTTATTTTCTCCCAATTCTTTTTTACATCCTCTTCATTATTCACCTGCACATCTCCATAAATATGCGGGTGCCGAAGGATCAATTTTTCGCAAATATTTTGCAAGACCTCATCCAGGGTGAAAGCATTTTTTTCAGTGCCGATCTTTGCATAAAAAACAATATGCAGTAGGAGGTCTCCAAGTTCTTCTTTAATGTTTTGCCAGTCTTCCCGCGTAATGGCATCCGCCAATTCATACATTTCTTCAATCGTGAGTGAGCGCAATGAAGCAATGGTTTGTTTTTTATCCCAGGGACATTTTTCCCTGAGTTCATCCATGATTTGTACGAGTTGTAAAAATGACCGGCCGGTTTTTTCCATTTTAAAATCGGTATAAAGTGGTGAATAGAAATATCAATAAAATAATTATACTGATGCATAATACCAGGAATAGTAATAAAAAATATTTAAACAAGGTTTTTATAAATCCCTGCCGGTAAAATCCATACATGGCAAAAAGGCCATAGAGCCAGGCATAAGACAAAGCTGCAAAGCCCAGCCAGTCAAATAAAATGAAATGGGAAACAACAAATAAGCCTGCAAATGCATAATAAAAAAGCAATGCGATAAAAACCGCAATCGTTACATGCAATGAGAAAACGATATGTACCGTGTAATAAATTTCCTTTCGTTTGCGGATATATAATAATTGCAGGATAAGCGCGGCCAGCGGTAAAGTCACCACCAGCATTTGCGGCAATGTGTGATAAAATTTTTCAATAAAATCATTGATGGCTTCTTCTCTTTTCCCCTTGTATTTTATATTGATGTCAATTGCATGCTGCATAGTATTTCGCATAAAGAAACCATCCCGCTCTTTGACCGGTAATTTTTTTTGTGCCGCCTCATAAGCTGCAATGCCTGGTGGCATTGAATCCCGGATGTTTAGTACGTTGCCATTTTTCCTGGCTTCCGCAAATCGCCCGGCCCATTCTTGTTTGGATGTAGAGGTATCTCCGGAATTCAAGCCTGCGGGTAAAATCTTTTCCAATGCTGAAATTTTTTTAATCAATTCAACATTTTGAAGACTGTCCTTTCCTTGCCTCAAAGAATCTTTTAATGCATCTATATTTTCCTGCAAGGCTATCAAACCCCTTGCCTGTACGGCCGGATCAGCAACTTTTACCGGCGCTGCGACAAATGAAAAATAGATAATAAAAAAAATGGCAGAGGTAAAAACATACATGCGGATCGGATGCAAATAACTTGCACGCCTGCCTATTACATATTCACGCGTGAGAAAGCCGGGTTTAAAAACCAGGTCTTTCATGGTTGTAAAAAATTTGCCGTCGAAATGAAAGATATCAAAAATGAAATGGGTAAGCAGGTGGTAAAAGGATTCCTGCGGTTCAATGTTTTCCTGCCCGCATTTATGGCAATACCTTCCCACCAACTGTGCATGACAGTTCAGGCAGTTTTTTTCTTTTCTTTCTTTAAAATGCGACACGCATCATTAATTTTAACTAAAATTACATTACAATAAATAATTTGCAATATATACATTGCAGGTGGATTGCCGTTTTTTACAGAATATAGTTATGATAAAAAAATTGAGAAATATGAAATTAACCTGTTGCGTCATTTTGATCATCCTCATGCCTGCTTTCGCGGACTGCCAGTTTTATTATAATGATATTATTACCACGAAACAAACGAATGATCAATATGCTTTACTGATGAAAAATAAGATTCACTTTGTATCAGCTAAAAGTTTTGAAGCAAATGAAACGCAATCCGTGGATTTTAAACTGGAGCAAGCCATTTCAAAAGATGGTAAAACAATCATTACCAATTCGGCTTCATTAAATACGGGCAATACCATTTCAACTGCTTTTTATGAAAATAACCAATTGGTGAAAACGATGGATAGCAGTGATAATATTCACAGTACTATTCTATATGAATACGATGTCAACAATAATGTTACGCGTATTTCAAATATTACTTCAGATAATTTTATGAACAGTAAATCATCAGAAACACATGTGTGGTCGTACCAGGATAATTTGCCCGTAGAAATGCTTTTGATCAAAAATGAAAAAGATACCACGTACATTAGTTTTGAAATAGATAACGGTGAAATTGCTACTGAAACCTGGCAAAAAAGTGGCCGGCCCATTGAAAAATATTATTATTATTATACGAATTCCGGCATGATCTCAGACATTGTCCGGTATAATACGAAAGCACAGCAAATGTTACCCGATTTTACTTTTGATTACGATGCGCAAAAAAGGGTCACGACTTTTACACAGGTTCGAAGTAACGCTTCCAACTATTTTACCTGGTTGTATGAATATTTACCCAACGGTTTAAGGGACAGGGAAACCTGTTTTGATAAACAGAAATTACCTGTAGGAAAAATAATTTTTTATTACCAAACTTTCTAACAATGAGATTTTTAAGATCCGCGAGGGATAAGAATAGAGCTGACATTTCCGTCCATTTATTCAATGGCGCTATTTCCATGGCCGGCGTGAGTGTGACGGTAATTGCACTGTTCCGTGTTTTGAATATGAACACATATACCTATGCGGATGAGATACTTTCATTTAATCTTTTTATACTGCTCATTTCTGCGTTTCTTGCATATACATCACTCAGGCAGGGGCGCAATAAAAAACTGGAACTGATCGCGGATATTTTATTTTTTATGGGAATGTGTATTATGATGATCGTGGGGATCATCATTGTATATACATCTTATTAGCGCCTCAAATTATTTTGTATGAAACCATAAAGCACTTTCATCATTGGGATCGGCAAGATAATTTACAAAGAGTTCTTCCCCTTTTTTTACGGCTCTTGTGGTTTTGATATACATCAGATCGGTTTCAAAATCCATTTCATAAATGCAGTTTGCCGGTGCATGATGATTGTATAAAGACACATATCCAAGTGCAATACAGGCTTTGCTTTTATCTTTTCCCCATTCAAAAATATAGTCAAACAAACGCGTTTGTTCTACGGTTTTTCTATCCTTCCTGCTAAGGGTAATAACGGGAGATATTTCAATTATTTTTTGTGCAGGAATATTTTTTGTTGTGAATACACCGCGGCCTTTTTTGCCCGAAGGCGCGATACATAATTCTGGTAAAATCATAAGGTCAATGAAAATTATTCAATTGAAGGTACATCCAAACTGTTAGAATTTTTTTATAAACAAAAGAAAAAATAGTTCAGCCATTCATCTCCTTCCTAAATTTGCCGGATGTCACAGGAAGAACAAAATATGACCATCCATGAACAATTCGAAGAATTGCTTCAGAAAAATGATATCCAGGCCATGCAGGATTTCCTGAATGACCAGAATATCAGTGACGTGGTGGAATTGATTGATGAATACCCTGAACATAACCGGGCCGTCATGTCTAATATGGCCATACACCGTGCTGTGAGCGTGTTTAAGAACCTGGATATTTCGGATCAGCGGCGTATAGTAAAAGAATTACATCCTTTCAAAACCGCGGAATTATTAAATGAATTACCGCCGGATGACCGTACTGATTTTTTTGAAGAATTGCCCAAGGAAGCCTTAAGAGGCCTTATAAAATTATTGAACCCGGAGGAGCGCAAGATCACTTTATCCCTCCTGGGTTACCCCGAAGATAGTGTTGGCAGGCTAATGACGCCGGATTATGTATATGTACATGCCTATAATACCGTCGCCTATGTATTGGATGTGATACGAAAAGTAGCAAAGAATAGTGAAACGATTGATGTGATTTATGTGATTAATGAGAAAGGGGAATTATTGGATGACATTCGGATACGCGATATCATTCTTGCATCCCCGGATAAAAGAGTGGAAGAACTTATAGATGGCCGCGTTGTGGCTTTGAATGTAAATGATGACCAGGAATATGCCAACCAGGTTTTCCAGATGAATAACCGCGTGGCATTGCCGGTAACGGATGATAATAATATTTTACTGGGCATTGTTACCATAGATGATATGCTCTGGGTGGCCAATGAAGAGTTCAGTGAAGACATGCAAAAGATCGGAGGTACAGAAGCATTGGATGAACCGTACCTTGATACACCTTTACTTAGCCTGGTGCGGAAACGAGCCGGATGGTTGGTGATTTTATTTATCGGTGAGTTATTGACGGCCACTGCCATGGCTTATTACAGTGATGAAATTGGAAAGGCGCTGGTGCTTTCTATGTTTGTACCGCTGATCATGAGTAGTGGTGGTAACAGTGGTTCACAGGCATCATCGTTAATTATACAGGCAATGGCGGTAGGTGATGTAAAATTAAGTGACTGGTGGCGCGTAATACATCGTGAAATTTATAGCGGTTTAATATTAGGCAGCATATTGGGAATTATTGGTTTTATCCGTATCGTAATCTGGCATTATATAATGGTGAACGGGCTTATTGAAGATCTCTATGGACCCTATTGGCTACGCATTGGTTTAACTGTTGGTTTTTCATTGGTAGGAGTGGTTCTTTGGGGCACATTAAGTGGCTCCATGCTTCCCATCATTTTGAAAAGGTTTGGCGCTGACCCTGCTGCATCCTCTGCGCCATTTGTGGCGACACTTGTGGATGTAACAGGACTGATCATTTATTTTTCAGTAGCGTATGTTTTTCTGCAGGGGTTGTTGTTATAAATTAGTGAACTAAAATTTATTCATCATTTACAACATCATTATCCAGGCATTATTATAAAAATTATTAAGATGCTGCACAAAAGAATTAACCAGCAAAAAGCCAATCTACTTATTTGCAAAAATCTGTTTATCGCGTGTCTGAGTTTATCTTTTTGTATAAAAACAAATGCTCAATCCCTGCAAAATGCAAACAAACTTTTTTGGTCTGAAAATCATCGCCTGACTATCTCCGATTTCAAAGGAATACCTACGAAAGATGATACTGTTTTGCAAAATGTTTCCCCGAATTTATGGACGCATAAATTAGGCGCCATTACCAAAAGCATTGACGTATTCCTTAACACAGAAAAAAACCAAACAACTTTTACTATTCGTGCAGGCATTCTCCCGGAATTTTCCTGGATAAAAGATCCGGCAGATACAATAGAATTAAAACACGAACAGGGACATTTTGATATTTGCGAAATCTATGCACGTATGCTAAGACGGGATATTAAAAAAGCGCATTCGCTTGCTGAAGCAAAAAGTATTTATGAAAAAATTTCCACAGACGAAGAAACAGAACAGGATGCATATGATCTTGAAAATACTTTCCAGGCCGGCGGAATAACAGCTGATTGGAAAGAAAAAATTGCGTCGCGTTTAGAAGTGTTGAAAGCTTTTAAAAACCCCGTTATTATTTTGCCTTTCGATCATTGATTATCGACATAGAAAGTCACACATTTACACAAAAAAAATCCTTCATACATTTTGTACAAAGGATTTTAATACATTCAGAAAATATTTATTTCACTTCTTCAAATTCTGCATCAGTTACTGTATCGCCACCTGCATTATCCGTTGGCTGTCCATCCTGTGGCTGGCCATTGTCTGCACCGGGTTGCTGCGCACCTGCTCCGCCATCTGCCTGTGATTTATAAATCTCCTCACTGGCTGCAGTCCATGCTGTATTGATCTCTGTGAGCGCACTGTCGATGGCAGGAACATCCTGGCTCTTATGCGCTTCTTTTAATTTATTCAATGCTGCTTCAAGCGGCGCTTTTTTATCCGCGGAAATTTTTTCACCAAACTCTTTCAGTTGTTTTTCTGTTTGGAAAATCATACTGTCAGCCTGGTTCATTTTTTCCACTTTTTCTTTTTCAGATTTATCAGTGGCTTCATTGGCTTTTGCATCAGCCTTCATTTTTTCAATCTCATCTTTATTCAAACCACTTCCGGCTTCAATGCGGATCTTTTGCTCTTTACCGGTGCCTTTATCTTTCGCGCTTACATGCAACATACCATTCGCGTCAATATCAAAAGTTACTTCAATTTGCGGAACGCCCCGTGGTGCCGGTGGTAAATCAGCGAGGGTAAATTTACCCAGGCTTTTATTGTGTGCAGCCATCGGCCGCTCGCCCTGTAATACATGAATTTCCACACCCGGCTGGTTGTCACTCGCCGTAGAAAATGTTTCTGCTTTTTTCGTTGGAATCGTTGTATTGGAAGGAATCATCGTTGTCATTACGCCGCCCATGGTTTCAATACCCAGGCTTAATGGCGTAACGTCCAGTAACAATACATCTTTAATTTCACCGGTTAAAACCGCGCCCTGTATAGCTGCACCAATAGCAACCACTTCATCAGGGTTTACACCTTTGCTTGGTTTTCTGCCAAAAAATTTCTCTACTATTTCCTGTACTTTAGGAATACGTGTACTACCTCCTACTAAAATGACTTCATTAATTTGTGAGGCATCATAACCTGCATCTTTTAAAGCTATCTCGCAAGGTTTCAAACAACGCGCAAATAAGTTATCCGCTAATTGTTCAAATTTAGCACGACTTAATTTTTTTACGAGGTGTTTCGGTACGCCATCCACAGCGGTTACATAAGGAAGATTGATCTCTGTTTCTGAAGAAGAACTCAGTTCGATCTTTGCTTTTTCAGAAGCTTCTTTCAAACGTTGCAATGCCATCGGGTCTTTACGCAAATCTATATTCTCATCTTTTTTAAATTCTTCAGCAAGCCAGTCCATGATCACTTTATCAAAATCGTCACCGCCCAGGTGTGTATCGCCATTCGTACTTTTCACTTCAAAAACACCATCGCCCAAATCAAGTACAGAAATATCAAATGTACCACCACCGAGGTCGAATACGGCGATTTTCTGGTCTGTATGTTTTTTATCCAAACCATAAGCAAGCGCTGCTGCAGTTGGTTCGTTCACGATCCTGCGGACAGTAAGGCCGGCGATCTCACCGGCTTCTTTTGTTGCCTGCCTTTGTGCATCATTAAAATATGCCGGCACCGTAATTACTGCTTCATGCACTTCCTGGCCCAGGTAATCTTCAGCCGTTTTTTTCATTTTTTGCAGGATCATCGCGGAGATTTCCTGTGGTGTATATAACCTGCCGTCAATATCTATGCGCACTGTATTATTGTCACCTTTCGCAACTTTATAACTCCAGTGGCTGATCTCTTCAGTTACTTCGTCATAACGGCGGCCCATAAAACGCTTCACACTCGTGATGGTATTTACAGGATTAGTGATTGCCTGGCGTTTTGCCGGGTCTCCTACTTTTCTTTCGCCGTTTTTGAGGAAAGCCACTACGCTTGGTGTTGTTCTTCTGCCTTCATCATTGGCTATTACGATGGGTTCATTTCCTTCCATAACTGCTACACAACTATTCGTAGTACCCAGGTCAATGCCGATTATTTTTGCCATAATATTTTATTTATATGAATAATTTATTTTACAAACTATTCAATGACAATCTTTATGCCATGCAAAAAAAGGTGAAAAATTGGCAGGGAAATTTGAATATGGGTAAAAATTTACCACGTTTCTTACCAGAAAACCGTATATAATGCGGTCAATATTGCCACGACGAACAATGCGCCTACCGCGAAGGAAGAAGATACTTTATAAGAGGCATTGCCGCTGTTTTCAAATTCTGTGATTTTGTCTTTTTTATAAGTGAGTTTGCTGATCACATACATGAAAAAAATACAAATAATAAAAACGAAAGCCATCCTGTCGAGAAAAGGAATCTCATACACGCCGTCTTTATTTTTTGCAGAAAAACCATAGGGCGCGAGGAAAGCAAGATTTAAAAAATAAGGCAGGAACTTAAAGAAAACGGAAAATACAAATCCACCGATTGTGGCAAATAATGCCGCTGCAGAAGTTGTTTTCTTCCAGAAAAATCCTAATAAAAACATGGCGAAAATTCCGGGCGAAACAAAGCCTGTATATTCCTGTATATATTGAAATCCCTGTTTGCCTTCACCCATCAATTTTTCACCCAATGCAAAAGCCAGTAAAACAGCAATGGCCATACTTACAATGATGGTAATTTTTCCGGTGCGTACGAGATGCTTTTCATTTGCATTTTTACGAATGGCTTTTTTATAAATATCCAGTGTGAAAATAGTGGCAATACTATTTGCTTTACCCGCAAGCGATGCTACAATAGCTGCTGTCAAAGCTGCGAAGGACAAGCCTTTCAGCCCTTCGGGCAAAAGGGAGAGCAAAGAAGGATACGCTTTATTTACATCCGCAATGCCCTGGCTGTTGAGCATTTCATTTTCAAAAAACCCTTTTTGATGCAACACAAAAGCGGCAATGCCTGGAAGCACAACGATCATTGGCATGAGCAATTTTAAAAATGCAGCAAAGAGTAAACCTTTTCTCGCCGTTGGAATACTTGCGCCCAATGCACGTTGTGTGATGTATTGATTACAACCCCAGTAATTCAAATTGGCGATCCACATGCCACCAATCAAAACGCTGATGCCGGGCAAATCAAGATAGTTTGGATTACCGGGTTTTAGTATCATGTGGAAATGCTCCGGCGCCTGTGCAAGCAATAGTGAAAAGCCTTTTGCAATGCCGGTTTCACCGGATTGTTCGGCGATGAGTTTTAAACCAAAATACGTAGCTGCGAGCCCGCCGACAATTAAAAAAAATACCTGCACAACATCGGTATAGCCGATCACTTTCATGCCACCTAATGTAATGATGATCGCAAATATTGCGAGCAATGAAATGCATAAACCAATGGGCAATCCTGAAATTCCACTCACTGCCAATGCTCCTAAATAAAGTATGGATAAAAGATTTACAATGATGTACAACATGAGCCAGAAAATAGCCATGATCATTGCCACAGTGCCATTATAGCGTTGTTGCAGGAATTGCGGCATAGTGTATATTTTATTTTTTATATACACCGGTATAAAAAATATGGCCACCACTAATAATGTTGCAGCAGACATCCATTCATAACTGGAAATAGCAAGGCCAATTTGAAAACCTGATCCACTCATGCCGATAAATTGTTCAGCTGAAATATTGGAAGCAATCAATGAAGCGCCGATGGCCCACCAGGTAAGCGAACCTTCCGCGAGAAAATAATCTTTCGTGCCGGGATTGGCATTTCTTTTTCTTTTATAGATCCAGATGCCATAGATAGAAACCACTAAAAAATAAAAAAGGAAGACAAGAAAACCGGTGGAGTTAAGCATGGTTTTTTATTTAAAATGCAGTATCAATTTTCCTGTTCCATCATGAGAAATGCTTTTATAAATTCATCAATTTCACCATCCATGACCGGTTGCACATTGCCCACTTCAAAATTGGTGCGATGGTCTTTGATCATTTTATACGGATGAAAAACATAACTCCTGATCTGGCTTCCCCATTCAATTTTTTTCTTGGTTGCATTCGTTGCATTTTTTTCTTCCTGCTGTTTGCGTATCTCTTCTTCATAGAGCCTGCTCTTCAACATTTTCATGGCAAGCTCGCGGTTTTCTCCCTGCGTGCGTGATTGCTGGCATTCCACGATAATGCCGCTGGGTATATGTTTTAGGCGAACGGCTGTTTCCACTTTATTTACATTTTGCCCGCCCTTTCCACCACTCCTGTAAAACGACCATTCTATATCCGCGGGATTCACATTGATCTCAATACTGTCATCAATTAAAGGATACACAAACACACTTGCAAAAGAAGTATGCCGCCTGGCATTGCTGTCAAATGGCGAGATACGTACGAGGCGATGCACGCCAGATTCCGCTTTTAAAAAACCATACGCGAATGGGCCATCGAATTGCAAAGTCGCGGATTTTATGCCTGCGCCATCGCCTTCCTGGAAATCCAGTTCAGTTACTTTCCAATCCTGCTTTTCGCCATACATCCTGTACATGCGCAAAAGCATTTCCGCCCAGTCCTGGCTTTCCGTGCCACCCGCGCCGGGATTGATTTGCAGCACTGCGGGCAGTTCATCTTCGGGTTTATTGAGCGAGCTTTTAAACTCCGCGTCTTCTATTTTTTGAACAGCAAGATTGAATGCATTTTTTGTTTCCTCTTCTGAGGCATCGCCTGATTTCCAGAAATCAAAAAGCACGGCGAAATCTTCCACGGAAGTTTCCACGTCTTTA
>JBAQJB010000287.1:0-3265 GCA_049289155.1 Chitinophagaceae bacterium
ATTCGTATCTCCGTGATACCCGACAAAATCACGCACGGCAGGGCGGGTCGGAAATCCGCCTCTTCGGTAGCGAACCTAGCCGGGTGAAAACTCATGTCAGACGCCGTATCGCTTGGCGATAGCGCGCATTGCTGACTCGTACTGCTCAGCCGTTGCAGTGGGATGCGCCTGCACCCATGCCCGCTTTGCGGCCTCGTACATGGCGTACTTGCTCACTTCGCCACCTCTGCTTTGTCGTAGGCATCTACCCACATCGCCAGCGACACAGAGCGCAGGCGAATGCACGACTTGATGAAGCGGGCGCTGCGGGCCATCACTGCACCCCGCTGCGGCTGATGCGCCGGGTCTTGTCGCGGCTTGCCTGGGCCTGCTCGCGCGACTCGATCGCGATGGCGCCATTGGTGCGAGGCGCAAGATCAATCGGCTGGCGCTTCACCGTGATCGAAAGGCCCGGCGTGTTGCGCCTTGGCAGCTTGGCGGGCATGTCTGTGCCGCGTGGGCGAACGGAAGTGAAAGCGTTATGCATTGCTATGGGCCATGGGTTACGCGGCCTCTGTGGTGGGCTTGGCCTTGCGGGCGGGCTTGGCGGCCATACGTGCCACCACGCCAGCGACACGATCAGCCGTAGCCTGTGGCAGCGTTTCGGGCCAGAGATAGATGGTTTGCACGGCGCGGTAGCCCATGGCTTCCGCCGCCTTCTTTGGCGTGCCACCAAGCAATTCGATTGCGGTTTGCTTTTTCATGCTCGTATTGTAAACATGTTTACAGCTTCATGGGCAACCATATTTTTTGTAAATTTTTCTAAAAATACTTGCCACCTTGGCTGTAAACATGTTTACAATGCACCCATGCCAACGAAAACGCGGCACAGGGTGATCGGATCGGCGGTCACCACGGAACGGTTCCTTAAAAATCATTTCCCTGCGGATCAACTGTCAAGCATTCCTTGACAGATGGCAGCCCTTCAATGGGTAGTGGGCGCGGCCCGGTGGCGTGAGAACCGGCAACGGCACTGATGTTGATCAGCACAAGCACGGCCAGCGTGCAGCGGGAGCCCGTGACAGGGGGAGAGGCCCGCAACCGACCCGGACACATGAGCCGGGCGGCACATCCAAGCCTCGCACGCGGGGTTTCGATGTGCTGTCACACAAGCCCAGCAGCGTGCGGCGCGCCAATCTGCTGCCAAGGCCACCCAGTAACCCCACTCCCCGGCAGTGCCGGGGCCATCAACCAACCCCACTCACTGAAAGCTGCCTACCCCAGTCCCGGCAGCTATGTGCCGCCTTGCGCAGGGCGGATGAAATTGGGATCGAGTGGGGTTGGTTGATGGTGTAGCTCAGTTGGGCAGAGCTTGAGGCGGGAGCACCCGTGCAGCGGACTGCTGCGGCGCTGGTTCGAATCCAGCCACCGTCACCACCTTCTGGGCGGCTTGCCAGTTTCTGCAGCGGAAGCAAACGCGGAGAGAACTGGTCATCGAACGTGGAGATGCGAAAGACCACGAGGAATTGGGAACAGCGCCAGAGGATTCTCTGACACCCCGGAACAGACGGGGACCATCATCGAAGCGTTGCCCGTGGAGCTGGATGCTCGGCAGGAAGCGCTCAACTGTACCCCAAGGCGTAGGCGTCCTGATGACCGGGGTCACCGGCTATATCCACCGGTAGGCGGCAGCGTTTCGATGATGGTGAGGCAGGTAAGCGCCTGCATGGAAAGTCTGGCCGTTTGTGAGGGTGCGACATGCCCCCTTGATGAAGTCGCATCGAATATCGCAGTTCAAGGGATAACGCCAGAGCCTGAGTAGCGCCAGGCCACCATCAACCAATGCGAAGCCCTCCAAAAGATCATCGGCATCGTTGCCGCGAAACCTCAGTTGCCGTGCGATTGCCACCAGGCCTGAGCCATCGGCCGCCGAGCAGCGGAATCTCCTTCTTCCCTACCAGCCCTCCCCGTGAGGGCTTTTTCTTTCCCCCAACCGGAGCACCTCATGCACATCACCCTCAACACCCCAACCTTCAATTTCAATGCCGCGCCGCCCGCCCTGGCCAGCGCATTCATCGCCGCATTGCTGCGCGGCAGCGAGCAGGATGAACCCGCGCCCGTAGCGGCCCAGGCCATCGCTGGCCGTCCGCAGATCGGCGAATACTGGCAAGGCCAGGGCGGCGTCTACGGGGGCGACTTTCGCGCCGGTGACGACTCCATCTACGGCCTGATCGTCGCCACCGGAGAGGACGTGGGCCGCGCTCGCTGGGCTCCAGACGGAAAACGCGGTCTGTCCGACTGGGACGGCCTGGCCAACACCCAGCGCCTGCGCAACGAGTGCCCCGCCGCCAAGCTGGCCACCGAATACACCCGCGACGAGCACAGCGACTTCTACCTCCCGGCACGCCGCGAACTGCTGCTGGGCGCGGCGAACCTGCATGACACCTTCGGCAAGGAAAGCTGGTACTGGACCAGCACCCCCTACTCCGCGAGCTACGCGTGGGCGGTCGGTTTCGAGGACGGCAATGTCGGCAGCGGCAACCGGAACTGCGAGTTCCGTGTCCGCCCCTTCCGCAGATTCATCTATTGACCCCTTCACCCCTTCTCTCACCTCAACCACAGGAGCAACCCAGTGACCACCGAAACCCAAACCGCCATCCCCGTCATCGGCCAGTCGTGGCCCGAGCAGGGCGGCATCTACATCGGCTCGCGCCTGATCGGCGGCCAAGTGCATCACGTCGTCATCCCCGGCGGCGTGGAGTTCGATCATGTCGACATCCCCTTCAGCCGCGTCCAGTCGGTTGTGTCCGAAGGCGACGAACTGTACGGATTGAACGGATTCAGCGACTGGCGTGCGCCGGATCAAGAAGACCTGATGCTGGCCTACATCAACGCCCGCGAGCACTTCGACAAGGGCGACTGGTACTGGTCGCGCAGCGAGCACCACGGCTGGCCGTGGGCGGGCGGTTTCGAGGACGGCAGTGTCACCATCCGCGGACGGCACAACGAGTTCCGTGTCCGCCCCTTCCGCTGTTTCACCCATTCATCGATTTAACAATTCGCGGGCGTAGCCCGCTCCTGCCGTGGCGTTGCACTCCAGCACTGAGATTTACCGGGCCACCTACGACCTGTGCAAGCCTGAAAAGCAGCCACCCAACACCCAGCCCGCCAATAAGGAGATTGAAATGAACAACCTGCACCCCGCCTACAAGATCACGATCAAGCATCGATACACCACCGCGGTGCTCTTTGAGTACACACCAACCGACGAACAGCAGGCCAGTGG
>JBAQJB010000288.1:0-2015 GCA_049289155.1 Chitinophagaceae bacterium
CATATAGAAGATTTAATCTTTGTTTCGTATTACTAATTCCAAAGCCTTTTGAATTGCGAAATAACTCTTCGTCAAAATGCCCGGTATTATTTATTCTAATGATAACTTTATTTTCTGCCTTAGAAGCAGTAACAGTTACGCTGCCCCCACCAGGCTGTTTCGAAATTCCATGCTTGATCGCATTTTCAACAAGTGTTTGAATCATCATTGGAGGGATTTCAATATTTTTAACCGCCTGATCAACTTCCAATTTGTAATGTAGTCTCTCCTCAAATCTGATCTTTTCAAGTGCGAGATAATCCTTCACGGTTTGCATTTCTTCATCAAGCGATACGGTTTCTGTACGCTCTATTTTTAATGAGTATCTTAAAATATTAGAAAGCCGCGTTACCGCATCTTTTGCGTTTGAAGGATCTTCTTCAATAAGTGCCCTTATGCTGTTCAATGCATTAAACATAAAATGTGGATTGAGCTGCGACTTAAGAGTTTTTAGTTCAAAATCTTTTACTGCCGCTTCCCATATCAATGATTCTATCTCTACTTTTTTATAATTTTCAAAATAGTGAAGCGACAAATAAATCAGCGACCAAACAAAAACTACACTGCTCATATTAAAGACACCAATAAAGGGGGAGATTGGCTTTATCTCGTCCGAAGAATATGTGTTTGTTGAAAGTGCGACAGCAAGAATGAACCCATAAATTAATGCACCGATAATAAAACTCGAAAGAATTGTTCTCGGTAGAATTTTTCTGAGTGGTAAATCGAGCCAATTACTTTTTTTTATCTGTGCCCGGTAAATATGAGTGAAACTTATTCCAAGCTGAATCATGTAAAGCGCAATAATAGTTCGCTGCCAGTTTAACTCGCCAAGAAAAGCTGTAACAATAATGTTGATGAAAGCAAAAAAACTCCAGCCGAAAAATTGACTTAGCCAATATGCTCTTTTACGACTAATCTTTTTCCGCGAATGAATTGATTTCTCAGATTTCAGAATTTCATACTTATAATTATTTACTAAATCCGAATTTGCTATTAATGCTTTCAAAATATAAATCTAACTTTGTGAAAAGAAAAAGAATCTTTTGAACAATCAAGATTCAATAAACTACTGCCTAAAAGTAGTTTGATTAATTATGAAAGTGCTGAAATATTCTTTCTGCGGATTAAAGAAATGATGGGTGGTTTGCTGAAAATAATTTCTGATTTATTAATGCAGTTCTAATTCGTAAAATTCAACTTAATATTAACGATCTCAGCATCACTTGCAAGTTTAACCCGCGGACCCCAGGAACCAACGCCGGACGATACATAATAATGAGTGCTGCCTTTTTTCATGTACCCCCAGCTTAATTCATAAATTAAATTGGTTATTAAATTGATAGGAAACATTTGCCCATTGTGCGTGTGTCCCGATAATTGAAGAGCGATCCGATTGTCTTGTGCTTCTTTTAATTTGTAAGGCGTATGGTCAAGTAATATTACAGGTAAATTTTCCGTTGAACTATTCAAAATTTCAGATAATGATTTACGGCGTTTTTGTGTAAAATTTTGTTTACTAACATCTTCTCTTCCTACCAGAATGAAACTGTTGTTGACAACTTCCGAAGAATCACGCATTACCTTTATTCCGTTTGCAGTTAAATATTTTACCGATTCTTCTCCACCGTTTATATACTCGTGATTTCCTGTGGAAGCATATCCCCCATACTTAGATTTGAACCGATTCAGTGATTTCCCAATTCCTCTTTGAGTTAAGATGTGAGGTTTATCGTCAACAATATCACCTGCTATTAATATAATATCCGCATTAAGTTCATTTACTTTTTCGACAATCTGTTTTAAGAAAGACTCGCCATTCAAAGGGGAAAGATGAATATCTGAAAGCATCACAATATTTAACTGATTAAGATTTGCATTTTTTCCATCAACATTTAGATAAAGATTTTTAACCTTAAAGTTTGTTGAATTAATAAACCCAATCAAAATTATTGTGCTTGATAAAAACAAAACTA
>JBAQJB010000289.1:0-1533 GCA_049289155.1 Chitinophagaceae bacterium
TATGAAAATTAAAGATAACACATTTGATAAAACATCTTTCAATTTTCCACCTTCGAGGAACAAGCCATAATACGCTTCCAAACACCAGTGCATCGGCGATAATTTCATGATGAACCGGAACGATGCAGGCATCGCAAACGCAGGCACCATCAGCCCTCCGACCGCTGCGAGTATAACAATCGAAATAGCGCCAAAACCGTTTGACTGTTCCTGTGTATTGGCAAAAACACCAATGCAGGTAGCATAACTCACCGCGCACAATCCGCAAAAAAATGTCACTAAAAATAATCCGCCAATATCCGCGGGCAAATTTAATTCCGGCAAACCGATGTATGGAAAAATAAAAACACCAATTGCAAAAATAATCACTGCCTGCAGCAGCGTTACAAAGAGATACGTAATTTGTTTGGAAAAAATAGCAATCACAAAATTAGATGGCAATGTTTTCAAACGTAGAAAACTACCACTGAGTTTCTCGCGCACAATACTTGCACCTAAAGAGATCACAATAAAAAACATGGCGAAGATTGTCCAGGCGGGCACATTATGTTGTGATGCATTTGGTATGCCGCGGCTATCATCCAGTGATACCGCTATTTCACGGATGTTTACATCATTTTCCAAAAATTCATTTTCGAGTGAATCCGGCATGGCCGTTTCATTTAATGAAAAATATAATGTGCGTAAAACCTGCCTGCTTTGTACCAGTTGCAATGCGCCTGATAATGCACCTTTAATGGATTCGCGCATGGATGATTGCAGCACCGGCTGGTACATCAATTTTACCGGAAGGCTATCCTGCACATTTGTTTGCATTGAATCAGGTTCCAGGCCAAACGCATTCATCGCCTTCCCGGAAAGTGTATGTGCCTTCGCATTGATCTTTTCAGAAAACTGAGGTGGAATAATGATCGCTATCAATGCTTCATCATGATGCAGGCGATTGGAAATGGTTTTTTCATTTTCATTTTTTGACACGTCAATGCTTTTAAACATGTTCGCTTTTTCAATGCCTTCAAGAAATTCATGGCTAAGCTTTCCCGTATCCTGGTTACATATAATGAGGGAAATTTTATTTTTATTGAGTAAACTAAAAGTGCTGTTTTGAATACTTGTAACAATGATCACGAGCAAGACAGGCATGGCAAACATGAAGACAAGGCCAACACGGTCCCGCGTAAGTATGCGAACATCTTTAATGATAGTTGACCAAAGTTTGAACATGTTTAATCCCTGTATTTTTTACCGGTTAAGTTTAAAAATAAATCTTCCAAAGCACCGTGTCCATATTGATTCAAAAGTGTTTCAAGACTATCATGCGCAATAATTTTTCCATCATCCACCAGGGCAATATGATCGCACAATTCTTCCGCTTCTACCAACTGGTGCGAAGTATAGATCAATGTAGTTCCATGCTTATTCAGCTCTTTTAAATAATCAATGATCGCTGTGCGTGTTTGAACATCAACGCCAACAGTTGGCTCATCCAAAAATAAAATCTTCGGGTTATGGATAACGCCAATAGCCAGGTTC
>JBAQJB010000290.1:0-18745 GCA_049289155.1 Chitinophagaceae bacterium
GGCTTTTTCCTGTCGGCAGGCTGGACCGCAATACGACCGGCGTTTTATTGATGACCAATGATGGCGAACTTGCACAAAAATTAACGCATCCTTCTTTTGAAATCAAGAAAGTCTATGAAGTGAAACTGGATAAACCCCTGACAAAAAAAGATTTTGAAAATATTTTAACTGGCTTAGAACTCGAAGATGGTGCGGTAAAAGCAGATGCAATTGGCTATACAGATACAAAAGATAAATCCATTATAGGTATAGAAATACACAGCGGCCGCAATCGCATAGTCCGCCGGATTTTTGAGAAACTGGGATACGATGTAAAAAACCTGGACCGCGTAATGTTTGCCAACCTCACTAAAAAAAATGTGGACCGCGGCAAATGGCGCTACCTGAATGAAAAAGAAGTACGGCTTTTAAAATTCATGAACCAATCTTTTGTACGGGAAAAAAGTGAATGAAAAAACCGTAGAAAAAAATTGCAAATAATAATTTTCGAAATCTTTAATAAAACTCCTGCACTTGCACTTATCAGCTTCTGATATAATTTTTGAGAATGATGATTTCATTGTGATCAATAAACCCAGTGGCATGCACAGCATACCGGACAGAATGCAAACACAGGTTTCTTTAAAAGATATTTTACGCGAAAAATATGGAGCCATATTTACGGTGCATCGCATTGATAAAGAAACCAGTGGTGTAATTCTTTTTGCAAAAAATGCTGCCACACATGCAACCCTCTCCTCATTATTTGAGAAAAGAAATATTGAGAAATATTATCTCGGGCTCGTGCATGGACAAATGGAGGAATTGCAGGGTAGCATTGATTTTCACATTGCCGAACACCCCATAAAAAAAGGCATGATGCACGTGCATGCCAAAGGTAAAGTTGCATTGACAGACTATACAGTACAGGAAAAATTCAGGTCTTTTACCTGGGTATCTTTTATCATTCATACCGGCCGAACCCACCAGGTGCGGGTGCATATCTCTGAACTGGGCCATCCAATCGTCTGTGATAAATTGTATGGTACGGAAACACCATTACTTATTTCCACGTTGAAAAAAAATTTTCACCTGGCAAAAAGTGAAGATGCTGAAAGGCCAATTCTTTCCAGGCTTGCACTGCATGCATCGAAAATAAAATTTGAGTTGAATGGGCAGTCCTACGACTTTGAAGCGCCATTGCCCAAAGATCTCAAAGCGACATTACAACAATTAAGAAAATGGAATAAATAAATATTTTATTTTTTTATGGCTCTTGCTTTTTGCACGGCGCCTGTTCCAAATTTATTTTTCACAGAATCTATAGCGCCATACAACTTTGATTTTTTTTCGCCATCATCAAACAAATTAGCGTTGCGCACATTTGGTTTGAGATTCGTTAATCGCACACCCAGTAAACGTACTTCATTTTTTTTCCTGAAATGTTTATGAAAAAGTTGAATAGCGATTGGTATTACTTCGTCATCCCGGCACGTAAAATCAATGGTGGCCTGCATGGTGCTGGTTTCAAAATTTGCATACCGGATTTTTACTGCAACACAACCAGCCATGAAATTCTTTTTGCGTAACTGGAAACAAATCTTTTCAGTCATTCTTACAAGCTGGCTTAATAAAAAAGATTCGTCGCAGGTATTTTCATGAAATGTATTTTCCGTAGAAATAGATTTTGCTTCATGCATGGCATGCACTTCTCCATGATGCAAACCCTGCGCTTTTTGCCAAAGATCCATTCCATGTTTCCCCAAAGTTTCTTCAATTTCAACAGTTGATTTTTGTTGCATATCCCGGATAAAAAACAGGCCCATACTTTTTAAAACTTCAGATGTTTGTTTACCCACGCCTGGAATTTTTGAAATTTGAAGTGGCGCCAAAAAGTTTTTTTCTTCACCAGGCTCTATAAATAAAAAGCCATTTGGTTTCGCTTCATTTGTTGCCATTTTTGCAATTAACTTGTTTGTACCCAGGCCAAATGAAATAGGCAAACCTGTTGTATCAGTGATTTCTTTTCTTAAAGTAACACACCATTCGAGTACATCAAAAAAATGGTCCATACCGGTAAGGTCTAAATAAAACTCATCAATACTCGCTTTTTCTACGAGCGGCGCTTTAGCCATGATAATTTCTGTGACCCATTTTGAATATTTGGAATAAGAAGAAAAATCACCCGGGCAGATGATCGCATGCGGGCAAAGCAACATGGCTTTTTTCATAGGCATCGCCGAATGGATACCAAATTTGCGCGCAGCATAACTACAGGCAGCCACTACGCCACGGCCTTCTTTACCACCTACAAGAACTGGTTTATTTTTTAATAAGGGATTATTAATTATTTCAACACTTACAAAAAAGGAATCCAAATCATAATGGGCAATATAACGCTGCGGTTTTTTCATTTCTCATAAAATATATCGCTACAATTTTTTGAGTAAAAATATACTTAGCTATTTTATTTCAGCCAAAAAAATTAACCGATCTTAGCTTTCAAATTTGTATCCAGTGCATCCAGGAATTCTTCTGTATATAAATAATCTTTTCCGTGTGTTACTTTATTTCCGTGAATACAAACCGCGAGGTCTTTTGTCATTTTACCGCTTTCAACAGTCTCCACGCAAACTTTTTCAAGCGTGCGGCAAAAATGAATAAGCGCATCATTGCCATCGAGCTTTCCACGAAATTCAAGGCCTCTTGTCCAGGCAAATATGGAAGCGATCGGGTTGGTAGAAGTGGGATTTCCTTTTTGATATTCGCGGAAATGCCTGGTAACAGTGCCATGCGCAGCTTCGGCTTCCATTGTTTTACCATCGGGCGTTACCAATGTACTTGTCATTAAACCAAGGCTTCCAAAACCCTGCGCTACTGTATCGCTTTGTACATCGCCATCATAATTTTTGCAGGCCCAAACAAAATTGCCATGCCATTTTAAAGCACTGGCAACCATATCATCAATCAAACGGTGTTCATAGGTTATTCCTGCAATATCAAAGTCAGCCTGGAATTCCTGCTTATATATTTCTTCAAAAATATCTTTGAAACGGCCATCATATTTTTTCAAAATAGTATTTTTTGTACTCAGGTACAAAGGCCATTTTTTACTCAATGCCATATTAAAACAACTTCTTGCAAATCCACGGATACTTTCATCCGTATTGTACATTGCGAGTGCAACACCATCGCCTTCAAAATTATACACATTGTATTCCTGTACGGTACCATCTTCCCCTTCAAAACGAATGCTTAATTTTCCTTTCCCTTTAGTAACAAAATCAGTTGCCTTGTACTGATCGCCAAATGCATGGCGGCCAATGCAAATTGGCGCGGTCCAGTTGGGAACCAGCCTGGGTACATTTTCACAAACAATAGGTTCACGGAAAACCGTTCCATCGAGGATATTCCGGATCGTACCATTCGGGCTCTTCCACATTTGTTTTAAATTAAATTCCGAAACCCTTGTTTCATCCGGTGTGATAGTAGCACATTTAATTCCTACGCCATATTTTTTAATGGCATGTGCTGCATCTACTGTAACCTGGTCATTGGTTGCGTCACGGTGTTCTACACCCAAATCAAAATATTTTATGTCAAGCTCAACGTAAGGTATGATCAGTTTTTCTTTAATATATTTCCATATTACCCGGGTCATTTCATCACCATCTAATTCCACTACCGGGTTAGCCACTTTAATTTTTGTTGTCATTTGTTTATATTTTGAAAAGGCAAAAGTAATTGTTTCATTTATTTTTTTAATTCGCGCTTTCGAAAATAGGGAATTATTTTCCTTCTTGCTTGTCCATTTTTTGAATAATGAAATAGAGATGAGTTTCATGAAAAAAACAAACCCCACTGCAAAGTGAGGTTTGTTTAAAAATATACTTTCAAAATATTAGAACAATGTAAATTCTACCCTGCGATTTTGTTGACGCCCGGCTTCTGTTTTATTTGTTGCAATAGGTTGATTCGGTCCATATCCCGTTGCTTCTATCCTTGATGGATTAGCACCTTGTGATACAAGATATGCTTTTACAGATTCTGCTCTTTCTTTAGAAAGACGAAGATTTAGCTCCATTGGGCCTGTATTATCTGTATGCCCGGCTAATTTTAAACTAAAATTCTTTTGTTTTAAAATTTCTGCAACCCTGTTCAGCGTTTCATACGAAGTTGAACGAAGTGTCGCTTTTCCTAAATCAAATTCAAGATTTCTAATAGCTTCATCAATAATTCTACGATCGTCTTCCGTGATTACAACCTTGGTTTCTTTAATCACTTGCGGATTTACAACAAATGGGCATCCGGCACCATCAACAGTACTGTCTTTTGGCGTGTTGGGGCATTTGTCAAATTTATTGGCAACGCCATCATTATCATCATCGGCAAGATCACGGGCCAATTGTGCCTGTTGTATGTCATATTGATTCTTTGTATTTAGTGCATCCTGTTGAGCGATCAACATTGCTGACCTTAACTCTGCAGCTTCATCTGCACTGGATTTACGCAAATCAGCAATTGCGCTGTACCGGGAAAGAGGCGGATTTGATTTTTTTCCCAAAGAAAATTCAACTCCGAAATGCCCATAAGAGAAATTATCATACCGGCCGGTGCTTAAGCCATCAAAATTGGAAGATTTCATAAAGTTTACATCGTATCCTAAATCAATATTTATTCCATTGGATATTCCCACCTTAATACCTGTGCCTACGGGAATATACCAGCTATCATTCTTATCATTGTTGCCGGTACCTGTTATATCTGTCAATTTTGTACTTGTTTCCATGTATCCTGCACCTGCTTTTATATAGGGAGCAAAATAACTGTTAATCCGGTTTATATTAAAACTGGCCACTGTTAGGTTAGCGGTTAAAGCTGTTGACCATTTTATATTAGTTTTAAAGCTTGAACTTAAATATGTAGGGTCATTGATCAATGATGAAGCTTTTGAACCTTCTACAATGCCTTTCAAAAATTCTCCCTGTAAGCCAAAGGCAGGTAAAATTTGCTTTTTAATGTAAACGCCATATCCCAATTTCTGCGAGGGTGAATTGAAATCGTTTGAATTTCCCCTAAAAATCGTGTACGGAGTTAAAACACCAGCATGAACTCCTATTGACCAGGTTCTGAAATCTTTTGTTGAGAAACGGTCAGCGCTTTTAGTAGTGACATTTACTGAGTTTGTCCTTAATGTATCCTGGGCTGTTAAAGAATTCCATAGTGCACAGCCTAATAACAGGAAAGAGACTTTTAAAAATTGTGTTTTCATTTGTTCTGTTTTTATTTTTTGTTTAAAATTTTATAAACCAGTTTTACCTTCAGATAGCAAATAATACTAAAACCCAAATGGGTTTCACATTTCATCTTGTTACTTTTTTCGGAAATGAATTGCTTTAAAAAAACGAATCTAAAAGGTGGAGAATTCTAAATAATGTGAATACAGATTGATCATATATGTGTAATATTATAAGAGAATTAATTGAACCCTAATTTGTTGTATCAGGAGTGGCTGACCTAAGACAAACCCTATGCCATGCATTCATAAAATGTAGCTATCCCAATTAAACTATTTAAAAATATATTATACAAAATTTTTCCTTATTTGTTACAACTCAGATGAGGTATAGGTATAAACTTTAGCTACCTTATTATTTTTGTAACCTGCCAGTTAAATTCAGGCTGAGTCTTAATTCATATTAGATCATTAAAATTCTTTTTTAACCTTCTCTACATAAAAATTGGGTAAAGAATTCCTTTAATTGAGGTAAAATATACATACCGAATATACAATCTCTTACATTTCAACAAGATTTTGGACATTCCATACTTTTAAAGGGTGTAATGAAATGAAAATTGCATAAATTACCATTCAATAAAATTGGCTAATTTTCCAGCCCGACCACCTGCCATATTTACCTATAAATTGATTGGCAAATTTTTTGACCAAAGTGGTTGCAAAATAAATTATGATGAATCAACATACAAAACCCCATAAGGAAGAAGATTTTTCAGCAGAAACGACTGAAAATCAATTCCCGTCTGCCGAAAATGCAGCAACAGGGCAGCCTTCAACCGGTGAAAATGAAGAAAATGCATCGGCTGAAACTGAAAAATTAAAAAAAGAGCTGGAAGAACAAAAATCAAAATACCTGCTTTTATATGCAGATTTTGACAATTATAAACGCCGGACTGCCAGGGAAAGGCTGGAGTTGGAGCAAACAGCCGGAAAAAGAGTAATCATTCCTTTACTCGATCTCATGGACGACTGTGACCGTGCAGAAAAATTGTTGCTTGCCGGGGAGCAAGAGGGCGATAAACACCTGGAAGGTATTTTTTTAATTTTCAATAAACTTCGTTCAATTTTACAGGCGCAAGGTTTAAAATCAATGGAAAGCCTGCATACAGAATTTGATGTAGAGAAACATGAAGCCATTTCCCAGGTACCTGCACCTTCCAAAGACTTATCAGGAAAAGTGGTGGATGTAGTACAAAATGGCTATTATTTAAATGATAAAATCATTCGTTTCGCCAAAGTAGTTGTAGGAATTTAAAAACAGCATTAAAATTAAGTGCTAACCAGCTAGCTCCATTTACATATATGAAAAGAGATTATTACGAAATATTACAGGTTACCAAGACATCAACACCCGATGAAATTAAAAAGTCTTACAGAAAAGTAGCAATGCAGTTTCACCCGGACCGTAACCCAGGCGATGCTTCTGCGGAAGAAAAATTTAAAGAAGCTGCGGAAGCTTATGAAATCTTAAGTGACCCGGATAAAAAGGCAAAATACGACCGCTTTGGCCACCAGGCATTTACCGGTCCCGGGGGACGTGGAAGCAGCAATGTGAATATGGATGACATATTCAGCCAGTTTGGAGACATCTTTGGTGAGGACGTTTTTGGAAGTTTTTTTGGAGGTAACCGGGGGGGCGGAAGCAGAAGATCCACAGGAACGAGAGGAAGTAATTTGAGGGTAAAACTTAAATTGAATTATGAAGAAATTGCTTCCGGCGTTACGAAAACGATCAAAGTAAAAAAGTACGTAAAATGTGATACCTGCAATGGTTCCGGTGCAAAGGATAAAAACAGTATGCAAACCTGCTCCACTTGTGGCGGAAACGGGCAGGTAAGAAAAGTTACCAATACTTTTTTAGGACAAATGCAAACAGTTACTACTTGTCCGACTTGTAATGGAGAAGGTACAACTATTACCGCCAAATGTATGTCCTGCAAAGGTGAGGGCCGTATTTACGGGGAGGAAATGGTAAAAGTTCAAATACCGGCCGGTGTACAGGAGGGCATGCAATTAAGCATGAGTGGAAAAGGAAATGCAGGTGAACGAGGCGGTGCACCAGGCGACCTGATCATTTTAATAGAAGAGGAGCAGCATAAAGAATTACAGCGTGACGGACAAAATGTGGCGTATGAATTATACATCAATTTTACAGACGCGGTGTTTGGAACGAACCTTGAAGTTCCAACAATAGATGGACGTGCAAAAATTAAAATTCCGGCGGGAACTCAAAGCGGAAAAATTTTCAGGTTGAAAGGGAAAGGTTTTCCGGATGTCAACAGCTATTCAAAAGGTGACCAGTTGATCCATGTGAATGTGTGGACTCCACAACATCTCACACATGAAGAAAAAGAAATGCTTGAACAACTGAGCAAAAGTCCCAATTTTCATCCCCAACCTGATAAAAACGAAAAGAACTTCTTTGATAAAGTAAAAGAAGCTTTTTCATAAAAGTAATTATTTTAAGACCCGGGTTCTCCGGGTTTTTTTTTGCCATTTTCTGAAAACAGGCATTTAAAAATTCATCCATTTGAATTTTTAAAAGTGTATTCTACCAAGTTATTTGAAATTTCAAATGAATATTTTACCATTCATCCAAAAATAGTACCGCCTAATCCATTGCCATGTACCATGTATTACATAATACCTACTTTTGTCATGTAATAATTTTAAACAAGTACTAAATTAAATATCATGAAAAAGATCAAAGTGTTTGCTACCATCCTCATTGCTACTGTTTTGGGTATAATTTTTTTCAATCCTATAAAAGCATTTATTCTCCCGGAAAAGCAGGTAGCTAAAGAAGTTAATTTAAATATTGGCACTGAAAAGAGATATGCGCTTCCGGTATATGCCAATGCAGTGGCTGATGTACAAATTACGATCACTAAATGGCATGGCAGCAAGCCTACTACAATTTGGGAAAAAACATTAAATGATATTCACCTGAATGAAAATGCAGGTTTTGAAAAAGTAGAAGCACAGACAGTCACAATACCCGCTTCAAATAACAGGGATAAATATGTAGTCAAATACCTGGTTACCTATAAAGATAAAGGCAGTGTAGTGGAATTGGCTTATTATTCAGTGATTTCAAATGGCAGTAAAGGAGATTCAGTAGATGTTATTATATAATAGCTTGTAAATAGCTAAAGGAATTGACCTCAGTACAATTAAATCATTTCCTATTTTTGTAAAATGAAAAGCTTCCAATTTGTTTTGCTACTAATTTTAATCTGCCTTGGCCCCTTAATTCTTAAAGCTCAGCAAATGCCTCAAATCCCTGAAAATGCGGATATGCGCACAAAAGAGGACTTTGAAGCTGCCGAACCACTTGTCCTGGAATCTTCCAACTGGCTCACCAATACTGACCTTGATAAAAACACCCAGGAAAGAAAAAAAGTAAATGAATTTGTCTGGAAATGGGTGAGCGGTACACCTGCATTGACGATAGATATTACAGATGAGATTACTAAACTCTATAATAATAATATTCAGTTACTGAATGTTTTTTTAGCCGCATATTCCAGTTATTATATCCGGCATAAAACAGATTTTACCAATCTTTCGGCCAGCCGGGAAGGAATTCATGCAATGATTTTGGTATATAATAAAGGCATCGATATTAAAAAAAATAAGCACCTGGAAAAAATTTCTCATCTGCCTCCGGCAGAATTGGAAGCCTATATTTCAGCCAGATTCAAATGATTTTCCCAAAAAAAGCATAATTTTGAGGAAATTATTTAAAACACCACGCGAAAAGTTTCTGTTAAATTTTTCTATTCCAATGCAAGCTCCTATCTTCGCGCTCCCAAAAATTATATGTCGAAACAGCCACTTATTAAACAGGATGGAATTATTCTCGAAGCTTTGAGTAACGCAATGTTTAGGGTGAAGCTGGAAAACGGTCATGAAATATTAGCCACAATCTCGGGAAAAATGAGGATGCATTATATCCGCATATTGCCGGGAGATAAAGTTGGTGTGGAAATGAGCCCATATGATTTGAGCCGGGGAAGGATAATATTCAGGTATAAATAAACTGTGTATTTCTTTTTAAAAATTTTTGAATTGTTTTATTAATGCAGGTTAAGCCTGTTTATAAAAAATAGATTATGAAAGTCAGGGCATCAATTAAAAAACGTAGCGTGGACTGCAAAATTGTTCGCAGAAAGGGCAGGCTATATGTAATTAACAAAAAAAATCCTCGCTTTAAACAGCGCCAGGGATAATCATTATACATTAAAATCAAAGTTTTTATATGGCTCGTATAGCTGGTATTGATTTACCAAAAAACAAAAGGGGTGAAATAGGTCTTACCTATATTTATGGCATTGGCCGCTCCAGGGCAAGAGATATTTTGGATAAAGCAGGTGTTGGATATGATAAAAAAGTGAATGAATGGAATGACGACGAACAAGGTGCTATCCGGAATGTGATCAGTAATGAATTTAAAGTGGAGGGTGCTTTGCGCAGCGAAGTGCAAACAAGTATCAAACGTCTCCTGGACATAGCCTGCTACAGGGGGCTTCGTCACAGGAAAGGCTTACCGGTGAGAGGTCAGCGTACCCGTACAAACAGCCGTACCCGGAAAGGAAAACGTAAAACAGTTGCTGGTAAGAAAAAAGCACCTAAAAAATAAATTGATACCATGCATCCAGTTATCTGTTTGCATGGTGTTTATACAAATCCGGGTTTTATGGATCGCTTAAAACAAAGCAGGAGTAATACCAGGTAACCTTGTAAAAGGTTCTATTTATAAAATTTCAGATTACCTAAAAAAATCAAATGGCGAAAGAACAAAAAGGCGGACAAAAAGCATCTTCCAAAAAAAGAATTGTAAAAGTGGATTCTTATGGTGAAGCGCATATCAATGCTACTTTTAATAACATCATCGTTTCCCTTACCAATAAACAGGGACAGGTTATTTCCTGGTCATCCGCAGGAAAGATGAAATTTCGCGGATCCAAGAAAAATACACCATACGCAGCACAAACAGCTGCGCAGGATGCAGCTAAAATTGCAATGGATGCCGGGCTGAAAAAAGTAGACGTTTTTGTAAAAGGCCCGGGATCTGGCCGCGAAGGAGCTATCCGCTCCCTGGCCCAAAGTGGTATTGAGATTGCAATGATCAAAGACGTAACTCCCATGCCACACAACGGTTGCCGTCCACCAAAAAAGAGAAGAGTTTAATTTATTCAATATTTTTTTAAACCCGAAAGGGCATTCTTAACAAGGGTATGCTATTCATTTTAGATTTTTACCGATAGCTTACCGACATTAAAAAATCAACAACACAAATGGCACGTTACACAGGACCTAAAACAAAGATTTGCCGCATGTTCGGGGAACCCATTCTTGGAAATGGGAAATGGCTGACAAAAAACAGCAATCCTCCCGGAATGCATGGCGCTACACGTAAGAGGAAAACGTTGGGCGAATATGCACTTCAGTTAAAAGAAAAGCAAAAAGCTAAATACACATATGGTGTTTTAGAAAGGCAATTTCACAATACTTTTGACAAAGCCGCAAGGCTCAAAGGTGTTACCGGTGAAAACCTGATACGCTTACTGGAAGCACGTTTGGATAATACAGTATTCCGTCTTGGCATTGCACCTTCAAGGCCGGCAGCCCGCCAGCTTGTTAGCCATAAACATATTATGGTAAATGGCAATGTGGTGAACATCCCTTCATACCAGTTAAAACCAGGGGATATGATCACCTTTAAAGATAAAAGTGGTAACAATGCTTCTCTTACAAGTTTCATCAGGGGTAAGAATAATAAATTTACCTGGCTTGACTGGAATGACAATGAAAAGAAAGGCACATTCGTAACATACCCCGATAGGGAAAATGTTCCGGAAAATATACGCGAGCAATTGATCGTGGAATTGTATTCTAAATAATTGAGTGAAAATCATTTTCAAAATTCCCGGAATTATAAATACCGGAAAAAATTAAAAACAGCTATATGTCAATATTGAATTTTCAAAAACCCGACAAAATCGTTTTACAAAAAGTTACTGATTTTGAAGGGCAATTTGAATTCCGTCCATTAGAACCAGGATTTGGTTTGACAATTGGAAATGCCCTTAGAAGGGTTTTATTGAGCAGCCTGGAAGGGTATGCCATCATAGGTATAAAAATTGAAGGCATCGATCACGAATTTGCTACTATAAAAGGTGTGACTGAAGATGTGACTGAGATGATCCTTAACCTGAAACAGGTTCGTTTTAAAAAACTGACAGACCAGGAAATCAGTACTGAAAAGATTACCCTAAATATCCAGAACAGCACTGAATTCAATGCCGGCATAATCGGAGAAGCAACTCAACTTTTCCAGGTAATGAATCCGAATCAATTAATTTGTACACTGGATACGACTGCCCGGATTCTTATAGAAATTACTATCGGTAAAGGCCGTGGATATGTGCCTTCCGAAGAAAATAAAATTAAAGACACTCCATTTGGCTATATCCCTATTGATTCAATTCATACTCCTATCAAAAATGTAAAATATTCAATCGAAAATTACAGGGTGGAACAAAAAACCGATTTTGAAAAATTGATCCTGGATGTAGCAACAGATGGTACAATTAACCCGGAAGAGGCTGTCAAACAAGCTTCCCGTATTATGATTCAGCACCTCATGATCATCACAGATGAGAATATTACTTTTGATAATAAAGAAGACAAAAAAGAGGATGTAGTAGATGAGCAGGTATTGCAATTAAGGAAAATTTTAAAGACACCTTTGGAAGACCTCGATCTTTCTGTCCGTGCTTTTAACTGCCTGAAAGCTGCTAAAATCAATTCATTGAGCGAACTTGTTCAGTATGAGCAGGAAGACCTCATGAAGTTCAGGAATTTCGGTCAAAAATCATTGAGTGAAATTGAGCAGGTGCTTGGTGAAAGAGGGTTACATTTTGGTATGGACCTTCCGAAATTGGGTTTAACTGATCTTGATAATTAATAATTTAAAATGGGGTTGATTGTAATATATCAACCCCTTTCCTATTCACAAAATCCTGCAATTCCTGACACGGTGCAGGGTAAAAAAACAAAGTCATGAGACACGGAGATAAAAACAAAAACCTGGGTCGTAAAAAAGCCCATAGAGATGCCCTTCTCAGCAATCTTGCCAGCCAGTTGATCGTTCATAAACGTATTACAACAACGCTGACCAAAGCAAAAGTTTTACGTACCTACGTTGAACCACTTATTACAAAAACAAAAAAATCAGAAACCAGCCAGGATATCATGCACCAGCACAGAATAGTATTCAGTTACCTGCAGGATAAAGCGGCTGTAAAAGAATTATTCACAGTTGTTGGGCCAAAAATCGCCAGCCGCCCCGGCGGCTATACACGCATTTTAAAATTAGGCATACGTGTGGGTGATAATGCCCCGAAAGCCATGATTGAACTGGTGGATTTTAATGATGTATATACAAAAGGTACTTCAAAAGTAGAAGAAGGCAAAAAAACCAGGCGTGGTAGAAGTAGTACTAAAAAAACGGATGCAAGTACACCTGTTTCTAAAAAAGAAACTGCGGATCATGCAGCGGATTCAACAATGGATGACCTCAAAAAAATTGAGGGCATAGGTCCAAAAGTAGCAGAAGCATTGCAAGGAGCTGGTATTGATTCTTTTGAAAAAATGGCTGCTTCCACACCGGAAGGTTTAAAAGAAATTTTAGATGCCGCAGAAGGCCAGTTCAATGCACAGGATCCTACAAGCTGGCCTGAACAAGCAGGACTTGCAGCGAAAGGAAATTGGGATGAATTGAAAACTTTACAGGATCAGCTTATTGCCGGAAGGGAAACAAACTAATTTTTCATTTAAAATATAAATTCAAAACCTGGTGTAAGAACCGGGTTTTTTAATGCTCAGGCAATAAATATTTTTGTCAACATGTCATGAATCCTTAAACTGGTATTTTATTTGACAAATTATTTACACGTTTTAAAATCAAAATAAAATTATGGCTAAAGGACAAATTAAAGTACAAACAGAGAATATATTTCCTATCATCAAGAAATTCCTGTACAGTGATCATGAAATATTCGTACGCGAATTAGTAAGTAATGCGGTTGATGCCACTGAGAAAATAAAAACATTAACGTCCATCGGCGAAGCTAAAGGTGAATTAGGTGATCTCCGGATCGATGTGATTTTAAACCCCACTTTAAAAACACTCACGATCGCTGATCATGGTGTAGGCATGACAAAAGATGAGGTGGAAAAATACATCAACCAGGTCGCATTCAGTGGCGCAGAAGAATTTCTGGATAAATTTAAAGATGCCAGTATCATCGGTCATTTCGGCCTGGGTTTTTACAGTGCTTTTATGGTTAGTGATGAAGTGGAAATTTTTACGAAGAGTTTTAAAGATGAACCTGCTGTCCATTGGATTTGTGATGGCAGCCCGGAATACGAACTCCGGGAAACAGAAAAAGCAGAACGGGGTACTTCTATCGTTTTACATATCAATGAAGAAAGTAAAGAATTTTTGGAGCCGCACCGGATTGAAAGCATCTTGAAAAAATTCTGCCGCTTTCTGCCAGTGCCCATTTATTTTAAAAATACGGATGAAAAAGCCGGGGACATTAAAGATGATGAAACGGTTGAAGCAAAAGAGGTGAAGGAAGAAAAACCTATCAATAATACAAATCCATTATGGATACAAAAACCATCTACATTAACGGATAAAGATTACCAGGATTTTTATAAAGAATTATACCCTTTTAGTGAAACACCTTTATTCTGGATACACCTGAATGTAGATTATCCATTTCATCTAACGGGTATTTTATATTTCCCTAAAATCAAACAGAGTTTTGAAATTCAAAAAGACAAAATTCAATTATACAGTAACCAGGTATTTGTAACTGATGAAGTAAAAGATATTGTACCGGAGTTTTTAATGTTGATGCATGGTGTGATTGATAGCCCGGATATTCCCCTCAATGTAAGCCGCAGCTACCTGCAGGGGGATCCGAATGTGAAAAAAATTAATGCACATATCACCAAGAAAGTTGCAGATAAACTCGAAGAGATTTTTAAAAATGACCGGAAATCATTTGAAGCAAAATGGGAAAGCCTTGGCTTGTTTGTAAAATATGGTATGATGACGGAAGACAAATTCCTGGAAAAAGCGATCCAGTTTTTCGTTATGGAATCTACTGAAAAACCGGAAGGCATTTTTTATACATTGGATGAATACAAAAAGGCAACAGAAACATTACAAAAAAATAAAGAAGGAAAGCATGTTGTTATTTATGCAACAAATGCTACGCAACAGGATCCTTATATACAGGCCTGCGAAAAATCGGGTTATACGGTTGTATTGCTGGAAACACTTGTAGATACTGCATTTATCAATGCTATGGAAATGAAATGGAATGATGTACATTTTGTTCGGGTAGATGCCGATATTCCTGAAAACCTGGTTGACAAAAATGAACAATCAGAAAGTGTTTTATCAAAAGATGAAACAGAAAAATTAAAATCTTTATTCACTTTTGATATGCCTGATTTGCATGTACAAACGGATATAAAAGGTTTGAATGAACAAACACCTCCTGTAATCGCAACCCGGCCAGAATTTACCCGCCGGATGAAAGATATGGCATCAATGAATGGAAATGGCATGTCAGCTTTCTATGCTCAAATGCCGGATGAAGTAACACTCACTGTAAATGGCAACCATCCCGTTTATGCAAAAATTTTAACTGAGGAAAATAAAGAGAAGCAGGAAAAACAAGTGCGGAATTTAGCAGACCTGGCCTTGCTGTCACAGGGACTTTTAAAAGGAAATGAGTTAACTGCTTTTATCAACCGCAGCGTGGAATTAATGGAAAATAACAGCAATGCAATAATAAGTGATCTTTAATTGAATTTGATTTTAAAACAACGTTCAAAATCTTCAGGCAAAAAAAATAACCAGGCATCAACCTGGTTATTTTTTTTTATTTATATCATCCGCCCTTATACAACAGGAGCGGAATCCAGGATTTCCTGTGAAACACCTGATTCAAATTTTTCAAAATTCTTCCTGAAATGTGTGGCCAGTTCATGTGCTTTTTTATCATATTCACTTTTATCAGACCAGGTATTCCGGGGATTTAATAATTCGGATGGAACCTGGGGACATGTCTTAGGCATTTCCATTTTAAATACCGGGTGCATTTCAAAGTCCACATTATCCAATTCACCATTTAAAACTGCTGTAATCATTGCCCGTGTATAAGCCAGTTTCATTCGGTTTCCAACACCATAACCACCTCCGCTCCAGCCAGTATTTATCATCCAGACATGTACATTATGCCGGTTCATTTTTTTACCAAGCATTTCTGCATAATACCCGGGATGTAGTGGTAAAAAAGGAGCCCCGAAACATGCACTAAATGTAGCTTTTGGCTCAGTAACGCCGGCTTCTGTACCCGCTACTTTTGCAGTATAACCACTGATAAACTGGTACATAGCCTGTCCTGCTGATAACCGGCTCACTGGTGGCAATACGCCGTAGGCATCACAGGTAAGCAGGAATATATTTTTAGGTAATTTACCAATACTTGGTTCTAATGCATTACTAATAAATGAAAGCGGGTAACTTACCCTTGTATTTTCTGTAATGGATTTATTGGAAAAATCTATTTCATTCGTGCCTTCATAGAATACAATATTTTCGAGTAAAGCGCCGGGCCGAATGGCTTTATAAATTTCCGGTTCTTTATCTTCACTCAGGTCAATGCATTTTGCATAACAGCCACCTTCAAAATTAAATACTGAATTATCAGTCCAGCCATGTTCATCATCCCCAATCAATTTTCTTGCAGGGTCAGCACTTAGTGTTGTTTTACCTGTTCCACTCAGTCCAAAGAAAATAGCTACATCACCATCATGGCCCATGTTTGCACTGCAATGCATGCTTAAAACATTTTTATCATAAGGTAGAATATAATTAAGAATTGAAAAAATGCCTTTCTTAATTTCTCCTGTATAACCTGTACCACCAATCAATACCATTTTATGTGTAAAAGATATGATGGCAAAATTTCCCTGGCGCGTTCCATCTACTTCTGGGTCTGCAAAAAAACCTGGTGCCTGCAGGATTGTCCAGTCAGCAGAAAAATTGTCAAGGCTGGAAGACTCCGGCCTTAAAAACATATTGTAGGCAAAGAGGTTGCTCCACGGATTTTCATTAATGACGCGGATCTTTATCTGGTATTTTTCATCGGCACATGCCGCGCAATCACGAACCCATACTTCCTCTTTTTTATTTAAGTAATCAAGCAATTTTGTTTTAAGCTGGAAAAAATATTTTTCATCAATTGGAATATTAAAATTATTCCAGTTAACGGATTTTTCTGTAATGGCATCTTTTACTATAAACTTGTCTAAGGGGCTTCGGCCTGTAAATTTTCCGGTATTGATACAAAGAGCACCGGTATTGTTTAAAGTTCCCTGCCCCCTTTCAACCGCTTGTTGCGTAAGGGTTTCCGGACTTTCCTGGTAAAAAATATTTTCATTCGTTAATCCTGTTTCAATAAGTTGTGCTGAAGGATAATTCTTTGATGATGGCATAAACTTTCTTTTTTGATGGAACTGCAAAGATATTTCAAAGCGTTGAAATTCAAACTAACAAACAATAGTTTTTTCAATTTATGCAGTTATCCAAAAAAAAGATTTTTTGAATACGCCAATGCTCAATTTTTAAGTATGTATATACTCCAAACAAAGCCTTTAATTTATGCACCTAAATACACATGTAATTTTCTCCTCGAAGATTTGGAATTTTTTATTTTTAAAATCGCTTTATCCTTTATCTGGCGTACTCTTTCTGTTGTTAAATTCAGTTTATGGCTTATTTCGTTAAGGCTTAAGGGGTTTTCCAACCCCAAACCGAAAAAATCAGATACAATTTCTTTTTGTCTTGCAGTAAGCATGCTTAAAATATTTTGTATATCTTCTTTCAATGATTCCGTGTAGGCAAGGTTGTCGTCGACACTTTTACAATTTTTATCTTCTATTAAATCATACATACTACTTTCATCTTCATTCAGTAGCGGCGCGTCAAAACTTATATGCCGGATAGTTATTTGTAATGCAGATAAAATTTCATCTTCGTTCATTTTCAGGCTGTCTGCCAATTCCTGTATTGTTGGGTCTCTTTCATACACCTGCATTAATTTTTCAATACCCATATTCACATGTGAATTAAGCGTGATTTTATTAAGTGGGTAACGAACCATCCTGCTTTGATCTGCAATGGCTTGCATTATAGATTGCCGGATCCACCATACTGCATAGGAAATGAATTTGAAACCCTTCGTCATATCAAACCGTTTTGCGGCTTTGATCAATCCGAGGTTGCCTTCATTGATAAGGTCTGATAAACTGAGGCCATGCTTCTCATATTGTTTTGCCACTGAAATCACAAAACGGAGATTGGCATTTACCAATTGCTGCAGTGCTTGTTCGTCACCGGATTTAATAAGTTTTGCCAGCTTTGCTTCTTCTTTTGGTTGCAACAGTTTATACCGTGCTACTTCTGCCATATATTTAGCCAGGCTGAGCGTTTCCCGGCTTGTAATGGATTTGCTGATAAGTAATTTTCGCATTCCCATGTGTTTTCCTTTAATGATGAAAAATTATATTTAAGTTCTTCAGAACTTTTCTATTGGGGAGGAAATGCTAATGAAATGCAAAATAAACTTTTTTTTTATTTTTTCAAAATATTTTTAGGGTGTAGAAATGCAGTTTTCAATTTCTTTTTTGCAAATAATAAAAATGAACGTAAATATTATTTTTATGGTAATTATTATTTAATACTTTGCAGCCCAACAGAAGATAGAAAAAATGAAGAACATGGCTAAGAAACAATTATTTACTTTAGAATACCCGGTACGCTGTTCACCTGCAATATTGTACGAATTTTTGTCAACTCCGGCGGGCCTTCAGGAATGGTTTGCAGACACGGTGGATGAGCGCGACAGTGTGTTCAGCTTTTTATGGGATGGTTCTTCTGAAAAAGCTGAAGTTGTAGGGAAAGAACAGGATAAGTTTATCCGTTTTCGCTGGCTCGAATCGCCTAAAGAGGAATATTGGGAATTCCGGATCGATAGCAGTGAAGTTGCCAATCAAACAATTTTAGTGGTCAATGATTTTGGAGAAAAAAGTGAGATCAAGGACCAATCCCGGCTTTGGGATTCTCAGTTCAAAGATTTATTTCACCGCCTGGGCAGTTAAGCTTACAACATATGTAAAATTTCTTTGAAATTCTCTTTAAAGAAATCCGGAACTGCTTCCCAATCAGAAAGATTTATTTTTTTCGCAATTTTAAAAAATGGTTTCTGCAAATTCATTTGAAATGTTGCATCATTCCTGTTGCAATTTCTTAATAATTGATATTGGTTTTTTTCCAGGGAATGTACCCATTCATTATCTGACATACTGATCAGC
>JBAQJB010000291.1:0-2577 GCA_049289155.1 Chitinophagaceae bacterium
AGGTCATGACTAATACTTTTATAACCAATTTCCCGCGCCCAGTCGGTTACACGTTCTACATTTTCAAACGGTTGCAAACGGTTGATTGTTTTCTGCACTTTGTGGTCATAATCCTGCACACCAAAACTCACACGCCTGAAACCCAGTCTGTATAAGGTTTCCAGGTGATTATATGTTGTATTGTTTGGATGGCCTTCAAAACTAAATTCCGGGTTTTCTGCAATTGTTGATTTGGAAAGTATTCCTTCCAATAAATATTTTAAATTTTCCGGGCTGAAAAATGTTGGTGTGCCGCCGCCCAAATGCAATTCTTTTATGCGTGGTTTTTTTCCAAGTAGCTGAACATACATTTCCCATTCTTTCAACACGGCTTCGAGATAAGGTGTTTCTACCTGATGTTGTTTAGTGATTCTTTTATGGCAGGCACAAAAAGTGCAAAGGCTTTCGCAAAAAGGTAAATGAATATACACGCTGATGCCTTCCTGTTCATTGCTTTCATCAAAACTTCGCTTCACGGTTTCTGTCCATTGTGAAAGAGAAAATTGTTTTTCATTCCAATAGGGAACAGTAGGATAACTTGTGTATCGTGGCCCTGGAATATTATATTTTCGGACAAGATTATTTTTCATTGTATGCATTTAAAAATGCTGCGGCATCTTTCGCAAAATAGGTTGCAATAATAGCTGCGCCGGCTCTTTTAATTGAAAGCAAACTTTCCATCATTGCTGTCTCTTCATCGATCCAGCCATTTGCTGCAGCCGCTTTGATCATGGCATATTCACCGCTTACCTGGTAAGCGCTCACCGGAATGTGCACTGCATTTTTCACTTCACGAATAATATCCAAATAAGCCATGGCTGGTTTTACCATCACGATATCAGCGCCTTCTTCTTCATCCATCAATGCTTCACGAACAGCTTCAATACGGTTTGCAGGATTCATCTGGTATGTTTTTTTATCACCAAATCCCGGCGCGCTATCGAGTGCGTCACGGAATGGGCCATAAAAACAGGAAGCATATTTTGCAGCATAACTCATGATGCCAGTTTGGTTATAATTATTTTCTTCCAGGGCTTTGCGAATAGCGCCAATTCGTCCATCCATCATATCACTCGGTGCAACAAAATCAGCCCCGGCTTTTGCATGGCTGAGGCTCATTTTTACCAATGCCTCCACTGTTTCATCATTTACAATTTCACCATTTTTTACAATTCCATCATGGCCGTAACAAGAGTATGGATCCAGCGCAACATCAGTCATGATAAGCATTTCCGGTAATGCATCTTTAATGGCTTTAATACTATTTTGCATCAGGCCATTTTCATTCCAGGATTCTTTTCCCGTATTATCTTTTAACGCATCATCCGATTTTACAAAAAGCAAAATGCTTTTTATACCAAACTCTTTCATTTCTTTTATCTCTTTGATCGTAAGATCTAATGATCTTCTAAAATAGCCCGGCATAGAAGGAATTTCATGCGAAATATTTCTGCCGTCTTCTATAAATAATGGCGCGATGAAATCCTGTGGCGTTAAAATAGTTTCTGCCACCATTGCGCGGATAGCTTCATTCCTCCGTACAATCCTTCCTCTTTTTTGTAAATGCATTTTATGTGTTTTATATAAATAATTTAATGCACATAATTTTTTACTGTTTCAATAAAAGCACGCGCATGATCAACAGGCACATTAGGTAAAATGCCATGGCCCAAATTCGCAATATGTAAATTGCTGCCAAATGCAGCCATCATTTTTTTTGTTTCAGAAATGATTGTCGGAATAGGCGCTAACAATTTTGCGGGATCAAAATTTCCCTGCAACACAATATTACTTCCTGCGAAGGCTCTTGCGTGTTGCGGCGTGATGCACCAGTCTATGCCCAATGCCGCAGCGCCGCTGCCGGACAGGGTTTCAAGCGATTGCCAGGCGCCTTTTGCGAAAATAATAACTGGTACAATTTCTTTTAAAGCGTCAAGAATCTGTTGCAGGTAAGGATAAGAAATATTTTCAAAATCTTCTTTTCCCAATAAGCCGCCCCAACTATCAAAGACTTGTATAATATCAGCACCGGCCAATGTCTGTGCTTTTAAATATGCAATGGTTGTGTCTGTGATCATTTGCAATAAACGATGTGCCAGCTCAGGGTTTGCATAGCAAAATGCTTTGGCTTCATCAAAAGTTTTGGAACCTTTTCCTTGCACCATATAACAAAGTATTGTCCATGGAGCACCGGCAAAACCGATTAGTGGAACACGATTATTTAATTGTTGTTTGCATAATTTGATCGCTTCAAATACATACCACAATTTGTCTTGTACATCGGGAACAGCTATCCGATGCATATCTTCCAAACTCTTAATTGGATTCGGTAAAACCGGGCCTTTATTTTCAATCATTTGTACTTCCAATCCCATGGCTTTGGGCACAACAAGTATATCTGAAAATAAAATGGCAGCATCCACCTGCATAATATCAATAGGCTGTAATGTAATAGTAGCAGCCAATTCCGGCGTTTCACATCTTTCAAAAAAAGTATACTTTTTTCTTAGTTCCATGTATTGCGGAAGATAACGCCCG